>NZ_JBDYKM010000002.1:0-448213 GCF_040012495.1 Paraglaciecola sp. 25GB23A
GAGTGGTAGTTCAGTTGGTTAGAATACCGGCCTGTCACGCCGGGGGTCGCGGGTTCAAGTCCCGTCCACTCCGCCAACTTTAATATTGTTAGATTTGTTTTGATTACGCTGGAGTGGTAGTTCAGTTGGTTAGAATACCGGCCTGTCACGCCGGGGGTCGCGGGTTCAAGTCCCGTCCACTCCGCCAATAAATAGTCGACATTCAAACAGTTCCCCACAGTTATCTTTTTAAAATTCTCCTTTTCATCTTATCTTTGTTAAATTATTAACTTTGTTCCTAATACTTTGTATTTTTAGCGCCCCATAAATTGCTATGATAGGCACAGAATATAATCGCTGCTGTGCGCATAGTTGCGCCAAGTGAAAAATTAATTGGTATGGGATATCGTCATTTCTATGAGTGAATTACTCAAATGCACAAATTTAAATAAAATATTTAATGAGGGTGTCAATCAGGTTCAGGTGCTAAAAAATGTCAGCTTTAGCATTGCTAAAGGTGAGCAGGTGGCCGTTGTTGGCAGTTCAGGCTCAGGTAAAAGTACCTTGCTGCATTTATTAGGTGCACTAGATAAGCCCTCAAGCGGCCATGTTTGGTTTGAACAACAAGACATCTTTAAGTTTTCAGCTAATCAACAAGCGCAATTTAGAAATGAATCTTTAGGATTTGTCTATCAATTTCATCATCTCTTACCTGAATTTAGCGCTTTAGAAAATGTCGCAATGCCTCTGCTTATTGCTAAAAAATCCGTTAAATTTGCTGAGCAAGAAGCCATGGCAATTTTAACTAGGGTAGGCTTGCAACATCGCGCTACTCACAAACCTGCAGAACTCTCTGGTGGAGAAAGACAACGGGTTGCTATTGCTCGTGCTCTCGTAAATAAACCCAGTCTAGTATTAGCTGACGAACCTACCGGTAATTTAGATCATAAAACCGGTGAAGGCATTTATCAGTTACTCCGTGAACTGCAAACACAATTTCAAACCAGTTTTGTAGTGGTTACCCATGATATTGAGTTAGCCAGTAAATTAGACCGCTCACTCAGTTTAATCGATGGTGAGTTGCAAGATTCTGCTAGCACGGAAACTGCCTAATGCCCTTAGTGTTTAGTTTAGCGTGGCGATTCAGAAGTAATAAAAGACAAAACGGCTTCATTTCATTTATTTCAGCCTCATCTACCGTTGGCATTGGTTTGGGCTGTTTTGTGTTGATCTTATTGCTGTCAGTTATGAATGGTTTTGAGCGAGAATTGCAGGACCGTTTACTGGCCATAATTCCCCATGGTGAATACACAGCGGTAGATGTTAATGGCTTAGCTGATTGGCAAGAGGAGATTCGTAAACTGTCTGACGATAATCGTATCAGCTTTATTGAGCCGTTTGTAAAAGCCACTGGCATGTTGCAAAAAGGCAATGAACTCAAAGCAGTCGAAATGTCAGCCTTAAGTCCAGATTTTGCTGAGCAAAACCAAAAAGTAACTCAAGTTACCGATGCACAATGGCAAACATTTTTACGTAATGAAAATGCCGTTTTGCTGGGGCAGGGGATCATGCAACATCTCGAGCTTAAAATTGGCGATAAAGTGCAGTTATTGTTGCCACAAATTACTAATGATCTCAGTTTACGTGCGCCCAAGTCCTTGTGGCTAGACGTCGTTGGAAGTCTCAATTTAGCGGGTGAGTTAAGTAATCATCTTGGTTTAATGCATATGTCTTTGGCAGCAGAAACCCTAGGTGTGAAAAATGGCGCACAAGGCCTGCGTTTGCGGTTTAACGACCCTTTTGCCGCGCCTATTATCGTTCCTGAATTAGGCTTCGCCATGGCGCCAGAAGTTTATATGTCTGACTGGACAAGAACTGAGGGTAATCTATACCAGGATATCCAATTAGTGCGCAGTGTAGTTTATGTTGCTCTGATTTTGGTTATTGCGGTAGCGTGTTTTAATATTGTTTCTACTCTAGTCATGGCGGTTAATGAAAAACAAAGTGAAATAGCTATGTTGAAAAGTATGGGAGCGAAAGATTCACTCATTATTCAAACCTTTATGCTGCAAGGTTTATTAAACGGCGCAATAGGAACACTTTGGGGCGTAGTACTAGGTGTATTAATGGCGAGTAACTTGGCTCAGGTAGCTCATTTTGTGGAAACGCTTTTTAATGTGCAGTTTTTATCAGGTGATGTGTATTTTATTGATTTTTTACCATCAGAGTTGCATTGGAATGAAGTAGTGATGACAGCCATCATCGCCCTGTTACTGAGTTTGTTAGCTACCTTATATCCTGCACTAAAAGCAGCAAAAATTAATCCGGCAGAGGTGTTAGGGCACTAAATTTCTAGGATAAAAAAAGAGCGCATTAAAGCGCTCTTTTTTGTTTAACTTAGCGCTGACTAGTTTATTTCTTCGTATTTAAGTCCGGCCTTAGGGTCATTGTAAACCGATACATCTAGTTCTTTTTCGCTTTTTGCTACGATACATGAGACCACACAATCGCCGGTAACATTAACCGCCGTTCTGGTCATATCTAATAAACGGTCGACGCCAATAATTAAGGCAATTCCTTCTACGGGCAAATTGACTTGCTGCAGCACCATCGCCAACATTAACAAACCCACCCCCGGCACACCCGCTGTACCTATTGAAGCCAGTGTCGCGGTCAGGATCACCATTAAATAATCCGAAACACTTAGGTCAACATTATACACTTGAGCTATAAAAACGGTGGCAACACCCTGCATAATCGCAGTGCCGTCCATGTTTATAGTCGAGCCCAAGGAGAGGGTAAACGACGCCACAGAGGTTTTTACCCCTAGTTTCTTATTGGCTGTTTCAATGGTTACTGGCAAGGTCGCGCTGCTACTTGCTGTACTAAAGGCGAACATTGCTGGCTCGCGCATTTTTCTGAGTAAAGTTAGGGGATTAAGACCACTGAATAACTTGAGTACAATAGGATATGTCACCAGTGCATGGACAAATAAGACGAACAATACCAAGAAAAAGTAAACGGTTAGACCTTGGAAGGTTTTTAAGTCAGTGGTGGCCGCCAGTTTTGCCATCAATGCAAATACACCGTAGGGCGCAAGGTTCATGACAATGGTAACAACCCGCATGATTACTTCATTTAAATCATCAAAAAAAGTTCGTAAACGCTCTCCGCTGGCGCCTTTTATCATCGCTAAAGCAACACCAAAAAAAGCTGCAAATACAATAATTTGTAACATATTGCCCTGGGCCATAGCCTGGATAGGATTGGAAGGCATCATATCGATAATGACTTGTGCCAAAGAGGGCGATTCACTGGGTGCATAGCTAGCGTCAGTCGCCAAATTTAAACCCACACCGGGTTGGACGATAATGGCAAATACAATGGCTAAGGTAATGGCTACGGCTGTAGTCGTAATATACAAACCTACCGCCTTTCCACCTAAACGCCCTAGTTTACTTGGGTCACTTAAACTGGCTGTACCACAAACCAAAGATATAAATACCAGTGGGACCACCAACATCTTCAGAGCGTTAATAAATAAGGTGCCGATGACGGTAAATATACCCTCTACTAAAAAGGTATACGTAGAAATATCAGTGTCGAATACACTAAACGAGAAATCTCCGCTATCATCACTTAAGAGTTTTAATATACCGCCTATGGCGATTCCTGCCAGCATGCCGATAAAGATGCGAGCGGTAAGACCTAACTTATGATGGGGAGTTGGGGTGGCTTTAGTCATAGCATTCCTGATTTTATTATTAGTATTAGTATTTATTACGATTTAAACAGACCGTTAGCTATAGACTAGCAAGTTTGTTGAATAAGCTGAACCAGAAAAGTGAGCAGTGGTGTCACTTTAACTAAAATGTGTGAAAGGACTTTATATGATGTTACGTGTAAAAACTCTAATAACAGCTCTCTTGTTGATGAGCTTAGTTGCTTGTGGTGGAGGTTCTGGCGGAGGAATTGAGCGAGAAACAACCACTGGTGGGGGCACAACCACGGGGGGCGGCACGACTACAAATACTGAACTGAGTATTTCTTTGGCCCTTACTGATGCCAGTGGTGCGCAATCAAATCAACTGGCGAGTGATAATCCTTTAACCGTGTCTGCAACTGTCACCAATAGTGATAGTAATATAGTAGGTGACACCTTAGTCACATTTACCTTTGCACCGACTGGTTTAGCTGATTTTTCTAATGATGCGGGTACCGCTACGACTGGGACATCGGGCATTGCCACTATAGGTTTGACAGTGGCCAATGATTCTGGCGCAGGCACTGTGGTTGCTACTTTGAGCACAGGAGAAACGGCGTCTATAACTTTTAATTCAACTGGGATCACCCAGCAAAATGAACAACCTGCTTCACTTGATTTGTATGCGAGTTCGATTCAGTTAGCCTCAAGTGGCTCGGATGTTGTTGAGCTTATTGCCTTGGTTAAAAATATCGATAACGTGCTGATGGAAGGGGTTGAAGTCACTTTTTCTGCAAATCAAGGCGCGTCTTTAGCTTTGCTACAAGGCATAACCGGCGCAGATGGTCTTGCTCGTGCAACACTATCAACCCAAAATAATAAAGAAAATCGCACCGTAACGGTAACGGCTAAAACGGCTAATTTGCCTACAGAAACATTAGACATTGAGGTGGTTGGTACGCAAATTAATATCAACGGTTCATCCTCTGCTATTGTTGGTAGCGAAGTTCCATTAACAATTAATTTAGTGGACTCTGACGGCAATGGTATTCCAAATCAAAATGTTGTTTTAACGGCGCTAAACGGTGTCTTAAGTAATACAACGCCACTGACGTCTGCTTCTGGCCAAGTAACCATTAATTATACTGCTAGCAGCGCTGGTACTGACGTTATAAGTGCTGCAGCCCTTAATGTGCAAAGTGATTTTTCAATTGTAGTGCAAGAAGATGACTTTTCGTTTTCTACTACACCTGCTGCTGAAGTTGCCCTTAATGATGCCACTTTATTGACGCTTACCTGGCTTAAAGACGGTGTACCCTATGCGAATGGGCAAGTATCAATTACTTCATCTCGAGGTCAGTTCACTGCCAACTCCGCAACAACCAATACTAGTGGGCAAGTCAGTTTTACTTTGCAATCAGATAATGCCGGTTTTGCTTCATTATCAGCCACAGGATTGGATGCTGATAATAACCAAGTCAGTGCGCGTACTCAGGTCGAGTTTATCGCCACTCAAGCAAATAGTATTATTGTCGATGGGACGCCAGACTCTATAGGTCCAAGTGGTCAAACTGCTACTATTACCGCGGTTGTACGCGACATCAATGGTAATTTAGTTAAAGGTAAAAAGGTTAATTTTCTAGTAGATGATGTTAGCGGCGGGACAATCTCACCCAATCAAGCGACAACTGACAGAAGTGGCATTGCCTCAACGGTATACACCTCCAATGCAGTAAGTAGCTACGAGGCGGTTAAAGTACATGCTACCGTTGATGATACTCCGTCTATTAGTAGTTTTACCTTGCTAACAGTAGGTGATAGGGCGTTTGATATATCAATTGGCACAGGTCGTTTGATGGAAGCGCCTCAGCAGTCTTCGTATTCTAAAGAATTTTCAGTCTTTGTAACTGATCCTGATTCAAATCCAGTCGCCAATGCTCTAATGACATTTTCTGCACCACCAGTAAAATTCACTGACGGTGGCGTATTTTTTAAAGGATATTGGATCTGGGACACTATAAATACGATTTGGCTACAAGAGATAACGGCGACTTGCCCTAATGAAGATATCAATGGTAATGGCATACTCGATGCTGGGGAGGATTTTAACGGCGATGGGCTATTGACCCCCGGTAATGTAGTATCCATTCCATCATCAGGTACAACAGATGTAAACGGGCAAGCATTGATTAATGTGTCATATGCAAAACAATTTGGTGCTTGGGCCGCTGTGGATATCTCTGCTAAGGCGCAGTCAGCAGGAAGTGAGTCAGAGGAAAGTCAGATATTTTCGTTACCGGTTTTGACCGAAGACTTAAAACAAGAAGGTTCACCACCACCTTCTAGTCCTTATGGCACTGGCCCGAGTTGTAACGATAAAGAATAATGACAAAAGCCCAGTTAAAACTGGGCTTTTTTTTTACTTCTGTCTATCGTTATGCGTCTGAATATTTATTCGCGGCTAAAGCCGCTCCTACTCTCAAAAATACGCTGAATCGTCTAATATTGTATTTATCTTCATTCAGCTTAGGACTAGTGGCAATTAATGAGTCAAATGTCATGCAAGCTTTGCGCAGCACGACAATTGCACAGCACAGGGACTCCAAGGGCGCAAAGTGCGAAACCCTGTAGGTCCTCTGGCCAAAAAAGTTCTGAATTAAAGTCTAGTCCTTCGATTGAATTATCAAACGTCAACTAAATCATTTGAAACGGATACACAGTACCTAACTTCAATAGCTGAGTTAACTCATCCAATGCCGTTCTTGACTCAATCAGAAGTTGAGGATCGCGTAAGTCATCAATTAATAACTCATCACGATAGTGGGTATCCACCCAATTGTTCAGACGCTCAAACAGCGCATCATTCATTAATGTGCTTTGATTCACAGCCGCGCGTTCTTGTTCGGTCATGGCAACCCGTAAACGCAAACACGCAGGGCCACCACCATTGCGCATGCTTTGTTTGACATCAAAAAACTTCACTTCTTGAATGGGGGTATTTAAGCTGACCAGTTTTTCAAGGTAGGCCGCGACAGCTGGATTTTCCTCACATTCAGATGGTGCAATAATGGCCATAGAGCCGTTTGGCAAGGTAATAATTTGGGTATTAAACAAATAACTCTTAATCGCATCTTGCAGACTCACATCTTGGCTATCAACCCGAATAAAGTGTAATTCTTTGTCACCGAACTTACGTTTGATTTCGTCTAACGCTGATTGTGTTTTATGGAAGGCAAGTTCGTGGTAGAACAGTACGTTTTGATTACCCACCGAAATAACATCGTTGTGAAAGACACCTTGATCGATAACGTCTGGATTTTGCAGTACATAAACGACCTTGTCATCACTCAAACCATGTAGTCTAACCACGGCCTGACTCGCTTCAAATGTCTGTCTAGCTGGATATTTTTTGGGTGCTGGTTTACTGCTGTCAAAGGCGTGGCGACCATAAACAAAAATTTCTACGCCAGTCTCATCATAAGCTGAACATAATCGAGTGTGATTAGCCGCGCCCTCATCCCCAAAATGTTCGTTATCGGGTAGATGTTGATGATGAGAAAAATGCTTTGGATCAGTAAAAATAGCTTTTAGTATATTGCCAGTTACTTGCGGCTCTAGTGAGCGATGAAACTTATTGGTTAAATTGGCTGGTGTGAAATGCACTTTACCATCATGAGTATCAGCACTGGGAGAAACGGTGGCTGCGTTGGCTGTCCACATACTTGAAGCAGAACAGCAAGCTTGAAAAATAGCCGGTGCTTGTTTAGCAGCTTGGCTAAGAACTTGAGCGTCAGTGCCTGTGAAACCTAAACGACGCAGTGCATAGACATCAGGACGCTCTTGTGGCGCTAGGACACCCTGAACCATACCAAGGTCTGCCAGTGCCTTCATTTTTTTTAAACCCTGCTTAGCGGCCTGTTTAGGGCTGCTTGATGCACTGGCATTATTTAAAGAAGCCACATTGCCATATGATAAACCTGCATAGTTATGAGTTGGTCCAACTAAGCCATCAAAATTCACTTCAAACTGTTTCATTTTTACCTCTGTTATTTTTGCATGCTGACCATCAAGGTCTGTTTTTATCGAGATCTTTTTACTTAAAGTGGCCTACGAAACAGGATTAAAAACGTAAGATAGGCGCGAATGGCTTGGTATTATACTGCTTTTAAGTGAACTGCCAACTTTGTGCTTGCAAATTTTCGCTGCATTAGTCAGTGTAAAAAAAGAAAATCAGATAACTATGAAGAAGAACTTGTTTTCTATTCACTTTGTAGATATATGTTAAAAAGCATTTTCCACTAATAAACTCATCATTTGAGCTGTTTAGTGAATAAAAACCTAAAAAAATCAAAAGGTTAATACCAATATATGGCAAAGTCTCTAGTCATTGTCGAGTCTCCGGCAAAGGCAAAAACAATTAATAAATATCTCGGCAATAATTTTATTGTGACATCCAGTGTCGGCCACGTTCGAGACCTCCCAACCAAGGCTTTGGGTAAAGTAGCGCCTAAAAAACCAGCAAGTGCACTAAAAAACTTGTCTGAAAAAAAGCGTGAAGAATATTTAAGACATTACGAATATCAGAAGCTTGTTGACAGAATGGGGGTGGATCCAAAGGATAACTGGCATGCTCACTACGAAGTGCTCAGTGGCAAAGAAAAAGTCGTTAATGACTTAAAAAAATTAGCTAAAAATGCGGATACTATCTATCTCGCAACGGATTTGGATAGGGAAGGGGAAGCCATTGCTTGGCATTTGCAAGAAATCATTAATGATCCAACTAAGGATTTTCAGCGAGTGGTGTTCAATGAGATCACTAAAAATGCCATTCAAGAGGCGTTTTCACACCCAGGTAAATTAAATATAGAGCGAGTCAACGCTCAACAAGCACGGCGCTTTTTAGACCGGGTTGTGGGCTTTATGGTCTCGCCCTTACTGTGGAAAAAAGTCGCGCGTGGTTTGTCTGCCGGCCGCGTACAATCGGTCGCTGTGCGCTTAGTGGTTGAGCGTGAACGTGAAATTAAAGCATTTGTTCCGGAAGAATTCTGGGATTTGCATGCTGATCTACTCACAGCAAAGTCCACCGAACTGCGTATGCAAGTGGTTAAATACCAAAAAGAGAATTTTAAACCTTTAAACAAGGTGCAAGCTGAAAAAGCCCAAAATGATCTGCTAGATGCCGACTACACCGTGGTCAGTCGCGAGTCAAAACCCACGCAAAGTCGTCCTTCAGCACCGTTTATTACCTCTACGTTACAGCAGGCTGCAAGTACGCGTTTAGGTTTTGGTGTTAAAAAGACCATGATGATGGCGCAGCGCCTTTATGAGGCCGGTCACATTACTTATATGCGTACCGATTCAACCAATTTAAGCGGTGAAGCGGTCGAGAATTGTCGTAACTATATCAACGATAATTTTGGTGATAAATATTTACCAAATAAAGCTTTAAGTTATGGCAGTAAAGAAGGTGCGCAGGAAGCGCACGAGGCCATACGACCTTCTAGTGTTAATGTGAAATCCGAGTCACTGACGACTATGGAGCGAGATGCTCAGCGTCTTTATGAGTTGATTTGGAAACAGTTTGTTGCCTGTCAGATGGTCGCTGCACAATATGACGCGAGTACCATACGAGTGGCTGCTAATGATTATGAGTTAACGGCTAAAGGTCGAGTTTTAAAATTTGACGGTTGGACTCGTGTGCAAAACCAAGTTCGCAAAAAGGGTGAAGAAGATTTGTTGTTGCCGGATGTAAAAGAAGGCGAATTACTAAAGCTTAAGGCCTTAAATCCCAAGCAACATTTCACCAAGCCAATTGCAAGATTTAACGAAGCCTCTTTGGTTAAAGAATTAGAAAAACGGGGTATTGGTCGACCTTCCACTTACGCCAGTATTATTTCTACTATTCAAGACCGTGGTTATGTGCGCCAAGATACCAAACGATTCTATGCTGAAAAAATGGGCGAGATTGTTAACGATCGTTTGATGGAGAACTTTGACGATTTAATTTCATATGATTTTACCGCCAAAATGGAACAACAGCTTGACGATATAGCAACAGGAAAGGCGCCTTGGAAAGGCGTTTTAGACGATTTTTACACTGACTTTGAGCAGAAGCTACATCAAGCTGAAAAACCGGTTGAAGAGGGCGGGATGCGGCTTAATCAAGCTGTACCAACGGTGATTGAGTGTAAAATATGTAGTCGACCAATGAATGTTCGTACCGCCAGTACCGGTGTGTTTTTAGGGTGTTCTGGTTATAACTTGCCACCCAAGGAAAAATGTACGGGTACCATGAATTTGGTATCTGGCGACGACGTTGTTAAAGTCGATGACGAAGAAGAGTTAGAAACTGAATTACTCAGAGCTAAACGTCGTTGTGGTATTTGTGGTACCGCTATGGATAGTTACTTGGTTGATGAGGGCCGCAAGCTGCATGTGTGTGGTAATACTCCTACTTGCGAAGGTGTTTTTGTTGAGGAAGGTACCTTTAAGATAAAAGGTTACGAAGGGCCTTTATTAGAGTGCGACAAATGTGGTGCCAATATGGAGTTGAAAAACGGCCGTTTTGGTAAATATTTTGGTTGTACTAATGAAGAATGTAAAAATACTCGCAAGTTACTAAGAAGCGGTGAAGCCGCGCCTCCCAAGGAGGATCCAGTTGATCTTCCCGAGTTAACCTGTGAAAAGTCTGATGCGCACTTTGTATTGAGAGATGGGGCTGCTGGGATCTTTTTGGCGGCACACAATTTCCCTAAATCACGAGAAACGCGGGCCCCCTTGGTCAAGGAGTTGGCCAAGTTTAGGGATAGGTTGTCGGAGAAGTTTTATTACCTAGCAGATGCACCCGCTAAAGACCCTGATGGTAATGCGACTTTAGTGCGTTATAGCCGCAAAACTAAGCAGCAATATGTGATGTCAGAAAATGCCGAAGGCAAGGCCACAGGTTGGTCTTCTTGGTATGACGGCAAAAAGTGGAAAGCAGAAGACAAACGTAAAAAAACAACATAACAGCGTCCTGAGCAATCGGACTTAAACCTGCTCGATAGCACTGCTATCGAGCTTTTTTATTTATAAAATGGGTAAGTAACATGGCATTATCACTGCAAGAGCAGTTACTCAAAGCGGGCTTGACCGACAAAAAGAAGGTCAAACAAGTTAAACTGCAAAAACATCAACAAGCTAAGGCTCAGCAAAGACACAATGTGATTGAAACTGACGAGGCAAAGGCTGCAGCAGCGCTCGCTATTGAGGCGAAAAAAGCCAAAGATCGTGAGTTGAATCAACAGACCAAACGAGAAGCTGAAAAGAAAGCTGTTGTTGCGCAGATCAAACAGTTGATTAGCGTTAACAAGCAGCCCCGAGGTAAAGGAGATGTGGTGTGTAATTTTACCGATGGTACCTTGATTAAGCGCATGTATGTCAGTATTGATACGCAAAAATCTATTTCACAAGGTAAACTTGCCATTGTTAAATACGAGCAAGGTTACGAGTTAGTGCCAATGCCGGTGGCCGATAAAATTACTGAGCGTGATGCACATGTTGTGGTATATCGGGTTGACAACATCAGCGCTGAAGACAAAATTAGCAGTGAAGCAGATGATTGGTATGCGGATTACCAAATTCCTGATGATATTAGTTGGTAATTAGCTTGTTTGCCCTAACTAATAAAAAGCCTAAGCTGCAGTATTAAGCCGGTATATACAATTAAAGTATCGGTTTTTTTAATTTCAAGTTTCAATCTTCTGCGTATTCAACGCCATTTTTTCTGTTGATCTTAGTCTTATTTATACTGTATAAACTACTGTATAGATAAGCGTGAGTTATTTTCAATTCCTATTCTAACCATGAATCATAAATAGCCCATCACTAACGAGATTTTAGCGTTGCGAGAATTACCCAGTAAATATTATTTAAGTCACTTTCAAGAGTTTATGGCTTATTTAAAGCAATATTGTTTAGGCTTATTAACCACTGAACAACTTGCATTTATTCAGCAAGTAGACGCCCTAGAGCACGATACTTTGTGTATGTTGGTGAGGGTGATTAATCGTAAAGGCACGGTGCTTGATCGTAATAAATTAAGCTATACAGAAATACTTAATGTACAACAACAGATTGATACCCTGCTCAAGGTGCAATTACTGCGACCTTTGCAAACAGCAGATTATTTAATCTGGTTGCCCAGCCTAAGTAAAATACAATTAATTGATTTACTAAAACATCAGTTAAACGCTGAGTATTCTGCCTCAAGTTCCAAAACTCAGTTGCTGTTAACGGCAAGTGAACATCCGTTGGCAAATACCCTTGTATCAAGCGCTGCAGCTAAGCCTTATATCGTTAAGGGTTTTGTTGAAATTTGGCAGTATTTACTTTTTTTATATTTTGGCGAGCTCAATAGCGGCTTGGATAAATTCTCCATGCGCGACTTAGGTGTATTGAAAACTCGAAATAGCAGTGATGTTTTAGTGGCGAGATTTAGTCACGCTTGCCAAGCGCAAGAGGCATATAATTATGCGCAAAAATTGCAAGTCATAAAACACCAAGTTACTAATTCAATGCAACTGATTGAATGGGCCCAAGCAGAGTATCTAGCGCCGCAGGGCGAGACAGCAAATCGCTATGCCAATGAGTATTATTATGAATTAGGTAAACAATTAATTAAGTCTAATGTACAACTAGGACTGACTTGTCTTAGCTATTCACAATTGGCTAAGGCCCAACAAAAGTACCTGCGAGAAAAGTATAAAACTGGCGCAAAAGAAGAGGTTAAAGCAGAACTTGAAGTGATTTTATTGCACAGTAAAGACGCTAGTTTGTGTGCTTTTGCAGAAGACTTTTACCAACGTAAATTTCAGCAAGCTAAATTGAGTAAATTAACCCAAATATTGCGCCAATCTACTCAGCAAATTTGGCTTGATGAAATATTCCGCGACAGTCCTGAAAAAGGCGTAAAAGCCCACTACCAACAGCGACAAATAATTGCAATACGCACAGAAAATCGTTTATTTAATGCTCTATTTGCACTATTTTTCTGGCCGGAATTATTTCATAAAGATGAACAAGCGATTGCCTGTGAATTTGATCGTCGGCCTGCCTCAGTGCGTGAAAATCGGGTATATGCCACATTAGGACCGCTCCTTGAAACTAAATTAGCTCTGCTCAACGAGCCAGACAAAGCAATCAGTTATTTAGCAAAAGTAGCCGCAAGATATTACGGTCAACCGAATGGCATGTTTCGTTGGCACAGCAAACTATTATTAATTTTGAAACAATTTCTCATGTCTGCCCCTCCACAAGCCGTTATAAGGCATTTGCGCGCCATGACAAAAAACTATCATGACTTACGTGATGGTTATCCTGATTTAATGATTATTGAAGATGGCAAATTGCGTTTTGAAGAAGTTAAAGCTCAAGGTGATGTGATTCGCCCAAATCAATTAGTGACTATGGAGGCGCTGCAAAATGCTGGTTTTGATGTGGGAATATGCCGCGTAAGCTGGGCGATTAATCCTGAGCAAGCTTATGTTGTGATTGATGTTGAAACAACTGGAGGGAAAACGGCAGGCCATCGTATTACCGAAATTGGCGCAGTTAAAGTGGTCAATGGTCGGGTGGTTGATACTTGGTCAAGTTTAATTAATCCGCAACGCCATATACCAAAATTTATTACTCAGTTAACCGGTATTAGTAATGAGATGGTAAGTGATGCGCCGCTTTTTTGTGAAGTTGTTGATCGACTTGAGGCTTTTATGCAGGGCAGTGTTTTTGTCGCGCACAATGTTAACTTTGATTATGGTTTTTTTAAATTAGAGTATGAACGACTCGGTAGGCCTTTTAGTATGCCAAAATTGTGTACCGTCAGAGAGACGCGAAAATACTTCCCTGGTTTGACGTCCTATTCCTTAGGTAAACTTTGTCGTGAGTTTGATATCGAATTAACGAGCCATCACCGAGCATTATGTGATGCTAAAGCGGCCGCCCAGTTATTAATTATGGTCAATAACTGCAAACAACAGGTCGGTGAGGAGCTTAGGAATTAGTTTTATCGGCTAATTCGTTGTTGATAAACGTCATGCATTCCGACTTCGTGGCAAAAATGCGTTGATTGATGGGCAAGGGTAGATGACTTGCTTGGCGTACACTATTCACCTGACTGGTCAATAAGGCTGAACTTATCTGATAGGCGGAGGCCACACAGCCTTTCAGTATTGCGTAATTATGTAATTCGATTGATTTGTGTTGTGCTTCTTCAGTCATCGCTTCACACAAGGTAAAATCGGCATAATGACCCCATTTCTCTTGGTCTAATTGAGCAATGAGTGCACAAAAATCTTGATTATAGCGACGTGAAAAGCTCTCACCCACAGCACCTTCTATGATGGCGCAGATAATTCCGTGTTCGATACTAAGTTGATAACTACCGTATTTATCTTTGTAATTCAGACTAGTACTCATAAATTAGGTCAATATTTCAATTTACATACTGAGGAGCTCAGTTTACCCATGCTACAACACTGAGCAAGTGATGTTTTGTTTTTGCAGCTGGATACAGTTAATGTTGCCTTTGTCGAAACTAGGCGTGGCAAAAATCGCCACACCAAAAAGCATCTATAAGCATACAATTGTAGTTGTATGAAACAAAATATCGTTGTGGCTATGTGGTTTATTTAACCGCTAGTATCTTACTAATTAACGCTGCATCATCGGGTAATAAGTTAGATGCGGGTAGACGAGGTACAAGATCTCTCCAAAGCGGATGTAGGGCAAATGCTTTTTTAAACAGCGGTAGGCTTTCATCAACGCGGTCCACCGCAGCTAATGTCGCAGCGTGCCAAAAGATGGCTTCATGGTTATCTGGCATCATCGCTTCTGCTGCAGAATAAGCTGCTAGTGCTTCATCAATTTTGCCTATTGTCATCAAGTCATCACCCTCTGTCATCTTGCGGTAAGTGCGAGCAACATGTAATAAGCGACTAAGTTCACTAATGGGTTCAACATTGTCTTCAACCCGCAAGTCGACCACGCGACCTTTCCATACCGGCGTGCCTTTATCACCTTCAACGACTAACATTGCAGCAGATTGTTTACCACGAATATCACCGCCTTCTGCTTGTGCCGCTTGTAAAGCAGCCATCATACGCCCGGCTAAATCCTCTTTACTGCTAAGAAAAGCACTTGCCATGGCTTGACAGACAGAGGCTTTTTCCATCAAGTTCGCTTGTACTGTAAAGTCTTCACCAACAATGTCGCAATGAGCATTAATTGCCAGCGCCCCAGTATGTACGGCATTATTACCATTGGCGTCAATCATGCCTATTTGACGAACATTTTGATGCTCATCTTTGGCCAATAATGCCTGCAGTGTTTGTTCCGCACTATTGCCTTGCTCCATCATGGCCAGACCCAGTGGACCATAACTCACTTCAATAAAGCTTTGTGTTGCCACGGCACCAACGCCAGGCTGGGCCCAGATAACATCCGCTCCGACGGAAAACCAATGTGATTGCACTGCAGCCCCCAATTGACCAGTCGCAGCGTCGCGAGCAACAATGGAGTAAGTGTGAGCTGGCCTTAAGGGTAAATTAGGCCGTTGATACTTATCATGGCTATCATGGCTATCATCGTTGGCAACGGTAACACCACTGCCTAAAAGGCTCGTTAACACTAGGCAAATTGTCCAAGGAAGACTGTGTTTCATTATAATGTACCTCATTGTTTTTCTTTTAGCATAAAACGGTAAAAGTTTTGTTTTAGAAATATGTTTAAAAAAGTCAGTATAAACAATGTTGCTAAAAGCGATTTTAAGTAAGCTAGATGGCGGCTGGTTTTGCCTCACTTGTCAGCGTCGAGGCTATCTCGTCTTTGTTGGTTTCTACTGGAATAAACACGGGTTCAACCTTCTTATCGCCAGTAATTAAACTCACTATGCGCCAGTCAGACTTGGGTTTGATGTTATTATTGGTGGTAAATAGCGTCACTTGACCCTGAGTGTCGATGGCGGCCAATTTTAATGCTCTGTCAGCATATTCAAGTTGATAAGCTTCATAGTTAAACTCTTCGCTCAGACGGGTCGTTTTTATTTTGGCACCTTTGGTCACCCAGCTCGCTAATTTACCGTAAGTAATACCGTCGGCAAACAAACCTAAATTTTTAGTATATGAGCCTGAAACCTGATGACTCGGTCTTTGTTGTTGCTCATTATTACTCAAACCCAATACGGTGCCTTTACCTAATTCATATTCAAAATGATAGGTTAACATTGGGTTCAGTTGTTTATAGGGAGACATAATCAACACTTTACGATAGGCGGTTAAATCGAGTTTGCGTGAAGCATGATCTGACATCGGATTGCCAAAATATGTACTTATATTATCCATTCTAGCTAAACGCAGGGCGTCCCAGTTGGTATCTGCCAGCAGTACGGGTACGTCATAGGAGCGTAACTCTTTGGCGAACATCCGATTAAATTGTCCGGCACCAAAAATTAAAAAGCCATTAGGTGCAGCTGAACGAATTTTCAAATACTCTGCCACTTTCACTGAACTTAAACTTTGAATAACAACTGTGGCGATAATAACCAAAAAGACCATAGGTACTAATAAGTCGACTTGTTGATAGTCTAAGGCTTCAAGTTTTAAAGCGAATAAGGCTGATACAGCAGCGGCAACAATACCGCGTGGTGCAATCCAGCTGAGTAAGGCAATTTCGCGCCAATTAAGCCCTGTACCTAAAGATGAGATAAACACTGACACAGGACGAGCAACAAACATTATAGCAATCAAGACTAAGATAGAGCCCCAACCAACATGAATGAGGGAGTCGAGACTGATGCGCGAGGCCAATAAAATAAATAGGCCAGAAATCAACAAAACACTGAGGGTTTCTTTAAACTCAAGAATATCATCAACGTCTACATTACGCATATTAGCTAGAAACATACCCATAACGGTAACCGTTAACAGACCTGACTCATGAGCAAGCAGATTAGAACCAGCAAACGCGCCCAACATCAAGGTTAATACAGCAGTATTAACCAGATAATGTGGCACCCAATTATTCCGTAACATTTGTCCGAGCAAATAGCCTACAGAGGCTCCAATGCCAAATCCAACCAACAAAGTTGCACCGAAGGCATAAAGGGTATGGCTGAGTGCATTTTGCGTAGCGACTAAGTATTCAAAGACTAGAACCGCTAACAAGGCACCGATAGGATCGATGACAATACCTTCCCAGCGCAGAATATTAGACAATTTACTGCTAGGTCTGACGGTACGTAACATCGGTATGATAACAGTGGGCCCGGTAACGGTTACAATAGCACCAAACAGAAAGGCCAGTTCCCACGACATGCCCAAGGCATAATGAGCTACTGGCGCCACAATCCCCCATGTGATTAATACCCCAACGGTACATAGATTTCGCACCATGGAGCCATGACCACTTAAATCTTCAAATTTAAGGGTTAATGCCCCTTCAAATAAGATAATCGCCACAGATAAAGATACGATAGGGAAAAGTAAATCACCAAATAAATCGTCTGCATTTAGCATTCCGGTGACAGGTCCAACAATTATGCCTACTACTAACAAGGGCAGAATTGCTGGGAGTTTAATTTTATAAGCAAAAAACTGGCAAGCGATAGATATTAAACCAACAGCAACCAAGGGGATAATAGGGTCGTTCAAAACGCCGCCTTATTTAAAATACTTCAGAGGGGGCTGATCAGACCACAAGGGTATTACCTAGATCAATATTTAAAAGGTAATAAACCCAAAAAATATGAACTTTTCGCCATGTTTAGTTTGTCGTAAGGAATATAGGTGTGACTATTCATAATAGTAGAAGTAAAGTCTTTACTCCGCTGCCTTTGAAGGGCATCGATGCAGGCGATTGTCGACGTTTTCAAAAGAGAATAGTTAGTGGGGGTATTTTTCAACGTTTGATCAAACTAAAAAATCGCATAAATGACCGAGCAGACAAGGTTGTCGGTCAATGCTAGCTGACAAATAGCCAGCTTGTTTTCATGCGACTGTGTATTACTGATAATTCGATATTACCAATTTATCTTAATTAATTGACGACCTTTGTGCTTTGTGTAAACTCGAAATTTCTTCAGACAATTGATATTTTTTGTCTGTCACGATGGCTTCTAATACTTCTAGTCGCGACTTCATTGCCGCTAATTCATTCTTAAGGTTATTTTTTTCTGAGTCGTTCAAACTGGCGTTTAACTTTGCCATATCTTTTTTGTGTGAGGTCCATGTTCCATAAATGACGATGGGTAATACAAACGCAAACAAAATAATCATGACAAAAATCATACCTTCATCCATAACTTTCTCCTTAATTTTAGGTGTAGTGAATAACATATCTATAGGATATTAAGCAGATATTAGACCAATGTTTATTTTTGTTTATATTCAATGAGTTAAGATTTCATCTCATCTTCATCAATAAAATAATCGGTGGATCTAACCACATATTGGTTAAATACACCGCCGGTTTATCCCAAAAATAACTATTATCTAGCAGTCCAACCACCGTCAAGCACCATGGTTTGAGCGGTAATATTACGAGCCGTATCGGCTATCAGGAACGCAGCAGTTGCACCTAGCTCATCCATTTCAATAAAAGCTTTCTTGGGCATGGGCTCTAACATGATCTTGTTGACTACTTCAGTTTCACTTATGCCATGTTCAATTGCTTGTGCTGCGATTTGTTTATCTACCAAAGGAGTACGCACATAAGCGGGGCATATGGTATTGATGGTGATATTGCAGTCTCCGGTTTCAAGTGCGACGGTTTTTGCAAAGCCCAATAAACCATGCTTAGCGGCCACGTAGGCTGACTTAAAAGGGGAGGCAACCAGCGAGTGAACTGAACCTATATTGATAATACGGCCATAGTTTTGTGCGCGCATTGAGGGTAAAAATGCCTGAGTTAATAAGGCGGGTCCTACCAACATAATGTTGATCAATTGCTGCCATTTGTCGGCCGGGAAGTCTTCTAAACGAGCGACATGCTGAATACCGGCATTGTTGATTAGGACATCTATTTTTAGTGGTAGAAGCTGGACAGGTAAGGAGGCTATTTGCGCTGCTTGACTAACATCTACTTCAATCGCTGATGCTTTAAAGCCTAACTCATTTAGGGTTTGGGCGGCAGCTTGAGCAGCACCTAATTGTAAATCAGCAATGATAATTTGATGACCAGCAGAAGCTAGTTGTTTAGCAATACCAAAGCCAATACCACTGGCTCCTCCGGTAATGAGAATGTTTTTTGACTGCATTGTGCCTTCCTATTGAAATGAATAATGTTGTAAGGCATTCGCCAGTTGTCTTACTGCTTGAATTTGTTTGCCGTCTTGTGTGGCATAGTTTTCATCAGCATAACCCCACCAATCCCAGCATCCTTGTGGATTAAGAGGCAAAAAGGTGGAGTTTTTAGTTTGTGGATAGAGCACCACCATGTGATTACTGTCTGCCCAATTATTGAGTCCCGAGTGTTCGACATATTGCTGCTGGATACTTTGTGCATTTTGGTTACAGCCATGAAAACTAATATGCAGTGAACACGTTGCACCTGAGGCACAAGTTTGCGGAATATAGGCGTAACCTTTGTCTGCTAGGGTGTCAGCGGTTTGACCACCAAGTTTCTGCTGATCCAACTCAATGACTTTGCCTTGAGGTTGCGAAACTCGCGGTGCCAGTTCATTAAATAGAAAACCTAACATGGCACCTGCCGCATCATATTGGCAGTTGCCTATATAGGGAGATACGGACTCTTGGCAATCTCCGCCATAATCTAGGGTGGGGAACAAATGTGACGCCGCAATATCGCTGACATAAGCCACGTGGTCTTTGCCAACCCATTCAACATATTGCTGATAAAGCGCTTGGCTTACTGCGGGCATTACTTTGTTATCTTGTTGTCCATGAAAGAGCCATACCTTGCTATTTTTTAGTTCACTTAAAGGGGCGATCTTTTTTTCAGAGGCATAGTTTGTCGCTTGCTTATTTAAGCTATCGAGTTCGATGGGATTAACCATCTTATTAACACAGTGCTCAAGGGCAGTCTTAATGCTGCCTTGCGCGCAGAAATAAGGGCCGCCAGCGATAATACCTATTTTATTAACCCAATCTGAGTGAGCGATGTGAAATTGATTGGCCATATAACCACCACTCGAAAGCCCTGAAACACTAATATGCTCTAGATCAAGTTGAAGCGGTTGTGGTGAGGCAAATACACCGCTAGCACTGATACTTAAGACCAAAAATAACAGTTTGTTTTTCATATCAATTACCTATTGCTGTAAAAATTGTTTAATTTTTTGACCTTGCTGGCTAATAAGCGATACGCCATTTAAATGACCTAAGTTGCCTTCTAACTCGATAAGCTCACTGTGTTTACCTTGTTCTATTAGGATTTGATGAGCCCGTTTGGCCAAATAAGGCATTAACAAGAGGTCATTATCCGAGGGTAAAAATAGGGTCTTGGCTTTTAAGTTTTTTAATCCTAGGGCGAGCTCACCTTGATGACCAGCAACAAAAAGTTGATTGGCTCTGACTAAATATAATAAGTGGTTGGCATCCATTAAGGCCGCGCGTTGTTTTGCTCGTTCGTGCAACCAAGTGACAATGGCAGGTGATTGATTAATATCTTGCAAGATTAACGCTTGGGATTTTTGGCGTTCAATGTCGTTTGTTTGCGCTACTTGATTAAAAAATTCGGGAGTCAGAGCCGCTTGAGTAATAAACATTAAAGCACTGGTGAGTCCTTCAGTCGGAGCTTCAGAATCATAATAGTTGCCTTGCTGCCAATTGGGGTCGAGGCGGATTGGAATGGACCATTGTTCTAACATACTGCTGCCCCAATCGTCGGTTTCACCACTACCCACAATTGAAATCATACGAGGTACCCACTCTGGATAAGCGGCCGCCCAATCTATAGCTTGCATTGAGCCCATTGATGCCCCAACCACGGCATGCAATTGGCTAATGCCAAGAGATTCAAGCAAGGCTTTTTGCACGTTAACAAAATCGCGGATCGTCACGACGGGAAAGGTAAGCCCGTAGGGTTTGCCTGTATCTGGGTCGATAGATGCTGGACCCGTTGTAATGGTGTGAGGATCATTGGCGTTTAAGTTGACTAAGGTGTCGACACTGATGACAAAATATTCATTAGTATCAATTGCTTTGCCGGGTCCAATAATCGCGTCCCAATAACCTGCTTGGGCATCGTCTTTAGAATATTTTCCTGCCGCATGAGAATTGGCTGAAAAATAATGGGTTATCAAAATAACATTATCTTTTTTGCTGTTCAGCTCTCCGTAACTTTCGAATCCCACCGCAAGCTGCTTAATGGTTTTGCCACCAAAAGTAGTAAATTCGTCAATTTCAAAGCGCTGTTTGTCCACCAATAATTCACTTTGTGCACTCAAACTAAAGAGCAAACAACAGCCTATAATAAATTTATATATCATTTTTTATTCGCTTCTCTTTATCATTAAAACCATGAAAACAAGGCAACGGCCAGACTAAGACCAAGTAGAGGAACGACCACCGTTAAAGCGCCAACAGCCCAATAGGCACGCTGATGAGTTTCATGACAAATCGCTCTAATTGTCGTCACAACATAGCCATTATGTGGTAATGAGTCTAATGCACCAGAAGAAATAGCAGCAATACGATGCAACTCTTCGGGGTCAACCCCTTGATCCAAGTAATGTGGCGCAATCAGTGGCAATACTATAGCTTGACCGCCCGACGCGGAACCTGTCATACCTGCGATAACACTGATGGCAATAGCCGCCCCGATTAACGGAGAACCTGGGATTTGTGTCATTAATTCAACTGCGTTTTGAAACGCATCAGTTGATTTAGCAATACTACCGAAACCCACCACGGCAGCAGTATTACCAATGGCTATTAAGGCACCGGTTGTGCCTAGATTGATGGCGTCTTGAATATTCAGAAAATAGCGGTAATTAATCGTTACTAGGGTTAATACACCGCCTCCTAAAGCAATAATTAAGGCTAATTGTTGTAGGCTATCATGTAATAAAAACGATAGTACTAACACCACAAGTAAGGGAATAATCCCAGTGATAGGATGGGGTAGTTTACGTTCGATAATTTCTGGATCGTGATCCTTATGCTCGAAATGTTCTCCATTGGCAACTGCGTTATCGATCATGCGTTTGCACCACCAATAGCCGAAGGTTGCCATAAATATGGCGACCACTAAACTTACTTCCCAAGCCGCAAAAGGCGAGGTGCCTAAAAATTTAATTGGGATCCAATTTTGAATTTCCGGCGAACCTGCTGAAGTCATGGTAAAGGTAACGGAACCAAAGGCCAACACAGCGGGAATAAAGCGTCGGGGTAAATTAGCATCTTTAAATAAACTGACAGCCATGGGATAAACCGAAAACGCCACCACAAATAAGCTAACGCCGCCATAAGTTAAGATAGCACAGGCGATAATGACCGCGATCACAGCATTTTTTCTACCTAGTTTACCTACAATCCAATGAGCGACTGCGTCGGCTGCCCCACAATCTTGCATAAATTTACCAAACAGTGCGCCCAGTAAAAACATAAAAAACCACGAGGCAATAAAACCTGCAAAACCTTGCATATATAAAGTGACAAAATTGCCATCACCGATAAAAACAGGCATTGCATTTGTCAGCGCCACTAATAACGCACAAAGAGGGGCGGCAATAAACAAATTGGTACCGCGAATTGTTAACACAATTAGCAGGGCTAATCCGCCTAATAAACCGAGTAAACTGAGCATACAGCTATCCTTTAAAGTTAAGTCAATGATCGTAGACCTAAGGTAAAGCCAGCGTATTGTGTGGTGATACCAGATAATTTCCCATAGTACTATGGTACTAGATACCTTTGTTAAGAACTGATCTAAAGTGCGGTTGATCGTAGGCAAAACGTAAAAAAATAATTAAAATCATGTAAACAGGACTCGTTATGAATAACACCAGTAAAACATCATTTTCTACCCGCACATTAATTAAATATCCACGTTCACTCTGTGCCTTAGCTGTCGCAACCGGATTGGCCGGTTTACCCGTAATGGCTCAAGAACAAGAGACTGCAGCCGATAAAAAAGGCTTGGAACGTATCGAAGTGACCGCCCGTAAAACGGTGGAAAGTTTGCAAGAAGTACCGATTTCAGTCACCTCTATCGGTGGCCTTGAGTTAGACGAGAAAGGCATTTCAGTATTAACCGAAATTCAACAATTTTCGCCAAACACGACGTTGCAAAACAGCCGAGGCACCAACTCTACTCTTACTGCATTTATTCGTGGTGTAGGCCAACAAGATCCTTTATGGGGATATGAGCCTGGCGTTGGTATTTACATTGATGACGTTTATGTTGCTCGTCCTCAAGGCGCAGTATTAGATTTACTTGATGTATCTCGCATTGAAGTACTGCGTGGTCCACAAGGAACACTGTACGGTAAAAATACCATAGGTGGCGCCATTAAATATGTGACCAAACCTATGAGCGGTGATGCTGAACTTAACGTCAAAGGCACTGTAGGTAGTTATGCTCAGCAAGACCTTAAAGTAACGGGTCAATATCCATTAATGGAAGACAAGTTATATATTGGTTTTGGTTATGCAAACTTGAGTCGTGATGGTTTTGGTGAATATTTAGTGTCTGCCTTACCCAACCAAGATTTAGAAAACTATAACAAAGACTTAAGCGCTACCCGCGTAACCTTAGAATTCACCCCGTCTGATGATTTGTTTTTCCGCTTAGCATGGGATAAGACAACGGACGACTCCAATGCCAAAGGCGGTTATCGTTTAGTCCCTAGTATTTTGACCAATGCACCCGTGCCAGCCAGTGTGTTTGATTCTTACACCAGTTTACCGACTGAAAACAAAGTTGAACTAGAAGGCATTAGCTTGACCGCTAACTGGGATATTAATGATAATCTCGCCCTAAAGTATATTGGCGCGAAGCGTGAAAGTTATTCACCAACTAATATCGATTTTGACAATACCCCTCTTGATATCTTTGATGTACCGGCGATCTATGATGACAATAATACCACCCACGAAATTCAATTAAATTATCGTGCAGATGGTATGTCAATCGTCAGTGGTATTTATGCCTATGACGGTGAGTCATGCGGACAATTTGAAGCCATACTTGGTGTGTTCGGGCGAAGCTTAGGTTTACCTGGCTTGACTAGAGAAGTGTCAGGTTGTAATAACAGCAACAGTACCGCTGCTTACGTGCAAGGTTCGTTTGATTTGACCGAGCAGTTGTCTTTAACTGTTGGTGCCCGTTATACCAATGAAGAAAAACAAGCCGATGTTAATAATGGCTTAGTGTTCGCTAGTGTTTATCCGGAATCAGGCTGGATCCCCGGTTATACGCGACCCGATGGTAACTTAGTTCCTAAAGTGTTAGGCGAAGATTCAAATGACGACGGCACCTTAGATAAAGCTAAATCTCAAAGTTGGTCACGCTTTACTCCGCGTGTTGGTTTGGAGTATCAAGCTAATTCTGACCTAATGTTCTTTGCTAGTTATTCTCAGGGCTTTAAATCTGGTACTTTTAATCCAAGAGCAACCTTAAATGAACCGGCTGCCGATCCAGAAATTGTTGATTCAATTGAAGTAGGGATGAAAAGCGACTGGTCTGATAACTTGCGGGTTAATCTAACTTTATTCTCACTAGATCATAAAGACCGTCAATACATTGGTGTTATACCCAGTGACGACGCGACCGTGTTAAATCAGTATTTAGCCAACGTAGCAGCGTCTTCTGCCAAAGGGATAGAAGCTGAAATTACTTATGTGGCCAGTGATAATCTGACGTTTGATGTTGCCTTAGGTACTTTCGATTCAAAAATTGAAGAAAATAACTCTGTGCCACCTTTATTAGGTATTTCTAATACGCCTAAATACACCATGAATTTCTCGGCAAATTACGTCATTGAAAGTGGTGTAGGTGATTTCATTGTTAATGCCAATTATTACTACCGTGATGATTATCGTTTGTTTGAGGACAGCGATTTATTGCAAGAAGACGGTTACGGTATGTTAAATATGAGTGTTAGTTGGCAGCATGAAGATGGTCATTGGTATGCAAGCTTACACGGTAAGAACTTGACCGATAAAGAATATCTAGTCGGCGGCTATAACTTTGTCGGCGTTAATGACGATGGTAGTTACGCGCCTGGTTTAGGGGGCGATACTACTCTAATTGGCTACTATGGCGATCCGCGTACTGTGAGCCTAACAGTGGGTTATCGTTTTTAAGCCTGAGTTTATGTAAAGTGTTTTTTAGTGTGTGTCCAAGTAAAGCGACCTGATTTTTTAGGTCGCTTTTTTGTTACTAACGTAGAAAATGTAAAGAGAAACTTGACTTGTGTGGTGTTGCTCAAGGTATGCTTGTGGTTAATCAACTACTAGTATTTTGTTGAATCTTCTTTATATCCAAGAGACAAGCTTCCTATGAATACCAAAGCCATTGTTGCAGATGATCACCCCTTATTTCGCCTGGCCCTTAAACAAGCAATTGTAGGTATACTGGGTAACAATATATTAGAATCATCTTCATTTGATGACACTTTGCGCCTGCTCGAAACGAATCCAGATGTAGAGCTGATATTTTTAGATTTAAAAATGCCCGGTAACGATGGTTTAACCGGTTTGACTAACTTACGTAATAAATATCCTGACATTTTAGTCGTTATCGTCTCAGCCGAAGAAAATCCTGCCTTAATGCGCAAAGCCATCGACTTTGGTTCAAGTGGGTATATTCCTAAATCAACCCCTTTACCGGTGATTGGTGACGCAGTACGTGAAATATTAGAAGGGCAGTTATGGGTACCTGCTGATATGGCTAAACAAGTTGAGCAGCTTGATAGTCCTGCAGACAAAGACTTTGCTAATAAGTTGACCCAGCTGACGCCTCACCAGTTTAAAGTATTGCAAATGATGGCAGACGGTTTGTTAAACAAACAAATTGCCTATGAGTTAGATGTCAGTGAATCAACTATCAAACAACATGTTTCGGCGGTATTGCACAAACTGGGATTTAATAATCGGACTCAAGCGGGCGTAATGTTTAAGCAACTGTTAGTGGCAGACTAAATAAAGTTAATTGTCTTAAGATATCTATCTTTGTAAAAAGATGATGAGTCCTTAGTTGCTGTCATTGTGAATTTTTTTGACTCTACCCACTTGACCATCTTCAAGTCTCACCTTAATTCCGTGTGGATGATTAGCCGAGTTGGTTAAAATACGCGCTACCACACCTTCGGTCAGTTGTCCGCTTCGTTGATCTTCTTTGAGTACCACTGATACTGTTGCACCGATTTTTACGTTTGCTCGGTTATTTCCACTCATTTGTATTCCTAATTTGGAGTTTAGTAAAATCGCCATGCCACAAAACGACTTGTTTTGCTGCCTTGAGTCATATTAACAGTTTTAATTTCAATGGCCTCAACATAAGCCAAATGTGTATAGATAGGCTTCAGATTTTCCTTTTTTGATACCAAGCTCGTAAACCATTGTACTTGTTTAGCGTAGCTTTTACTTTCGATAATCATTTGTTGAATAAAAGCGAGTTCTCCTCCGATACACCATAATTCATTATGTTGTCCGGCAAAATTGGATTGGAACTTGTCACTCGTTTTAGCCTTGTCAGTCATACTTTGGCGTTTATTTTTATTTCTGGCTAGATTGACATTTTTACGCTGACTGGCTTGGCTTGCTGCCGCAGCACTGGCATGAAAAGGTGGATTACACATGGTAAAGGTAAATGCATCTTGCGGACCAATAATGCCTGTAAATATATCTTGGCTAAGGTATTGCCGGCGCACACTCAAAAAGGGACTAAGAGTAGGGTTGTTGTTGGCAATATTAGCGGCTGATTTTGCTGAAACAGGATCGACTTCACTGCCAACAAACTTCCAACCATATATTTGGCTACCAATAATAGGGTAGATTGCATTAGCGCCTACTCCAATGTCCAATCCGCTAATGGCTGTATCACTTTGTTTTACCTTTATTAAATCAGCTATATGGTGAATATAGTCTGCCCGCCCCGGTACCGGTGGGCAAAGATAACCGGCAGGAATATCCCAGTTTTTAATATTGTAATAATGGGCCAGTAGGGCCGCATTCAGTGTTTTAACTGCTAAAGGCTGGCTAAAATCAATGGTGCTACCGCCGTCTGGCTTTTGAATCACAAATTTAGCTACAGCGGGGTAAGTCTGGCTCAAAAGAGCGAAGTCGTAACCGTTTTTATGCAAATTTTGTATATGCATTATATCAATGGTACCTAATTAAAAAATGAGGGTAGGGTCGTGTACTAACATTTCGTATACTTAATCGCTATGCGGCAACCAACTTGCCCGGAGCATTATAAGTTATTGCGCTATCAAGCAGGTAATTAAATAAACATTTACGCTCTGATGGGAACCAAATGCTTTAGCGCGGGTTCAAAACACGACATCAAGTTCTATTTATGTTGGAAAGCGTTATGAAAAAACTAATTGTGTTGTCATTGCTTTGTTTAGCCTTGACCAGTTGCGCCTCTCGCAACTTATCTGAAACTGAAAAATCATCGATTATAGAAGCCTATATTACAGATGAAAAATTAGAACAACGCAGCACAATCACTGCCTTTAATTTGGACAGCTGGACGCCATTAAGTGATCAATATTTGATCTTACGAACCTCTCCATTTAGGCCTTATTTAGTGAAGTTAGCCTCCCGCTGTCAAGATCTGGATTTTTCACCAACTTTAGTTATTGATTCACGCATGTCTGGCAGTTTAAGCACGGGCTTCGATTCAGTTTATACCCCACAAAATCAAGTCTTCAAATGTTATATCAGCCGCATTTATTCAATGAGCAAAGAGCAAAACAAAGCCATTATCTCGGCAGTTAATCCTAAAGCGGAAGATAAACCAGCGGAAAAGACAGAAGCAGCCGAACAAGACCAAGCCCTTTTAAACCCTTAAGCAAGTTAGCGGCAAAAAATATTGGGCAAATTTTGATTTGCCACGGATTTATTAATTATATTTTTAGTTGTTTTATCAGGCGCTTCAAGGCTGCGGTTTTTATTGGCTTTGGCAGATAATGCAATGCCATATCAATAGCTTCCTTACGAGTCTGCTCACTGCGATCAGCGCTGCTTAGTATGCCGGGTATGACAAAGTTTGGAGTGCTATCTTGCCAATGTTCACGTAATTGTTGGGCGGCTTGAACGCCAGTCAATCCATCATCGAGATGATAATCTAAAAACATTAAATCGGGAGCGTTTTTACATACGTTAATGGCTTGTTTCACATCTTTACTGGCGAATACTGTCGCGCCCCAATTACTGAGTAACTGATTGATGGCGTCTAAGGTACGATCTTCATTTTCGATAACTAAAACCGTTTTGTGTTTTAACAATAGTGAATTGTCGATGACGCTTTCGCGGCTTGGTTTGACCAAAATAGGAGCCTCTATACTGAGCGGCACGCAAACTTCAAAACAACTACCTTTATCAACCACAGAGTGCACATTAACTTTGTGTTCTAATAAACCACTGATGCGTTCAACGATGGTTAAACCGAGTCCTAAACCTTGTGAATTATGTTGCCCATCAAGTTGTTTGAATTCCTTAAAAATTTCATGGTGTTGCTCTGAGGCGATGCCACTACCTGTGTCGATAACGCGAATTTTACACTCAAAACCATGACGTTTTACCGCCACTAAAATGCGGCCTTGTTGGGTGTATCGGATAGCATTTGACACTAAGTTTTGTATGACTCGGCGCAATAATTTTTTGTCTGACACCACACCCAGCGAACACGGAAGGTAATGCAAACTTAAACCCTTTTGCCGAGCCAATAGGGAAAACTCATTAACCAAGGGGCGCAGCAGATCATCGATGAAAAAAGCCTGTTGGTTTACTTTGAGTGCGCCAGAATCGAGTTTAGTCATGTCGAGTAAAGCGGTAAGCAATTCTTCCGCACTACTGAGGGATTGAATTAAACTTTGACTCATATCGGCGAGCTCTTGATTAGGTGCTTTTTCTTTTAGTAAAGCGGCAAATAAGCTGGCGGCGTTAAAAGGTTGCATTAAGTCATGGCCTGCAGCGGCTAAAAATTTTGTTTTACTTTCATTAGCTTGTTCTGCTTCTTTGCGCGCAGCATCTAAGGCTAAATTGGCACTTTGTAGTTCTTGAGTGCGTTGTTCAACTCGATATTCTAACTGTTCTTTGGCCTGTTGCAGTTGTTGTTGGATGTTAATGTAATCGGTAATGTCGCTGTAGGTCGTAACAAATCCGCCGCCGGGTAAGGGGCTACCGTTAACTTCAATCACTTGTCCATTTTCCTGCTCACGGACAAATTTGTAACGGCTGCCAGAGCGCATATATTCAATACGTTTTTCGATTTCTTGTTCGATATCACCACTATCGCCAAACAGACCCCGTTTAGCATTAAATAGCAACAGTTCCCGGATGGATATTCCAACTTTGATAAAACCATTCGGATAAGCAAATAGCTCAATATAGCGCTGATTCCAGGCCAATAAGGTTAAATTACTGTCGAGTACACTTATTCCTTGTTGAATATTTTCTACTGATGACTGCAATACTTCATGATTAAAATGAAAGGTTTGATTGGCCTCTTCAACCAATTCAACCAGTTCTGCCAAGGCCACATCCTTTTTTTCAGCGATGGCTGACAGTAATATTCGAGCGCTGACGTTACCTATTTGTCCGGCTAATTCACTTTCGATACTGTCGAGTAATTTAGGGCTGGCATAGTTGGCATGCTGATTGGGTGGCAATTGTTTTAATAAGGACAAATGGCGCTCTTTACCTAGCACTTTTTCAGTAATCGCTAATAAATTAGCTATCTTGGTAGCCTTGTTTAAAGCGGTAAATAAAGGTGCTTGTGCATCAAGCAGGCTATTGCGTTGACTTGGCCAAAGCCATGAAACTAATACAAAACAGGAAAGGTTGACCAATAAACTTAAGGCAAACCCTTGCGCCAGTTGCAAATCACTAGGGGCTTGGTCAAAGTAATAGCTGGCCTTAATGCTTGGCCATAATAACCAATAACACCAGCAGGCCGCCCCGACGATTAATGCGATTTGCGCTGCCACTTTATTACGTTTTTTCCAATACAAACCTCCGATTATAATCGGCATTGTTTGCGATAATAAGGCGATAGCAATGATGCCACTATTAACGAGTGGTGAAGCTTGGCTGATATCTTGATGGTAGACAAAGGCCACGCCCATTACCACGACAACCGTTAAACGTCTGATCAACATAATCGCATTAGGCGTGAGGTTATGTTGCATTAATGTTTTCAGCTGAATTTTGAGCCATAGGGGGGTGGCTAGATTATTCGAAATCATAATACCCATGGCCAGTGTCGCAACTATTACCATACTGGTGGCGGCTGAGAGTCCGCCAATAAACGCAATTAAACTAATGCTCGCGTTGCCACTGGCAACAGGCAACGCCAAGGCGTAGGTATCGCTGCTCATATAATTAATATCACTCGGATCACCGCTGAAGATAATGTGACCGGCAATGGCAATAGGTAAAACAAAAAGTGACATAGCAATTAGATAAAGAGGAAACAACCAACGGGCCGTGCGTAACTCTTCGCTGCCATTATTTTCAACAAAATTGATGTGGAACTGCCTTGGCAAACAAAACATTGAGCAAATACCCAATAATACATGGCTGGCAAATACCCAATAAGCCGAATCTGCCTCAACAATTTGTAGACTGCGCGGATGTGCTTGGGCTTGACCTAATAAATCTAGCACACCATCAAAAAGTCCGTAGCAAACATATAAACCAACCAGCAAGAGCGCAACTAATTTCACCACCGATTCAAAGGCAATAGTTAACATTAAGCCGGGATGTTTCTCGGTTAAATTGAGAGAACGTGTGCCAAATAATATCGCAAACAAGGCCATCAGTGCCGCCACATAAGCCCCGATGTTGGCTGACCAACCTGCATCTAAACCCGCCACAATACTGATCCCTTGAGTAACAGCATCAAGTTGCAAGGCGATATAGGGAATAACCCCCATAAAACACAATATGGTGACTAAGGCGGCTAACAAATGTGATTTGTCGTAACGTAAGCTAATAAAGTCAGCAAGTGAACTGACTTGATGCTGATGACATAACAGGGCGATGCGTCTAAGGACGGGGTGAGCGAATAAAAAAACTGCAATTATACCTAGATAAGTGGGAACAAAAGCCCAGCCATATTGTGCCGCTTGGGTAGTGGTGCCAAAAAACGCCCATGAAGTACAGTGCACGCCTAAGGCTAAACTGTAGATATAAGGATGTTGCTGTTGTGCTCGTTTTCGTTTGTCGGCCCAAAAGGCCAGTGCAAACAATAATAGCAAATAGCAGAAAACGGCAATGGAAACTGTCCAAACACTCAGCATAGGTAAACCAAAATAATCTGTTAAGTCGTACTTTACCTGTTCACTAACTTACAGCAAAGCGCTGTTTTTAAAGCCTAAACGTAAATTTCTGCATAAAATATTAAAATCTGCGTGTTTTTACTCTTGAAGCCGCTAAAACAAGCCCCATTAATAGCTGCAATCCATATTGCACTAGAGAAAAAGAAAACGGAGTCACGCATGTCGAAACCCACACCTGAACAAGAACAAGAATTGGCTCAAGCAGCTGAACAAGTAGACGCAACATCCAATATACCGGAAGGCGTTGAAGGTGAACTTCAGAGTCCAGAAGAACAGCGTATTGCTGAACTTGAAGCTGCGTTACAAGCTTCTGAAGCAAAATTTGCTGAACAAAAAGATTCTGTAATGCGTGCAATTGCAGATGCAGAAAATGTACGTAAACGTGCTGAAGGTGAAATTGACAAGGCACGTAAATTCGCTCTCGAGCGTTTTGCCGGTGAGTTATTGCCTGTAGCAGATAATTTGGAACGGGCTTTACAAGTTGCCGATCCTACTAATGAAGCAATAAAAGGTGTGGTTGAAGGTGTTGAGTTAACCCTCAAGTCTTTTGTCAACACCATAGAAAAATTTGGTTTGAAAGTGATTGATCCGCAAGGGCAACCTTTTAATCCAGAACAACATCAAGCTATGGGTATGCAAGAAAATGCTGAATTACCACCTAATACGGTAATGGCAGTGATGCAAAAAGGTTATGAAATTAACGGACGCCTATTACGTCCTGCAATGGTCATGGTCACACGCGCACCAGAAAGTGGTGTTGACGTCCAAGCTTAAACAAAAAAAGTGCACTAAAAAGATAAGATTTTTATTAACAGATATTGAAAATAGAAATAATAACCCCACAAAGTGTACAGGCTTTTAGAACTATATTTGGAGATTAACTAATGGGTAGAATCATTGGCATAGATTTAGGAACAACTAACTCTTGTATTGCTATATTAGACGGCGGCAAAGCCAAAGTCATTGAAAACGCAGAGGGCGATCGTACAACTCCCTCAATCATCGCTTATACACAAGACGGCGAAATATTAGTGGGTTCACCTGCTAAACGCCAAGCTGTAACCAATCCTAAAAACACCTTGTTTGCTATCAAGCGTTTGATTGGTCGTCGTTTTGAAGACAAAGAAGTGCAACGTGACATCGATATTATGCCTTACAACATTGTTAAGGCTGATAATGGCGATGCATGGGTAGAAGCGAAAGGCGAGAAAATGGCGCCACCGCAAATTTCTGCTGAAGTATTGAAAAAAATGAAAAAAACCGCCGAAGACTACTTAGGCGAAGAAGTCACCGCAGCGGTTATCACCGTACCTGCTTACTTCAATGATTCACAACGCCAAGCAACTAAAGATGCCGGTCGAATTGCCGGTCTAGATGTTAAACGTATTATCAACGAGCCTACTGCTGCTGCTCTTGCCTACGGTATGGACAAGAAAAAAGGCGATAGCGTTGTTGCAGTATATGACTTAGGTGGCGGTACATTCGACATTTCAATCATTGAAATCGACGAAGCTGATGGCGAACATACTTTTGAAGTATTAGCGACCAATGGTGACACTCACTTAGGTGGTGAAGATTTTGATAACCAAGTTATTAATTACTTGGTTGCTGAATTCAAGAAAGACAGTGGCATCGACTTACGTAAAGATCCATTGGCAATGCAACGTCTGAAAGAAGCCGGTGAGAAAGCGAAGATTGAATTATCTTCAGCGCAACAAACCGAAGTTAACTTACCCTACGTGACTGCGGATGCATCTGGTCCTAAGCATTTAGCCATTAAACTAACCCGTGCTAAATTAGAGTCATTGGTTGAAAAAATGGTTCAAGCGACGTTAGAGCCGCTTAAGCAAGCACTAGCCGATGCTGACCTAACCGTTAATGATATCAACGATATCATCTTGGTTGGTGGTCAAACACGTATGCCATTAGTACAAAAGTATGTGACTGAATTTTTTGGTAAAGAGCCACGTAAAGATGTAAACCCTGATGAAGCAGTTGCCGTAGGTGCAGCGATTCAAGGTGGGGTATTATCTGGTGATGTTAAAGATGTATTGTTACTAGACGTAACGCCTCTGTCTTTAGGTATTGAAACAATGGGCGGTGTTATGACAGCGCTTATCGAGAAAAATACCACTGTACCAACCAAAAAGTCTCAAACCTTCTCAACGGCTGAAGATAATCAAGCTGCGGTAACGGTTCACGTATTACAAGGCGAGCGTAAGCAAGCCGCGGGCAATAAGTCTTTAGGTCAGTTTAATCTAGAGGGTATACGCCCAGCTCAGCGCGGTGCACCGCAAATCGAAGTAACTTTTGACATCGATGCTGACGGTATTTTGCATGTGTCTGCTAAAGACAAAGATACCAATAAAGAGCAAAAAATCACTATCAAAGCATCTTCTGGTTTAAGTGAAGATGAAATTGAAAAAATGGTACAAGATGCAGAAGCGAACAAAGACGCAGATGCTAAGTTTGAAGAATTAGTTCAAGCTCGTAACCAAGCCGATGGCATGGTGCACGGTACACGTAAGCAAGTTGAAGAAGCTGGCGACGCCTTAAGCGACGAAGATAAAGCTGAAATCGAAACGGCTATTACCGCGCTTGAAAAAGCCATCAAAGGCGACGACAAAGCGGAAATTGAAGCTAAAACGCAAGAGTTAATCCAAGCGTCTGCGAAGTTGATGGAAGTTGCTCAAGCTAAAGCTGCTTCTCAGGGTGCAGAACCTAAAGATGCTGGTGCTGAAGCGAAGCAAGATGACGATGTTGTTGACGCTGAGTTTGAAGAAGTAAAAGACGATAAGAAGTAAATCTTATTGAAAGCATCAATGGGGACAGAGTTAACTGTGGCCCCATTGATACAAACTTGGCGCAGCGGATAAACCGACTTGCGCCTTGTTTGTTTTAGAAAATCTTAAAATAACTGTTAAAAACAGTAAGAACAAACTTATCAGGATACACAAGCGATATGTCGAAGCGAGATTATTATGAAGTGTTGGGCGTCGAGAAAGGTGCCGCCGAGCGCGATATAAAAAAGGCCTATAAACGCCTTGCGATGAAGTATCACCCCGATCGTAATCAGGGTGATAAAGCCATGGAAGAGAAATTTAAAGAAATTCAAGAAGCCCATGAAATCTTAACCGATTCGCAAAAACGCGCGGCATATGACCAATATGGTCATGCAGGTGTTGATCCTAACCGTGGCGGTGGTCGAGGCCAGCAGGGTGCTGATTTCGGTGATATCTTCGGTGATGTGTTTGGCGATATTTTTGGTGGCGGTGGTCGCGGCGGCAGACAGTCTCGCGCTCGTCAAGGCTCAGACCTACGTTACAACCTTGAGCTTTCTCTGGAAGAAGCGGTACGTGGCAAAAGTGTTGAAATTCGAGTTCCAACCTTAGTCGAGTGTGATACTTGCGACGGTTCAGGCGCGAAGAAGGGCTCTAGTCCGGTTACCTGTTCTACCTGTCATGGTCAAGGTCAAGTGCAAATGCGTCAGGGCTTTTTTGCCGTGCAGCAAACGTGTCCAACCTGTTCGGGTAAAGGCAAAATTATTAAAGACCCTTGTGGCTCTTGCCGTGGTCATGGGCGTATTGAAAAAACCAAGACGCTTTCGGTTAAAGTACCTGCCGGTGTTGATACGGGTGACCGCATTCGCCTTACAGGTGAAGGTGAAGCTGGAGAAATGGGAGCGCCAGCTGGCGATCTCTATGTTCAAGTGCATGTTAAAGAGCACAAAATATTTACCCGTGAAGGCAACAATTTATACTGTGAAGTGCCTTTAAGTTTTACCCGTGCAGCTTTAGGTGGGGAAATTGAAGTTCCAACCCTAGAAGGTAAGGTAAAATTAAAAGTAACAGCTGAAACACAAACCGGCAAAATGTTCCGTTTACGGGATAAAGGTGTTAAATCAGTCCGCAGTGGTAATGTTGGTGACCTGATTTGTAAAGTTGTTATCGAAACGCCGGTTAACTTAAGTGCTCGTCAAAAAGAATTGCTAGAAGAACTAGAAGATTCGATGGGCAAAGGCAAAGATGTGGCTAAGAATCGACCTAAAGAAAGCGGATTCTTTGATGGTGTTAAAAAGTTTTTTGACGATTTAACCAATTAAACTAAGCTGTATTTGTCCCCAAAACCGCTCATTTGAGCGGTTTTTTTATGGGTATGAAAAAATAGTAATTTATGAAACCATACTACTTTATTTAAATTGAGAATGAATATGAAAAAGTTATGTGGTGTTTTACTCGGCTTGTGTATCGCTTTTAGCAGTGTTGCTGAACAGGCATCAAAGGAAAGTGTTAATAAGTTAATGCAATTAACCGGCGCGGGCGATCTCGGTACTCAAATGATGAATCAAATGCTGCCAGCCATGCAGAAAATGATACCCGATGCGCCTGCTGCATTTTGGGATACCTTTAAACAAGAAATGGATGCCAAGGAACTTATGGCTGCCATTGTGCCGGTGTACCAAAAGCAACTAAGTGAAGAAGATATTCAAGCGATTCTAAGCTTTTACTCTACTCCTGCAGGTAAAAAGTTAATTTCGGCACAACCTGCCATCATGCAAGAGTCGATGATAATTGGCCAACAATGGGGACAACAAGTATTTATGCGTGCTAAAAAGAAGTTTGATGCCAAAGCCGCCAATTAGCATCACCGTAATGCCTCTGAGCTATATACTCACATACTTAGGTTAATTATCTTGTCTGTGGTGCGTTATTTGGTTTATACGATTTTTATATAAAGGACAAAGCAAATGCTAAAGCGTATCCATCATGCCGCGATCATCTGTTCAGACTATCATCGCTCCAAGAGTTTTTATACTGAGATATTAGGCTTGACCATCATTGCTGAAAATTATCGGGTGGAGAGACAATCGTACAAACTCGATTTAGCCTTACCAGATGGTGGTCAAATTGAATTATTTTCTTTTCCTGCCCCTCCGTCACGACCAAGTCATCCTGAAGCGAGAGGCCTGCGCCATTTGGCTTTTGTGGTTGAGTCGGTAGCTCAAGTGAAACAAACTCTAGAAGAGCAGGGGATTGCAGTTGAAGCTATCAGAATTGACGAGTATACCGGTAAAGCCTTTACATTTTTTAGTGATCCTGATGGCTTGCCACTGGAATTGTATCAAGCGTAACGCTATCACTAGCCAATAAAAAAATAGGGTGACAAACTATCGTTTGTGATTAATTATCCGAATTTGAATAGACGAGATGCTGATGGATATTTAGAAGTCAATTTGAGTCAATATGCCAATAATGTTAATACTTAACTAGGAATTTACCTCGGCTTTGATAACTCGTCGACAATTTATCATCTGGCTAGGCTTACTAGGTTTGAGTCCAAGGCTAACTTTTGCCAAACAACAAGGAGAAAATCCCATGTACGGATTAATTGGACAAATACTGTGTGTTGAGGGAAAGCGCAGTGAACTGGCTACTATATTATTGAACGGTATTGCGGATATGCCAGGTTGCATCAGCTATATCATCGCTGAAGACAAAACAGAAGAAAATGCCCTGTGGGTGAGTGAAGTTTGGACAGATGAAACCCATCATAAAGCGTCTATTAACCTACCTTCTGTGCAGGCTGCAATTAAATTAGGACGCCCCTTGATTACTGGTTTTGGTGAGCGTTTTGAAACATGCCCAATTGGCGGTAAGGGTCTTTAATCAAGCTGTGGTAAAGCTAAGGTTATGAAGCGAACGCAATAAAAACCAGAAAGCAAGCCAAACCAAATTCGGTTTAGCTTGCGTAAAGAATTCTGATTATTGCTGTTTAGTTTGGATAAAGTTAACTACATCAGTAGCTTGGCGAGTTTCAGAAAACTCAGTTAAGCCTTTACCTGCACAGCTCACGTTATTGGCGTCTAATACTAGGTCAAGAACGCGTTGTTTAGAGCTTGCGATAACCCCTACTTGACGTTCAATAGAGCGCTTAAACAAACCTACATCATTATTTACTGCGGCTTTACAGAAGCTAGCAAACTCGGTGTCACCAACAAATTTAACGTTCTTAGCACTTTCAAGTCCAGCCATAGCATTGAAAGACAAGCATGCTGCAGATACTACGATAGAAACAAATAACTTTTTCATATTCAATACTCCATTAATAATTAGTTTGTGAAAGAGAGATGTTCTTCAAATCTCGATACTAATGGTAATTAAATTACAGAAAAATGTTGTATTTTCTTTGTTTCGCTTTATTTGAGTTTATGTAAAAACTCTTTGTTAATTAATTAACATATTTTAAGTTGTTGAAATATAAGTTAATTATTTTTGGCGTTATATTCGTTTTGTTTGCTTTTTAGATTTTATGTTCTTAAAGGGTATGTAATTTAATTACAGTTTGGCTTATTTAAATAGGCGAATACAAAAAAGTTACATTTTTTGGTGGTTTTAGCATGAAATTCTTAGAGGCTCAATTGAGTAATGCATTGCAAAACCAGCTCTTTAAAGCGAGAGACTGTATTTTAATCCCAGCTGAATACGAGAGTTGCCCTCGTAAAGTTCGATTTTACTAAACCAATTTAGTTGCTTAATAGACTCAATCGACGATTCAAGTTCGGCTGAAAACCCATGGCCAGTGGATAAAAAGTCTTCGGTTAATTCGGCCCTTTGACCAAAATTATCATCTACAAAGCTATAATAAATAAATAATTCAGCGGGCAAGGACATTAATTTGAACTCAGATGTGAGGCTAGCAACATATTTGAATTCTTGTTCGGCAATATTACCAATGATCTCTAGCCCATAGCTGACATCCGTTTGGCTGCTAAAGCGCATTTCACCCCGCGCATAATTAGCGTTTAAGATCCGCTCAAAGCCAAGCTCATAAGCGAAATCATTGCTCACTGAACTCGAAAATTCAACTTCGATAAAATTGAGTTGCTCAGCAAAACCTAATGCCTGCGACGAACGTGTATCGGATAGTTCTCCTACTACCCATTCAAATTTCCCTGATTGGCTTGCAACGACGTGTCTGATCCCTTGAATCCAACCTTCTTTTGATAAGCCTGTTGAAGATACTCGTCCTTTATATGTGGGGATCACCCCCACTTCGGTCTTAGTGTTCTCACTTTCATATCGGACAAATAAGCGGCGCAGATAAAAAGTGTCGCTAGTACTAGCATTAATGGTGTTGTGACTCGAAGAAAAGTCATCCCCGGTTATCGCATAGCCGTGAAGACTCCAGTTTTGATTAACTTGAAAAGACGGTGTAACACTGAGTTTGTACTGAAATCTCGCATCTCGTGAAGAACGATCATCAATGCGCAAAGCACTACTTACTTTGGTATTAAAGTCGCTCGCTTGACTAGACGGCATGCATAACAACAGTAAAGTGAAGCTAAAAATTAGGCGTTTCATTAGGTAACATACCATCGAGTTGTGTCTTGCTGACCTGATATCATTTGTTAACCACCACCCATTCGCTTCTATTTCTGCGCTCAAGTAAAGATTAAGCTTTGGGTAGTGTCGGGTGTCGGGCGTCGAATGCCGGGCGCCAAGCTTTTAGCCCTTCGACCTAGTGGTATTTAATCATCTGCACGGAAAGTCTTATGGCAGCCTGAACAACTGTCTTTGACCTCTTTTAAATTTTTCATCAGTGTTGCAAGTTCAGCTTTGTCGGCTTTCTGTGAGAGGGCAAGACTGGCTAGTTGAAAATCCTTTGCACGAGCGGTAAAGTCATTAGGTTGCGACCATATAGTGTTTAATGCATCGGTATCTAAGCCAGCATCTTGGCCTGTTCCAAGTGGAAACCACTGAGGTAATTCTGCGGCATGTTTGGACAAAAGCCTTGCTTGTTGTTGAATAAGACTCAATTCTGGGCTGTCTGATTTTAATTGTTGATTAATGGTTTTCATCGCCTTACCTAATTCTTTAAGTTTTTGCTGGCGAGATTCAACGATTGAGGTAGCGTCCGAGGCATTTGCATTCGCGCCTATATATAAAGGTAATGCAAATAGACCACTGATTAACAGTGCATGCAGAAAAGTAGGTTTGCTGTGTTTTAATTTCATGGTTTTTCTCATAGTCATTTTATTAATAATATAACAAGTGCTAGGTGCACCCAATCTCAAGTCCAAGCTAAGGTGAAGACTTGATTCAAAACATCAACCCACTTTGCCCCAGTTCAATTCTAAGCGAATTTACTATTTAAGATCAAAGGTTGAGCGATGATAAAGCTGTTATTTGTGTCAATCCCAGATTTTTTGGGATAGTCGCTTATGGAATACTGGGCGTTGGGCTTAACTGAGTTAATATAGGTGCCAAGCTAAGGTCTGAAATTTTCTTATTTTAAAAGTGTCTCGATAATGAAAAAAACACAATTAATTCACACAAAGGTATGGGATTGGCCCGTTCGCATCATTCATTGGGCATGGGTCTTATTGTTTGGCTTGCTATGGTTAACTGCAGAAAATGATGAAATGGACTTTCATCGATATGCTGGTTACGCCATGGTGTGCCTATTGGTTTTTCGTATTTATTGGGGCTTTAAGGGCAGTAATACCGCCAAATTCAGCTACTTCGTTGAAAGCCCTATTAGTACATGGCGCTATGCCAAAGAGCGACAAAATCAGCCTGTGCAGACAAAGCTTGGACACAACCCTTTAGGTGCGTACAGCATCTTACTGGTTTTAGCTTTACTAGTAGGCCAAGTGCTGACAGGATTGTTTGCCATTGATGTTGATGGTTGGGAGGCTGGCCCGTTAAATCACTATGTATCATTTGAAACAGGTCGCCTATGCGCGACATGGCATGAATATTTGTTTAACACTCTACTGGGGTGGTTAGTGCTGCATGTATGCGCTATTGCCTATTACTATTGGGGGAAAAAGCAAAATTTACTCTTACCCATGCTTAGTGGTAAAACCACGCATATTCAAAATGCGATGTTTAAACCTGCTCATTTGAAGCATTATATTATTGGTCTGGTCATAATTTCTGTGCTGCTCTGGCTAATGCTGCGTTAGTGTTTAGAGCCAACAATGTAATTGCATTGCTGGCTGCGTCTTACTTGTAATACCAATAAATAGCAATCACTTGCTACTGCGGATGGCTGTTAGTTCCATTGTTTTCCTTCTTACCCCTCATCAATTACTCAACTTGTCGAGTGAAAAATGTGTAAATAAACAGTTGTTTAGCAGGTGTAGTCACAAACTTGTCACTTTTCTTTCATAGATATTTCGCATAACTAGGCTAAGTTCGAGGCTTTATATCGTCTTCCCCTTATTTGGAAATATCAGCATTATGTCATTACCTCAGTTATCACGTTTTACATCGCGACCTCTCACTCTCATTATTTCTTCTTTACTTGCCGCTAATGTCGCCGCCCAAGAACCTGATAAGGGTGAAATAGAAAAAATTACCGTTACAACGCAAAAACGGGTGCAAGCTATTCAAGACGTGCCAGTGACGATTAGTGCTTACAGTGGGGATTTTTTAGAACGCTTAGGTGTTAACGACCTTGATAATTTATCAGACATTACACCGGGTTTAGTCATACAGGAGCAAAGTCCCAATAATCCGGGCTTTGTTATTCGAGGTATTACCTCTGACAGTGGTTCGTCTCAATCGTCGCCACGGGTATCTATCTACTACAATGGTGCAGACATATCACGATCGCGCGGTTCCTACTTTGAACTATTTGATATTGAGCGAGTAGAAGTGGTTAAGGGGCCGCAAGCAACCTTATTTGGTACGGCCGCTTCGGTTGGGGCACTGAGCGTCATTACTAAAAAACCAGAGCAGGAGTTTTCCGCTAAAATTAATACATCAGTTGGCAACTATGGTGCAAAATCAATTAATGGCTTTGTAACCGGGGGTAATGAACAGTTACAAGGGCGTGTGGCGCTTAGTTTACGTAAACGTGATGGTTTTATTAAAAATATCGCCGGTGACGAAAACTCACAAACCCCCAGCGGCACTAAACAAGACGATATGCATGCGATTGATCGCAAAGCCTTACGGGCCTCTTTACGCTACACGCCTAACGCACAAGTAAGTGCTGATCTCGTCTACACCCACGAAAAAAATGATGACTCTGGCACCTCATTCAAAAATGGCAATTATGCACCAACTGGCGGTGATACCAGCCCTTATAGCTATGTTGAAATGTCGGGTAGCCCTTATTCAACAGAGGTGTTAGGTGCCAAAAAACTTGGTGTTGACCGTAAAGTTGATGATATTAATCTAACGGTAAACTGGGATATTTCTGACAATCTGACCCTAACCTCTATTACCGCTCATCGTAGCTTTGACTCTTTAGAAGTTTTTGATGCTGATGGTACTCAAGCCTGGTTTTTAGAATTTGCCGAAGATGCAAAGGGCAGTCAATCTAGTCAGGAGTTAAGATTATTGGCAAGCAGCGAAAAATTAATCACTATCGCTGGTATTAACTACTTTACTGAGAACGGTTCACAGCGTGTACCTTTTAGCACTGAGGAATCTATTTTTCTGAACTGTGTTGGCGCCCTTGCAGTTTTTGGTCAACCTTGTATTAATTCAGATGGCACAGTCAATGTCTTAACACCAGCGCTTACGGCTGCATTACCCGGCGGCCCCTTAACTGAGATCCCCTATTCTTCTGAATTTACTAACTATGGTGATAATCAGAGTTATTCAGCTTTTGTCGACATGACTTATAATGTGAGTAAGGCCTTAGAACTGACGGCAGGTTTACGTTATGTCAAAGAAGATAAACAAAGCAGTTATATGTCGGTCATTCCCAATTCGGTGTTAACTGGCGGCACATTTTTTGGCGCCAATACTAATGGCGAAAAATTTACTGCCAGTGAAAGTTATGATGGTTGGTTACCGCGCTTTAATGCTTTGTATCGTATTAACCCTGATTTAAATATGTACGCCACAGTGTCAAAAGGACGGCGTTCAAACGTATTAGATGTAACCGGCAGTAACGTAACAGACGTACCTGCTGAGATCGTCTGGAACTATGAAACCGGTATCAAAGGTCAAGCATGGAGTCGTAAAGTCGATTATTCTGCCTCAGTTTTTTATCAAGACTACACCCACTTTCAAGTATCGCTTATTGGTGATGATGGTATTGCCTATCAAGCGGATGCTGGTTCGGCAACTAATGCTGGTTTTGAAACTGATATTCGAGCACTGGTAGGAGACGGTTTCGAGTTATTTACTAATTTTGCATATATTGATGCTGCTATTGATGATAACGCTACCAATGGTAATTTAGCGGGTAATCGCTTTCGCCTTCAGCCTGAAAAAACCTTCAGTATTGGAGGCTCTTATATTCAAGCTATAAACGACGAACTTAGCTTCACCAGTTCAGCAGTGTATAGCTTCCGTTCCGATGTGTTTTTTGAAGCAGCCAACCAGGATAATATCAGTCAGGGTGCAGTCAATCTAAGCAGTTTGCGAGTCGGAGTTGAAAGCTCTACAGCGAATTGGTCAGTTAATTTGTTTGCCAATAATTTGTTTGATAAAGAGTACTTAGTTGATGCAGGCAATACCGGTGGTGCTTTTGGTAATCCTACCTTTGTAGCTGGGGCTCCGCGTTTTTACGGTATTGAATTTATGCTTAATTTCGGTCAGTAATGTAAAATAATAAAGCCGTTAGCCCTAGGCTCAACGGCTTTATTTTGCGTTAGTTACCTTTAGTAAAATCCATATCGTTGTTAATTTACTTCAATCATAAGCTCGTGTTTGGAACCATCTAATTTTTCCACTAATAGGGGCAAGGTATCGCCAACATTTCTGGCCATCAATTTTTTAGCTTTACTGGCAGGGCAGCCCGGTATCTCACAGCCATCAATAGCAAGAATTTTTTCCCCGATCTCTAAGCCAGCCAACTCAGCAGGCGAACCGGCAAAAACTTCTTTTACTTTTACTTCAGTTAATTCGGGACTAAAAAAGCCCGAAACAGACACTTCTGCTGAAAAACCAATACTGCCTTTTTCCCCAGCGTTAACGCCGGTAGAGCTAGATAAACATAGTAGGGCAACAAGAGTTCTGTAAGTGTAATGCATGTAAATTCCTTTTTATGGTGACGGATTTAATTAAAGAGCAGTCGTTATCAGACCGCGAAACGGTGACGAGTTCAATTAAACCTTAACTAACTTTATTTTGTAGTAGCCAAACCTGTTGCAGTGCCGCAACTTTTCCTTTTAAGCCACCGACTAAAGATTCGCTATATAAGCGGTTAATACGATAATGCTGAGCGTAATGCTGTTTCACTTCATCTTCCGTGACTGAAAAAGGCGGACCGTCCATTTTGGCTTGCTCATAGTTAAAACAAATCAGCAATTGCGGCGCATGTTGGGTAATGGTTCTGATGTGCTGGGTGTATTGCTTACGCATGGGCTCAGGTAAAGCCACTAAAGCTGCTCTGTCGTAAACCGCAGCAATATGACCAAGATGCTGTGAGTTTAACGTAAAGATGTCACCAACAAATATATCCAAGTTAGGGCCCTGATATCTCAGCCCTGTAGCGAAGTTGCTTATTTGGGGCTCAAACCCTAATTGGCTAAATAATTCTTTTATCGCCACTTCACTTAATTCTGCAGCGACGACTGAATAGCCTTGCTGGAGTAACCAAGAAATATCGTGAGTTTTACCGCATAAAGGCACAAATACCCTTTGTCCAGATACCAGGTTTAACTGACTAAAATGGGTGTTCAATAGTGGGTTAATGTCTTTTTCGTGAAAGGCTGTTTCCCCTTTTGCCCAGCGTTCATGCCAAAAATCTGCTTGCATTTTTTAAAGTCTATTATTTTACCAAAGAGGCTCAACTTGAATCTAATTGTTAGTAAAGTCAAGTTGAACTCGCGGGAACTTAGGCTGGCTTGTTAAGCTGATAGCTATCAATAATGCGGTAATCTTCAGATAAAATATTATCTATAAAACGCCACTCAGCAAGCATGTTTTGTGGCGTAACCGTGACCACCAAATATCCCCGCTGATGTAAATTACAATATTCTAATTCGTCAATAAGTGCTGTGAGATCACTAGCGACTTTAGGTGCAGAGTTGTCGTCTAATTTGAGGTAAGTTTCCATGCCAGGAGAAGTAATACCTGGTGTGGCAAACTCCACGCCTATTGGATATCCGTCTTTATCTTTGAGCTTACTGTACCAAGCATTATGAGTATCGCCGGCCAACACGACTAAGGGTTTGTTAAGAGTTTTAAAAAGCGCATACACCGCTTCACGTTCGGCTGGATAACCGTCCCATGCGTCTAAGTTATAGGGCATGACTGATGCTAAGCGAGTACGCTCCGCTTTACTCAGATTGCCGCCTGCATCAAGTTGGTCTTTTAACGTTTTTAAAGCCGCTATACGTTGCGCCGTTTGTGCAAGCTCACCCCCAGCAAATACTTCTGAGGGTATTAACATCTTTGCCATTAATACTTGTTGACCCAGCATTTGCCACTGACTTGTCGACTGACTGACGGCTGTTTCCAGCCAAGAAAACTGGGTTTTACCCATCAATGTGCGCTTAGGGTTATTGAGGTCATTAATAAAGCTTTTAACATCAAGTTGTTGTGTTTTCGTATCGCGATAGTCTTGGTAACTTAATTGCTTGTCACGGCCAATGAGTCGTGTATCTAACATGTACAAGCTGAGTAAGCTGCCAAATTCAAAACTGCGATATATCTCAGGCTTTTGTTCACCGTAAGGCGGGCGAATCGGTAGCCATTCATAATAGGCCTGAATAGCGGCAGCACGTCGTATAAAAAAGTCACCTTCGCCTGCATTATGATTTTCTGCGCCATTTTTATATGTATCATTACATACTTCATGGTCGTCCCACACCACAATAAATGGGGCCGCAGCGTGCAAGGCTTGCAGACCTTTGTCGCTGCGATATAGCGCATAACGTTTGCGATAATCTTCTAAGTTCAAGAGTTCCGTAGCGTTATCTTCAGCTAAAGCACGGCCAATCTCATTGGCTTTGTCTGTGGCATAACCACCCATAGGGTATTCGTATATGTAATCGCCTAAATGTACTACGGCATCAATATCTTTCAGCTGCGCGGCATCTTGGTATGCATTAAAGTAACCTGCTGGATAATTTGAACACGACACCACGACGAGTTTTACTTGCTCAATACTACCTTGGGGTAAAGTGCGGGTAATGCCTGTTGGACTGGTCATTTGTGCCCCGATAAAACGATAGTAATACTGCGTTGCTGGGGACAACTCTTGAACATCTACTTTGGCAGTAAAGTCCTGATTCTGTTTGGTACTCACTAGGCCGCTGCGCACGACTTGGGTAAATGCGCTATCACTAGCGAGTTCCCATTGAATATTGACTAACTGTGATTTGTCTTGTGGCTCAGCATGAGTCCATAGGATGACAGAACTGCTGCTAGGGTCGCCACTGGCTACGCCATAATTAAAATTCACAATACTGAGGTTTTGTCTATCAGCGCGGCTGATACAAGCACTGAGGCTGGTTGAAATAGCGATAGTTGTAGCGGTAAAAGCCGACGACTTAAGAAATTGGCGACGAGATAATTGTTTCATGATGCATGGTCCTGATTATTTATAAACCATAGCTTAATGCAATAATGTTACAAAATTAAAAAAAGCCGACTTAAACCTAATGTCAAGCGACCTGGGTTTTTCACATCCAAGAACGTTGGCTTGATTCGACTTGATATAAACAGCTATCGAGCATGTTAAAGGCTATTGATTCCGGCAACATGGGCAAAGCAATTGAACCTGAGGCAAGCACATATTTGTTGGTGGCCAATTGGCGTCTTTTCATCATGACACTTTGGGTAAATTGGCATTGCTGCACTTTAAAAGCAGGAAAACAATAGTAATCGACCCCCAATAAACCACGGCGCAAATATATAAAGTTGTCATCAAAGGCATAACCCCAGCGTCGCCACCGTAAATAAACACAAGCACTGGCCAGTAAAAACACGCTAAAACCCAGAGCTGTAGCAGTCCAGTTGTGCTGAATAATCGTAAAAGTGGCGAAGATACAAAACAGCGGTGCTAGAAAATAGCCAATATAACGCAGTAAATAAAAAGCACTGATGGGCGCAAAGGCAATACTGAAAAGTTGATTATTGGGGTACATATCATTTATCAAAGCTTGGCTTTGTTGCAAGGTGATGGAAGGCACGATAATTTTACTGTTAGCGCCAGAGGAGTCGAGCTGTTTGAGCTGAGCATTCATTTGTTCTAACTTAAGGTTAACCCGTTTCAGGACCACATCTAACCAATCTTGTTTTTGAATGACTAATTGTAAACGGCTTAAGGGCATGCTGACTTCATGTTTGGTAAAAAGTCCGCTGCGCCGAATATAACGTCCTTCTACTTTACTTAGGGTGTAACCATAAAAACTGACAATCGCACCGGTGACAGAAAACAGCATTAAGACAAACATGATGATTAAGGTCAGCGATAAGGCATAAAATCCAACTTGCAGTACAGAATGGGTTTCTAGACTAAACATATCTTTAATATTGATGCCATAAGTCATCATTCCTTGATTTATTTTGCCGGCGATATCATCGTAAAACGGGGCCAATCCACCTAATAAGATCCATATTCTATTGTTCGTGATGCCATGCAAAATTAAGTCAGCCAAACTACGTTGATTGATGATGTGTTCGTTGTTTGCTGAACTGGGCCTGATTTTTTCCGCGTCAGTATTTGCGGCATCTACATGCTGTGCCTCATTTAACGCGGGAGTATTGTCGAGTATTTGTTGTTTTAGTTGCTCGGCGAGTATCACGGGCAGGGCAACCAATTTAGCTTCTTGTTTGACCGAACCGGCTGTGTCGAGTTGTAAGCATGCAAAGCCGGTAGCACGATAATAGATAGGTTGTTCAATTTTGACATTTTGAATGCGTTCAAAGGGCAGGTTTAGGTGCTTTTTACTGAATATGCCTGAACGAATTTCAACCACTTTGTTCGATAATCGAAAACGATAGACCTGAAAACTCCAAAAAGCACCCAGTAGCAAAAACAGAAACAAGACCGCTATAGCGGGTAACCAAATCAAGGGATGTTCTCGCATACTAGAATAGCTGTAAGCAATGATCGGAATTAAATAGACAATATTACCCAAAGCATTGCGCATGATTTGCATGGCGAAATAAAGAATTGCTATTGGTGAGAGTCGTTGCCAAGGAGCATCTATTTTCAATTGGCTGGCATGCTCGTGTTTCGCATTATCCATGCTGAGCTAAGTCTTTATGTTGCAAAACAAACTGGTGAATTTGCTGTGCCGTGTCCAAGTCCAAGCCCGGAATTTCAAAGGTATGTTGCGCCCCCCCCGCACTAAAAACTTGTAAGGTTGCTAGGTTTTTATAACGTTCCAGCGGACCGCGCTTTAATTCAACATGTTGAATTCGGGATATAGGTTGGCTAACCAATTTTTTAAAGATTAGCCCTGAGCTAAAATGCAGATCTAATTCACGTAGGGCGTAAAGTTTATGTTTATCGCCGATATAGTTTAGTGGGATAAGTATTATGCTGATAACAGCCACGAATATCATTGCATAAGGGATAAACTGCAGCATAGCAGGTGGTAAATTTATCCATGGTTGCGTGTATAACACGCCACCAATAATCACAATGAATAAACTTATTACTAAATTTATCAATAGGTTGAGCGGGGCATATTGTGCTGCTAAGGGTAATAAGTTTAATGTCTCTAAGTGCGGTAGATTAACCTTGTTTAGCTGGTCAATATTGTTGTTTTCAAATTCTGAGTCTAGCATCATGACTGCAATAAGCACCTTGTCGTTTTGATGGCCCAATATAGTGGAAACTTATCTTTTAGTCCTAAGTAAATTCAACAAATTTAACTTAATTGATAGCAGAATTACTCATTACTGTGTGCTGATATTTTGCAAAAAAATAACCAGTCTTAAATTTAAAGCATAAATTGTGGTATAACTAAAGCGCCAGAGTTCACCACTGTTTGCTTAAATTCGTTGCTTTATTGGGTATTATGTCTGCGACTGCGAAGTGAGTGAATCGCCAATCTGGTGCTCTTTAAACGATGAAACTACTGACATGTCATTTGGATATGTAGGGCCTCACTCGTTTTTAATAAAAGGAAAATTTATGAAAATAGGTATTTTGTCACGTAATAAAAAACTGTATTCGACTCGCCGACTAAAAGAGGCCGCAGAAGCCCGCGGCCATGAAGTTGATATTATTGATACGCTGCATTGTTACATGGATATCACCAGCAGCCGTCCAGTGGTGCGTTTTAAAGGTGAAGAACTGCCGAGTTATGATGCAATTATTCCACGGATTGGCGCGTCTATTTCTTTTTACGGTACCGCGGTGGTGCGTCAATTTGAGATGACCGGTAGTTTTTGTGTTAATGAGTCAGTAGCGATAAGTCGCTCCCGTGACAAACTTCGTTCAATGCAATTGTTATCGCGCAAAGGCATTGGTTTGCCTCGTACCGGCTTTGCTCATCATCCAGACAATGTGCCAGATTTAATTAAAAATGTCGGTGGTGCACCGGTAGTCATTAAATTGTTGGAGGGTACCCAAGGTATTGGGGTGGTACTGGCAGAAACAGAAAAAACCGCTGAGGCCGTGATTGAAGCCTTTATGGGCTTGAATGCTAATATCTTGGTGCAAGAATTTATTAAAGAAGCGGGTGGGGCAGATATCCGTTGTTTTGTGGTAGGTGATCGGGTTGTAGCAGCAATGAAAAGACAGGGCGCAGAAGGTGAGTTCCGCTCTAACTTGCATCGTGGCGGCAGCGCTGTGCTCATTAAGTTAACTCCCAAAGAGCGCGCTACCGCAGTAGCGGCTGCCAACATCATGGGCTTGAATGTGTGTGGTGTGGATTTGCTGCGCTCAAGTCGTGGACCGGTGGTGATGGAAGTCAACTCATCGCCAGGCTTAGAAGGAATCGAAGCGGCAACGGGTAAAGATGTCTCAGCAATGGTTATTGAATTTATTGAAAAAAATGCCCAACGCAATAAAAATAAAACTCAAGGAAAAGGTTAATTTTCGAACCATTTACCTTCAGCACGGAAAGCTCTGTTCGCTTGTCCTTAGTTGATTTAACTAAGGACAAGCTTTCCCAGTAGTCATGCAATAATCGACCAATACCGACCACAATAAAAAACCTCAACTTGAGCTAAGGTTAAATAGCAGACCAGTCGCATTATTTTTTAATGTATTTTTTAGATCAATTTATTCTCAATACTAAGCTGCAAGCGGGCTTAATTTGAGGCACAATCTGAACAGAATTCGCCTGCCTTATAGTTAAAAAGAAATATACCATGAGCAACATCGCCATTTTCGGAGCAAACGGTCGTATGGGCCGTGTATTAGTTGATGCAATTAGTCAAGACGCCAATTCAAGCTTAAGTGCCGCTGCTGTTCGCGCTACATCGTCTCTAGTCGGGTCGGATGTGGGCGAGCTCGTTGGTATTGGTAAAATAGGCGTTTTATTAGAGTCTAATTTGAGTAGTCGAATTAACGACATCGATATCGTGATCGACTTTACTTTGCCAGCCGCTTTAAATGAGCACTTAGCGTTTTGCATTAACCATAAGTTACCCATTGTTATTGGTACCACAGGTCTAAACGCTGAGCAAAAATGTGCCTTAGTCGATGCAGCTCAATACATTCCTATTGTTTTTGCTGCTAATTACAGTGTTGGGGTTAATTTATTGCTGAATTTAGTCAGGCAAACTGCCAGTGTCATGGGGCAAAGCGCTGATATAGAGATTATTGAAACCCATCACCGCTTTAAAAAAGACGCCCCATCTGGCACGGCTATGGCCATTGGTGAAGTCATTGCTGATGAATTAGGTCGAGATTTAAGTCAATGTGCAGTGTATGGCAGAGAAGGTGATACCGGTGAGCGTGACCAACAAACCATAGGTTTTGCTACCGTGCGTGCCGGTGACGTTATTGGCGATCACACTGTATTATTTGCTGATATAGGTGAACGTTTAGAAATCACTCACAAGGCCTCCAGTAGGCTAACTTTTGCCAAAGGTGCAGTAAAAGCGGCTAATTGGTTAGTTCAGCAACCTGCAGGCTTGTATAGTATGGCCGATGTATTAGGCTTTAACTCGAACTAAATACCAAGATTCATTGATAATTTTAAGTATCGATTTTTGGGTATAACTTAGAATTTTAAGCCTTAAGCAGAGAATTTAAGTTTAAGGGCTTATTTCTGCATTTTAACGAATTGCTCGTAGACCCTAAAAGGCGATTCGTGTATAGTGCTGCGAATTTGCCAAAAATTACGAAAGTTATGTTAATTTCGATCAGTTATATCTTGCAAATTAAGTTAAATTCTTTGTAAATCATTGGTTTATAAGGTTTTTTGTATTGGGCTTGGTAACTGTAAAAACCAAGTGCCGGAGCATTAACTTTAAGTTAATGCTTATATAACCTTACTTTTTATTAATTAGTAACCAGGAGGTTGACTTGGCTATTTCCGCCCTTTTAGTACTAGCAGACGGGTCTGTGTTTAAAGGTACTGCGATTGGAGCGTCTGGTGTGTCAGTAGGGGAAGTGGTTTTTAACACTTCCATGACAGGATATCAGGAGATTTTAACTGATCCTTCGTACGCCGAACAAATCGTTACACTGACTTACCCCCATATCGGTAATACCGGTATTAATGAAGAAGACCAAGAATCCACCAAGATTTGGGCCAAAGGCCTTGTGATCCGAGATTTACCTTTGCTGGTCAGTAATTACCGCAGTCAACAAAGTCTTTCTGACTATCTTGCAGCCAACAATATTCTCGGTATCGCTGATATCGATACACGACGTTTAACGCGTATTCTGCGCGATAAAGGTGCGCAAAATGGTTGTATTATTGCCACGAGTGCATTAGATGAAGTCGATTTAGATGAAGTTCACGCATTGGCCTTAGCTAAAGGTTTTGCTGGTTTAAAAGGCATGGACTTAGCGAAAGAAGTAAGCTGTGAAAAAGCGTATAACTGGAATAGTGCCAGTTGGGATATTGAAATAGGTTATAAACCAGCACCCACTGTACAACCTTATCATGTGGTCGCTTACGACTACGGTGTTAAGCATAATATATTACGTATGTTAGTTGACAGAGGTTGTCGTTTAACGGTTGTTCCGGCTAAAACCAGCGCTCAAGATGTATTAGCCCTTGAGCCCGACGGTGTATTTTTGTCGAATGGCCCAGGCGATCCAGAACCTTGCGATTATGCTATCAAAGCCATCAAAACCTTGTTAGAGACTAATATTCCTATTTTTGGTATTTGTTTAGGCCATCAGTTGCTAGCACTAGCCAGCGGCGCAAAGACGTTAAAAATGAAGTTTGGTCACCACGGTGCCAATCATCCAGTTAAAGATTTAAAAGCTAATCGCGTCATGATTACGGCACAAAACCACGGTTTTGCTGTGGATGAAACGAGTTTGCCAGCCAATATTGAAGTGACTCATATATCGTTATTTGATAAGTCTTTACAAGGCATTCATTTAACTGATAAGCCTGCGTTTAGTTTTCAAGGCCATCCTGAAGCCAGTCCGGGTCCTCATGATGCAGCGCCATTGTTTGACCATTTTATCGAATTGATGCAGGCGGTTCGCTAAGTTAGCGAACTCCTATCTGCAGCTACCCGAATATTGAGACGAGATTAAAAAAGAAGAGCACCATGCCAAAACGTACCGACATAAAAAGTATCTTAATTTTAGGCGCTGGGCCGATTGTGATAGGTCAGGCCTGTGAGTTTGACTACTCTGGCGCGCAAGCTTGTAAAGCCCTCAGAGAAGAAGGGATCCGCGTCATATTGGTTAACTCAAATCCAGCCACCATTATGACTGATCCTGAAATGGCCGATGCTACCTACATTGAGCCTATCCATTGGGAAGTTGTGCGAAAAATCATCGAAAAAGAACGTCCCGACGCGATACTACCGACTATGGGTGGACAAACTGCGCTTAATTGTGCGCTTGACCTCAATAAACATGGTGTATTAGCTGAATTTGGGGTCGAGATGATTGGTGCTACGGCAGACGCGATTGATAAAGCAGAAGATCGTGAACGTTTTGACAAAGCCATGAAGTCTATTGGTTTGGCATGCCCAGTGGCAGAAATTGCTCACAGCATGGAACAAGCTTTTGATGTCAGTACCCGCATTGGTTTTCCGTGCATTATACGTCCGTCATTCACCATGGGTGGTTCAGGCGGTGGTATTGCCTATAACCGTGATGAATTTGAAGAAATTTGTCGTCGCGGTCTAGATTTGTCGCCGACTAACGAATTGTTAATTGATGAGTCATTAATTGGTTGGAAAGAATATGAAATGGAAGTGGTACGAGATAAAGCAGACAACTGCATTATCGTGTGTACCATTGAAAATATCGACCCCATGGGTGTGCATACAGGTGACTCAATCACGGTAGCGCCTGCGCAAACACTCACCGATAAAGAGTTCCAAGTGATGCGTAATGCCGCCATCGCAGTATTGCGTGAAATCGGTGTTGAAACCGGTGGTTCAAACGTACAATTTGGCGTAGATCCTCTTACCGGTCGTTTAGTGGTTATCGAAATGAACCCACGTGTATCTCGCTCATCTGCGCTTGCCTCGAAAGCAACGGGTTTCCCCATTGCTAGAGTTGCGGCCAAATTGGCTATTGGATACACCTTAGATGAGTTGGCTAACGATATCACTGGCGGCTTAACCCCCGCATCTTTTGAGCCGGCTATTGACTACGTTGTGACTAAAATCCCACGTTTTAACTTTGAAAAATTTGCCGGTGCAAACGATCGTTTAACCACGCAAATGAAATCAGTGGGTGAGGTGATGGCCATTGGTCGTAACCAACAAGAGTCTTTACAAAAAGCGTTGCGCGGTCTAGAAGTGGGTGTGAATGGTTTAGATTCTATCATTGACATTAAAGATCCCGATGCCAAAGCCATTATCGTGCGTGAATTACGCGAACCTGGCGCTGAGCGTATTTGGTATATCGCTGATGCCATACGCATGGGCATGTCAGTGGATGAAATTTTCACTTTAACCAATATTGACCGTTGGTATTTAGTGCAAATTGAAGAGTTGATGATCCTTGAACAGCAGGTGGCTGAATTAGGTTTGTCTGCCATTGATCAAGACTTGATGAAAATTTTAAAACGCAAAGGTTTTGCCGATGCGCGTATTGCAGATTTAACCGGCGTGGATGAAGCGGATGTGCGCGAAGCTCGCCGTAATTTCGATATCCACCCGGTGTATAAACGGGTTGATACTTGTGCGGCTGAATTTGCCAGTAACACCGCTTATATGTATTCCACTTATGATGAAGAGTGTGAATCAAATCCGACCGACAATAAAAAAATTATGGTACTGGGCGGCGGTCCAAACCGAATCGGCCAAGGTATCGAATTTGATTATTGTTGTGTACACGCTGCCCTTGCGCTGCGTGAAGACGGTTACGAAACCATTATGGTTAACTGTAACCCTGAAACAGTTTCTACTGATTATGACACCTCAGACAGATTATATTTTGAGTCAGTGACCTTAGAGGACGTCCTTGAAATTGTCCGTATCGAAAAGCCAGTAGGGGTGATCGTGCAGTACGGTGGACAAACGCCACTTAAGCTTGCCCGTGCCTTAGAAGCTGCAGGCGTACCGATAATTGGTACTTCACCTGATGCGATCGATAAAGCTGAAAACCGTGAACGTTTCCAAAAAATGGTCAATAAACTTAATCTAAAACAACCGGCCAATGCAACAGTAAGTAATTTAGAGCAAGCTCTGGTTGCTGCTGAAAAAATTGGTTTTCCGCTGGTGGTGCGCCCCTCTTATGTATTGGGTGGCCGTGCCATGGAAATCGTGTATGACATTAAAGATTTAACGCGTTATTTAAAACATGCGGTGAAAGTGTCGAATGATTCGCCCGTCTTGCTTGATCGTTTCTTGGATGATGCGATTGAAGTTGACGTAGATGCTATCTGTGACGGTAAAGAGGTAGTGATTGGCGGCATTATGGAACATATTGAACAAGCCGGTGTGCACTCAGGCGACTCTGCGTGTTCACTACCGCCTTATTCACTGAGTCCGGCAATTCAGGACGTGATGCGTGAGCAAGTTAAAGCCATGGCCCTTGAATTAGGTGTAGTGGGTTTAATGAATACTCAATTTGCTGTTAAAGATGGCAAAGTGTATTTGATTGAGGTTAATCCGCGCGCTGCGCGCACTGTGCCGTTTGTCTCTAAAGCCACTGGCATGGCGATTGCTAAAATTGGTGCCCGTTGTATGGTCGGGCAATCTCTTGCATCACAAGGCATCACCAAAGAAATTATCCCACCTTTTTACTCAGTCAAAGAAGTGGTATTACCCTTTGCTAAGTTTCAAGGTGTCGATCCACTACTTGGGCCAGAAATGCGTTCAACGGGTGAAGTAATGGGCGTGGGTGATACCTTTGTTGAAGCCTATGCCAAAGCTAACTTAGGGGCAAGTCAACCCATTCCTGTGGGTGGCAAAGCCTTATTGTCAGTGCGTTTGAATGACAAAAATCGCGTCATTGAACTGGGGCAAAAGATGTTGGCCAAAGGGTTTACCTTAGAGGCAACAAGCGGCACCGCTACGGTATTAAACCGAGCTGGGGTAACCTGTAGTGTGGTCAATAAACTCAGTGAAGGCCGTCCTAATATTGTTGATGCGATTAAAAATCGTGAATATTGTTATATCATCAATACGACAGAAGGGCGTCAAGCCATTGACGATTCGGTTTATATTCGTCGAGAAGCCTTACTCAATAAAGTACCATACACAACCACGATGAATGCGGCATTTGCTACAGTGAATGCCAATAAAGCAGAAGATCGCGCCCGTGTTACTTCAGTGCAAGACCTGCACAAACGCATTATTTAATAGTATAGCGGCAGCAATTTTGCTGCCCTTGCTTGAAATTTTTAATTTTGCACCTATGTTTGATTGCTAATTAGCGTGCAGTATATTCCCAACAAAGTGAGTTGTTGAACTATGAATCAATACCCAATGACAGCCAAAGGCGCAGCATTACTGCGTGAAGAGCTGCAAAATTTAAAGTCGGTTAAAAGACCACAAATTATTAAGTCAATTGCTGAAGCCCGTGAGCACGGTGACTTAAAAGAGAATGCTGAATACCATGCGGCACGCGAGCAACAAAGTTTTTGCGAAGGGCGTATTCAAGACATCGAAGGCAAGCTGTCTAATATTCAAATTATAGATGTCACCAAGATGACCAATAACGGTAAAGTGATTTTTGGGGCAACGGTGACCATCTTAAATCTGGATACTGAAGAAGAGATTACTTACAAAATAGTTGGCGAAGATGAAGCCGATATAAAGAATAATTTAATATCATACGGCTCCCCCATTGCACGTGGTTTAATAGGTAAATCAATAGATGATGTGGTCAATATTCAAACGCCAAAAGGCGCCATTGAATTTGAAATTTCAGCAGTGGAATATGTTTAAGTCTTATCCCTAGACTACCAATCACATTGATTTAAAAGAGGCTTAGGCCTCTTTTTTAATGTCTGCAATATGCTTACAGCAAAGTTGTCCCTAATATACGTGCAACAATTCTTGTGTAATACTCAGCTCTCTATAATGAATGTAATCGGCTCCCACCATGATCAAGCAGTCGCCCAGTATTTTGCTATCGAGTACACAACAAGTAACAAGAATTGAGGAACTGGAACAAGCTCTTGCAGAGGCCAACAAACTAAACAAGCGCAACGAACACTATCATCAATTATTCGCCAACATGAACCATGAAGTCCATGTATGGCAGCTTGTTTATGATGAACATGGCAACATAAAAACATGGCGTTTACTTGATGCAAATAAACTGGCCTTAAATACGTGGAATAAGAAGTTAGACGATATTATTGGCCTAACAACGGATGAGATATTTGAAAGCAATGCAACTGAAACATTTTTACCCATAGTAGAGAAAATATTTTTAGAGCAAAGCAACTATGAGTGGGAGACTTATTTCGAAAGCACCCAACAATATTTACAAATGACAAGCATACCTTGTGGCGATTATTTCATTAGTACCGGTCTCGATATAACCGCTATTAAAAAGACACAACACGTATTACAAGATACCTTACTCAAGCTAAAAGAGGCTATTTCAGCGGGTAATATTGGCTTGTGGGATTGGGACTTGACCAGCAATATCGTTTTTTATTCACCTGAGTGGAAAAGACAATTGGGGTACGAGGATAGTGAAATCCTAAATGACTATAATGAATGGCGCAGTAGAGTTCATCCTGATGATATGGAGAGCTCACTAAAAAAAATAAATAGAACGCTAGAAGGGCATACAGACTCGCACGAAATTGAGTTTAGAATGCTGCATAAAGACGGCTCCTACAGGTGGATATTGTCTCACGTCTCAAGTCTAAGAAACGAGAGCGGTAAACCTATTCGAATGCTTGGCTCACACATCGACATCACTGAGCGCAAACGTATGGAAGAAACGGTGCTTCAGCAACAGAAAATGCAAGCACTGGGGACTCTGGCGGGTGGTATCGCTCACGATTTCAATAACCTATTGACACCGATGTTAGGATATTCCCAACTCATCAAACTCTTTTTAGCTGGTAATGAAAAACAGATCAAATATGTGAACCTAATCGAAGAGTCGGCTAAACGAGCAAAAGATCTAGTTGAAAAAATACTGATCATGAGCCGTAAGTCGATTGACAATCTTGAGGTGGTGAAGCTCGATAAATTAGTTGAGGAAGTGGTTACCCTGTTAGCTGTGTCAGCGAACAAAGAGGTTAGAATTAAACACCACATTAGCCTACCACTGCCTACAATCGCAGCGGATCCCTCGCAGATTTATCAAGTAGTATTAAACCTTTGCACCAACGCGATTCAAGCAATGCCTAACGGAGGTGAACTTAACATCACACTCTCTTCCACACTTAAACGCCTGAATAACGAGCATGATGCTGAGCCCCGCCATTATGTATGTTTATCAGTTATAGACAGTGGTAAAGGCTTTGATGGCAAAATTAAGGAAAGAATATTCGAACCCTTTTTTACCACCAAACTGCAAGGTGAGGAACGCGGTTCAGGCTTGGGTCTATCAATTGTAGCCAGCGTAATAAAACAACATAATGGATACATTGAGGTAGACAGTCAGCTAGGTAAGGGCACCGAATTTCGGGTTTACTTCCCCGTTGTGTTAGGTCGGTCTAAGAAAAGTGAAATCAAAGCTGAGCTAATTTTAAACTCGGGAACGAGTACCATATTATTTATCGATGATGAACAGTCGCTTTGTGAGTTAGGTGTGAGTTTGTTAGAAACCTTAGGTTATCGCGTTTTTGCCTTTCACAGCGCTAAACAGGCAATAGACTATTTTAATACCCATCATAACAGCATCAATTTGATCATTACGGATTATGCAATGCCTGAAATGAATGGACCGCTAGTGGTCGAAAAACTTAAGCAAATTGATCAGGATGTGCCGATTATTATGGTGACTGGCTTTACTAATATGGTCAATGAAGAGCACCGTTTGCAATGGGGATGTGATGCCATTATGAGCAAGCCTTATAATATAAATGAATTGAGTCAAATGATAGATAAACATGTGAAAGGCTTATAATGGTCTTAATGAGTAGATTTCAAATTTTTTGATTTAGTTTGACTCGGGGCATCTTGTTGGTGAACCTTTATTGATAAGGGGGATGCGCAGAAGTTTCGACATGCAAAGTGAGCTTAAAAATATGTATGGTACCTTTAGCAATATTTAAGCAATATTTAGCCCAAAACTTAAGTTAAAAACAACAGAATTAAGCTCACCTATTTATTCTGAATTAGACCAGTGATTATCATGGTTTAAAAAGCACATATTATTGCAAATATGCAGGCATCCAAAGTTGATTAATCAGGGTTGCGCCTGCCTTGATTTTAGTGGCTTGTTCAGTAGTGGAAACTAATAGTTCGCCGCTAAAATTATTTTCACAATCAGTAGGTGATAGATAAGGAATGTGCCGGGTTTTGTCGACATGGCTTTCAGTTGCTGCGGTTCTATTTGGTTCAAATTGCTCATGGTCAATCACCACTGGATGTTCCTGCGAGTCAGCCATTTGACCTATTTCAATTAGGGTTAAGCTAAAAAATATCAACCAAAATACGGATTTATTTGACATGGGAAAGTCCTTCTATGTAAGTAGTGGCGTTACTCGCCAATTTATACACATCATGTTTGCAAACCTTAGGCCATAATTAATTATCAACTATTTCAATGGCTTAGCTAATGCCATGGTGTGAGTTAATCAGGTTTAAACTATTAGTTGGTTAATTTACTCATATTTTAGTGTAGTTCTACTGTTTTGGATTCACCAATTATTGCGACTGCGGCTGCTTTACAGAACATAAAGCAGCAAAACTTGAGCTTGATCAAAGTCTGAAGTCTCACTTACGTCAAAATAGCCGCATTTAAACTAGGATGATGTAAAAAGATGTTAGACTTAACCGAAAATGCACTATTGAAAAAGTACAATACCCACGCTCCACGCTATACCTCGTACCCAACAGCACTAACATTTACTGATAAATTTTCTCGTAAGCAATTTGTTAACGCCGTGCAGCTTTCCAAGAGCCGTTTTCTGTCTTTATATATTCATATCCCGTTTTGTCATAGCCTTTGTTATTACTGCGGATGCAATAAAATTGTTAGCCGTCATCAGCATAAAGCTGATATTTATCTGGATTATCTTGAAAAAGAAATAGCGGGGCAGGTGAGCTTATTTCGACATTATACTGTGAGCCAGGTTCATTTAGGCGGCGGCACCCCCAGTTTCTTAAATGAAACACAAATCTTACGTTTAATGAATATGTTAAGTACCCATTTTACAATTGCTGATGATGCTGCAATGAGTATCGAGATTGATCCTAGAAAAATGCAACTCGACTATGTGAATATGCTGAAACAGCAGGGGTTTAACCGCCTTAGCATTGGTGTGCAAGATACCGATGAAAAAGTTCAGTTAGCCATCAATAGGGCACAAGATACTCAATTTGTGGCAGACTTAGTTGAGCGAGCACAGCAGTTGGGTTTTAGCTCGGTTAATTTAGATCTTATTTATGGTTTACCGTGGCAAGATGAAGCTACGTTTAGCAAAACCTTATCTGACATAATGTTAATGAAACCCGAACGTATTTCATTGTTTAGTTATGCACACATGCCGTCTCGATTTGCTGCCCAGCGTAAGATTTTAGATCATTGGTTACCCAATACAGACTTAAAAGCTGCATTGTTGCGCCAAGCTATAGAAACACTCACCCAAAACGGATATGTGTTTATTGGTATGGATCACTTTGCCTTGCCAAAAGATGAACTCAGTAAAGCCTGTAGCGCTGGTCAATTACATCGTAACTTCCAAGGTTATACTACCCAAGGTGATTGCGACTTGCTCGGCTTAGGTTTGTCGAGTATTAGCTCAATCAACAATACCTTCAGTCAGAATAAAAAAGATTTGATGGGCTATTATGCCAGCTTAGATGAAGAAGTAAGCCCACTAGAAAAGGGGGTGATACTGACTAATGATGATCAGATCCGTGCTCTAGTTATCAAAGAATTAATGTGTAACGGCAAAGTGACGCAAGCACGTGTCGAACAGCAATATAATATTTGCTTTAAAGACTATTTTGCCCAGGAGTTGAACGAACTAGCGTTGTTGGAACAAGATGGCCTAGTGACTCTTGGCCACGAGATTATTCAAGTAACAAGTCAAGGGCGATTATTGGTCAGGCATATAGCCAGTGTATTTGATGCCTATTTACCAAGCGAAACACACAATACACGCATGTCCCAAGTCGTTTAGCAATACAAACAAGGACGACGAGTCGGAAATTACGAGTCCCGGACCTCGTGTCCCGGACCTCGAGTCCCGGACCTCATCAATCAACAAGACTTGCTGTGGTATGAGGGGGAAGAAAACCGCTTGTATAAGCAGGGCAAGTTGAGGGATTTCCACTATACTTCAGTCGAAAAACTATCACGGTGTTAGATGTGTTAGCTCAGTGGGAACTTTCGATATACAGACCACAGAGACTAAAGCACCCATCAATATTGAGGCAAGAAACATGCGTATAGCGAAAGAAGACATTGACGTAAAGATGGAGATTCCTGGTGCAGTAATTCGTCAGCAAACAGACTTTGGTGATGCCACAGGTTTAGGCAAGATCAGTGGTGAGTACTTTAGCCTTTCGGCAGGGGTTGATACTAGCCCTTTATTTCAAGGCTTGGAGGGAGATTTATGTCAGTGTCCACATTGGGGCTATGTTTTAAGTGGCCAACTCACCACCACAGATGCAAAGGGCGTACAAGAAACAGTCAACATGAATGATCTCTTTTATTGGCCCCCCGGACACAATGTGAAGGTCACAGCAGATGCAGAACTTGTGATGTTTAGCCCCCAACAGCAGCACAGTCATGTTATCGCTCATATGCTAGACAAAGTGACTGGTTAACAGAGGGCGGGCTGTATTCTGCCACTATCGATAATTGACCTCGCCGCCGGTGCGGCGGCTATTATTAGAGGTATTAAAAAGTGAATTCACATGGATAAAATATTATTGATAGTTGGCGTGTCGATTTTTGGCTTACTTGGCACGATACATTTGCTCTACACGTTTTTTACTACAAAGTTACATCCCTATGATCCTAAGGTAGTTGAGGTCATGAAAGGCACTTCACTGCGACTCACCCAAGAAACAACTATCTGGCGAGCTTGGCTCGGGTTTAATGCGAGTCATAGTATGGGTGCTATGCTGTTTGCAGCTATTTACCTTCCTCTTATTATTTTCCACTTCGAAGTGATCAGGGACTCGTTATGGTTCTCTGTTCTCCCCGTTATCGTTGCTATTTCATACTTAATTTTAGCCAAAAAATATTGGTTTAAAATACCGCTGTTTGGGATCCTCATTTCTTTGTTGTGTTTTATTACCTCCGCTTGGTTAATTAACCTATAAGGTGCTTGTTATCTTTTGGCAGTCAACTTTTAATGCTGATAGTTTGTGTGACTACTGTGCCCGTATTAGAGGTATTTGTTCACCGATTAGCATTGGTCACAGAGCAGTGTTTGGATAATCGCAACTAATTGTCATGAGTTTCATTTAACAGATGTGCTAGTGTTTCCTTGTGTCAATTAGTCAATCAACAGGGGAGGATATTATGGAATATAGGCTCGAATTTGATACTTTAGGTGAAGTGCGCGTTCCTGCTAACGTTTATTGGGGAGCCCAAACAGAGCGCAGTCGCAATAATTTTCGAATTGGCCCCTCGGCCAGTATGCCCATTGAGCTTATTTATGCCTTCGCTCAGTTAAAAAAAGCTGCAGCCCAAACGAATGCAAGTTTGGGAGTATTATCTGCACAAAAAGCCCACTGGATTACCCTAGTGTGTGACGAAATTCTAGCGGGTAAACATGACGATCAGTTTCCTTTGGTGATTTGGCAAACCGGTAGTGGTACCCAAACCAATATGAATATTAATGAGGTTATTGCCAATCGGGCACATGTGCTTGACGGTGGGAGCCTGAGCGATGCCGACAAGTTGCTTAATCCTAACGATGACGTCAATAAAAGTCAGAGTAGTAATGATACCTTTCCGACAGCCATGCATATGGCTGCTTACCATCTTACTGCTACGGTGACTCTGCCTGGGGTGATGGCCCTGCGTGATACTTTGGCAAAAAAATCTGCGGCCTTCAATGACATTGTTAAAACAGGTAGGACACATTTTATGGATGCCACACCTTTAACCTTGGGACAAGAATTTAGTGGCTATGTGCGGCAATTGGATAACGGCATACGCGCTGTTAATCATGCTTTAGAGGTGGTGGCTGAAGTAGCATTGGGCGCCACAGCAGTGGGCACGGGCTTAAATACGCCAAAGAGCTATGCTGCAGCGGTGGCGGCTAAAATAGCGAATTTGACTGGCTTGCCTTTTGTTAGCGCTATTAATAAGTTTGAAGCTATCGCATCTCATGATGCATTGGTCGAGCTAAGTAGTTCCTTTCGTCGTTTAGCAGTTAGTTTAATGAAAATTGCCAATGATATTCGCATGCTCGGCAGTGGCCCACGCTGCGGGCTTGGTGAGCTACTGCTGCCTGAAAACGAACCTGGTTCAAGCATTATGCCTGGTAAAGTTAATCCCACTCAAGTTGAGGCTTTGACTATGGTCGCGGCGCAGGTGATGGGTAATGATGTAACCGTTGGCATTGCAGGCAGTTCGGGGCAGTTTGAACTCAACGTTTTTAAGCCGGTGATTGCCGCCAGTGTGCTGCAAAGTGCGCGTTTGATTGGTGATGCTTGTCAAAGTTTTAATCAGCATTGTGTGCAAGGCATAGAACCTAACTTACCGGTGATACAAGCTCATCTAAACAATTCGTTAATGTTGGTCACCAGTCTTAACCCACATATCGGTTACGCTAAGGCCGCTGAAATCGCCAAAGAAGCCTATAAAAAAGGTGTGACATTAAAAACCGCCGCTATGAACTTAGGTTATGTAAGTGCTGAAGACTTCGATCGTTGGGTAGTTCCTGCCAATATGGTAGGTAACACGTCAAACTAGCCCTGGCCTATTATTGCCTATTTTGACCTACCTCAAGCTAAGTTAATTGTTTATCTTGAGTTGCTTTCGAATACAGCTGAGTAAGGCGACCTTATCAATCGGCTTGGCGATAAGGTCTACCATACCTGCTTGTATGCAACGTTCTCTGTCTTCGGCAAATGCGTTGGCAGTTAATGCTACGATGGGCTGAGTAAAGTTTAACTCGGTTCGCAGTTTAATGGTGGCACTAATGCCATCCATAACAGGCATTTGCATATCCATTAATATTAAATCGAATTTTTCAAAAATACAGGCATTAACCGCTTTTTGACCATCACTCGCAACAGAGACTTGATACCCACTGGTCTGTAAAATGGTTTTGACTACTTCGGCATTGATCTCATTGTCTTCAACAACCAAAATATGATGATGACTGCTTAATTCGGTGTTTTCAGCATCAACGCGATGGTGCAGATTTTGTAGTTCTCGCAGGTCACTTTCAAGTTCTTGTCGGTGGATTGGTTTAGCGTGCGTACGCCAAATCAGACTGCGGATTTTATCATTACAATCTAAATGCTCAATCACCGCCGAAATTAAAATAATATGGGGCAAGGGGGTAATGTCGCGCTCTATCAATTTTTCTATCAGCTCCACGCCATCAATATTTGGCATAGAGAGATCGAGAATAAGTACGTCGAATTGGTTGATATTACTGTTTAAAAACGAGTTAGCGTCGCTGAAGGTCGTGGTATAAAACCCTTTTGAGGTCGTCAAGTGAGACAAATAATCTCTACTGGTTTGCAAGTCATCTACAATGGCACAATGAAGTTTCACTTGAGGTGCAAAGTTCTCGCTGTTTGTATGGTCTATCTCAACAGGCAGTGCAAAGGTAAAACAACTCCCTTCTCCTTCAGTGCTTTCTACGGTCAAAGAGCCCTGCATTAAGTGAGTTAATTCATTGGCTATTGAAAGACCAAGACCGGTACCCCCATAGAGTCGTGTTGTAGTTTGATCAGCCTGTTCAAATTTATTAAAAATGTGCTGAATTTTACCTGCAGATATACCGATGCCAGAGTCTTGAACTGCTATTGTAAGCCACGATTTTTTGTCTTTAATATAAATACCGATACGCAGCTCAACACTTCCCTTGTCAGTAAACTTAGCGGCATTACTGAGTAAATTATGCATGACTTGGGCGATCCGAGTTGGGTCGCCAATAATATGCAGGGGCAAGTCGGTTTGTTTGTTATAAATGAAGTCTAAATTTTTTAGTCGACACGTAGCTGATTGAATCGAGCTTACATCATCAATCAATTGCAATAGGTCGAAAGGAGCACGTTCAATACGTAACTTGCCTGCTTCAATTTTTGAAAGATCGAGTAAATCATTGATCAGCACTAACAATTGATTGCCCGCACTTTTTGCTTTCTTAAGGTATTCATTGCTTTTAACTGGATTGTCGATAGCCAATTCGATCATACCGAACAAACCGTTCATTGGAGTCCTCAGTTCATGACTCATACTCGCGAGAAATTCAGATTTAGCCTTGCTTGCCTTAAGCGCTTGTTGTTCAGCTTCTTCTGCTTTTTGTAGGGCTGAATTTAATGATGCGAGATTACGTTTGATTTTCATTTCCATCGGTCTAAAAATAAATAAACCTTCCAGCAAAAGCAGTAGTAAGGTAAAAATCCATAAGAACATTTCTATTTGTTTGACATGTAATACTCTTTGACTAGCAGCAGCTTCGAAGGCTTGTACCACCTGATCGAGTCTAAATAGCAAGCTATCGCTTTGTGTGGTCGTAAAATGCAGAGGTAATTGTCCACAGGATTGTGCAGACTCAAGAAACTCCTTAGCTTGCTGCACGTAAGTGTCGCTATCCTTAACCAAAGTGGCTGGGCCAAAGTAAAGTGCTTTAACTTCTAGGGGAAGTGAGTCTAAAGTACTAAGGTAGAGCAGATTATTCTGAAATTGCTCAATGCTTGTGATTAATGAATCCTGCAAGCTAAGGCTATCGGCTGGACAATATGACAAACGGGTAATAAATAATGCAATGCGCTGCGACAACATGCGCTGCTGGCCAGCAATATTAATTATATTCGCGTCATTCTCTTGAGTTTTGAAAATGTAATTAAGTATCAAAGCCGAGGAAGATACCGTTAAAGCAATAAGACACAGCGCTGAAATATAACGTGTCTTTATTGGCATGCTTGTGAAAAAAGGTTTAAACATAAAAATGAATACCTCGGCTTTTTGAGTCTACTATTAGCGTTAGCTCAAAATAAAAGTCTACAGGCAGACGTTATTATAATAATGCCTCAAAGCAAATGACAAAGCGTCAAATTCTGAAAATAAGTCATAAATTTATCTGTATTTGCCAACGAGGAGTATTTGAACTGTAATTCTAAATGTTCTGGCCATGGAGTTGAGTTAGATATGTGCAGCAGAGGGGCAAATGGCCCTTATCTTAGAATGTGTAAAGATTACATTAACCGCCGCAAATATTGCATCTGATATGAGGGTCAATGTTTATTAAGTCAGCTATTTAAATCATCTAGTCTTATCTTCTGTACTTCTATCATGGTTGTGCGATATTGGGCTACTAATTGCATACACTCATTATCTGCATTTGAATTATTCAGCAGAGTGAGACTTTTATCTATGGTCTTATAACGATAATAACAAGGAATACATAATGATGAATTCATTTTTAAAATCCACTATAGCTGCGTCGGTTTTGCTGTTTAGTCTAGGTCAGGCGACTGCGGGGGTTTATACCTCTGAGCAAGCCATATCGAGTCAACAATATCAATACAACAAACAACAAGTGCTCACACTGGTAAATAGTGCTGAAGTGCAACAGAGGTTAATGACTCTTGGCGTTAGTCCAGCAGAAGCTCAAATGCGTGTTGATAGCATGACCAACGACGAACTTATCACCTTTAATCAGCAAATGAATGATATGCCCGCTGGTGGTATTGTTGGCACCATTGTCACGGTATTAGTGGTGGTAGCGGTACTGGATTTGATGGGTATCACAGATGTTTATCCCTTTATCCGCCCCATTTAACACTGAGTGACTAGTGCTTATAAACAATTAGCTGGCCTCATGGTCAGCTTGTTTTTATTGATGGGGTGTCAAACACCGCCACAAACCAGAGCATTGCTACTTAAACCACCAGTAATTAATAAACAACATCTCATTAATAGCGTACCCTTTTATCCACAGCAACAATATTTTTGTGGGCCTACTACCTTATCTGAAGTGGCTAATTATTACGGTCTACCATTCAGTCCAGACGATATCGCGCCCTTAACCTTTGTGCCTGGATTAGAAGGCAGTTTGCAACTTGAGTTGGTGTCCGCTACCCGGCAACTGGGTATGCTAGCTTATGCGCAACAGGGGAATTTGGAATTACTACTGAGTTTGGTCGCTGCAGATATTCCGATTATTGTTTTGCAAAACAACAGTATTAGTTTGTTTCCTCAGTGGCACTACGCCGTGGTTATTGGCTATGATTTGAATGCTCAACAAGTGACCTTACATAGTGGTGTCACACCTAATCATACTTTAAATTTTGCAACTTTTGAGCGCACATGGCAGCGCGGTCAGTATTGGATGTTAGCTATGTTGCCAGCGACGATAAGCAACCCCCTGCTGGAGCCTTTTGTATATACCAAAGCCTGTCAGGATTTACTTGATACCGGTCAGGATGAGATTGCAATTACAGCACTACAAAATGCCATTAAGCAATGGCCAGACTATTGGTTGCCCTACTTTCTATTGGCTAACCATTTCTTAGAGCAAAGCCCCGGCCTTGCGGTAAGGTGGTTTGAACAGGGTTATGCCTTTGGCAAAAATCAAGCCTCTTACTTAAATAACTATGCTTACGCTCTGGGTAAAATACAGTGTTATGCTGAAGCGACGACTATCATAGAACAGGCCTTGGTATTGGCCCCTAATGAAAAAAATGTCATAGATACCCAACAGCAATTACACGTCATGAATGACTCTGCTGATAAGCCTATTTGTCAGCAAATGAGTCCAGCAAATTAAGCGTCGTTATTACTCAAACGCTTTTGGATGTTTAGAGGCAAGTTTATGGTTAGTGACGCAGGGGCTCATAAACCTATAACACTAAAAATCTGACATCATCTTGATTTTGCAGTAATAAATGTTCCGCAATCTCAGGGCTGATATTTAAGGTGTTTTTGGCATGATCAAAACTGACTTGCTTAGATAGGGTCGCCCGAAAATCGCTTATTTTTGTATTACACAACATAATATTATCGGCGTTGTCGCTTATGTGAGCGATATTGACCTTAGCCAATACACTATTATTAACGCTGCTTATTTCACTGAGTTGAGCTTCAACGGTAGGTCCTGCATCAAACAAATCAACATAGCCTTTATGGGTGAAACCTTCTTGTTGCAATAAGCGCAGTGCTGGTACCGTATTGTTGTGCGCAGTGCCGATAACCGATTGAGCCGCTTGGCTTAACAGACTCACATAAATTGGATATTTGGGCATCAGCTCTGCAATAAATTGTTTGTCACCAATTCCCACTAAGTGGACTGCTTCGCTAAATTCAATATCAAAAAAGTGCTCTTGTAACCAATGCCAAAAGGGAGAGTTTCCCTGTTCATCACTGACCCCGCGCATTTCAGCAATGATCTTAGGCGAAAAGCGTTGAGGGTGTTGGGCCATAAATAAAAAGCGGATCTTCGACAGCAGCCGACCTGCAGTACCTTTACGATAGGCTTCCCGTAAAAACAAGGTACAGATTTCAGTCGTACCATGATAGTCGTTACACAAATTAAGAGTACTGACCGTGCGATTAACCCCAAGACTTTTTGAGCGTTGTTTAATTTTACTTAAACGATAGTGATATAGCGGCGAGCTAATGCCTACCGCGGCTTCTATGCCAGTGGTTCCCAATATTTCTTTGCTATCAGTGTCTTCTAATACAAATAAGTAGCTGCCATTGTGATTCAGCGGCTGAGCGTTATTCACTGTATCTTCAACAGCTTTTATTTTTGCGCTGAGTTGATCATCACACTGGGGTAAAGAGGTAAAACCATGTCCTGATTCAATAGAAATTTGTTGTAGAGCGCTAAAGTCATCAAAACGGATGGGTCTAATTATTTGCATGGGCAGAGCAGATACCTTGTGATTTTCTTTGGCTTTAAAAATAATGACTTATTATTCAGAAATTATGCGTAAATTTGCAGTGTTAACCTGATTAAATTGACGGTAAAATATGACAAATTAACCAACTTTGTAGTCACTATGATAAATGAGAAAGATGAACAGCTACTATCTATCTTACGTACCAATGCTCGCGCAAGTATTTCCGACTTGGCTCGAGTGCTTAATCTATCGCGGTCGACTGTGCAAAATCGCCTGACTAAACTGGAGCAGTCAGGTGTTATTAAAGGCTATTCACTCGAATTTGGCAGTCAGTATTTAAGTGAACGAGTGTGTTCACATGTCGCGATCAAAGTGCGCCAAAAGTTAACTGCTAAAACCAATAAGCAATTACGTTTAATTAGCCAAATTGCCGAACTTTATGCGATTAGTGGTGAGTTCGATTTGATTGCGGTGCTAGAGGCCCAATCCTTAGAACAATTGAGTAAATTATTGGATGATATTGGCAACCTAGAAGGGGTTGAGCGCACTAACTCCTCGGTTATCCTTGAAACCAAATTTAAGCGCTAAACGTGGCCACACTTAACTGCTATTGAGTCGATAGCCTTGGGTTAATTGTTTTTAGTATTTGTTCACGCAATTAGGTAAATAACTTACATCTTATAGTACAATTGCTCTCTTTATTTTTGTTGTTAAGAGCCAAAATGCGCAGTGCGTTATTATATGTTATGACAGTCTTAATCTGGGGTTCAACGTGGTTAGCGATTGAGTATCAGTTAGGGGTAGTTGCACCTGAGGTTTCATTGTTTTATCGCTTTGCTATCGCTGCCGTATTGATGTGGGCTTATTGTCTGGTTAAAAAATTACCCTTGGCCTTTAGTCGTCAGGATCATCTATTTTTTATGATCTTAGCCCTGTGTAATTTTGGTGGCAATTATTTGATGTTGTATTGGGCACAAGCCCATTTAACCTCTGCCATGACTTCCATAGCATTTTCAACTCTGTTGATCATGAATATTATTAATACTCGTTTGTTTTTTGGTAAGGCTATTGCGCCGCGTATGTTTGTTGGGGCCATCCTTGGTTTGGCTGGCATTGTGGCGTTATTTTGGCAGGATATTCAAACCTTTGATTTGTCGAGTGAGGCGATGATTGGATTAGGTTTGTCGATAGGAGGCACGGCAGTAGCATCATTCGGCAATATGACCAGCGTGCGTAATTCAAAACATAATATTGGGGTGCTACAGGGCAATGCTTGGGGCATGTTGTATGCCGCCATATTTCTCAGTGCCTTTGTATTGCTTAGTGGTGGCAAATTTAGCTTTGACCCAAGTGCGCCTTACATTGTTTCTTTGCTCTATTTAAGCGTGTTTGGTACCGTATTGGCTTTTGCTTTTTACTTTATTTTAATCAAAGACATCGGCCCAGAAAAAGCCAGTTATACGGTAGTGTTATTCCCAGTGGTTGCGGTGATTTTGAGTATCTTGTTTGAAGGTTTTGAATTACAAGCCAGTTCACTCTTGGGTTTTATTTTAGTACTTACTGGTAACATAATCGTATTAACCCCTTTTAAAAAAATTAAAGCTTTAATTTTTGCCACCAAGGTTTCAGTTGATAAGTTGTTGTAGTAGCCGTATTACTTCATCCAAAGCAGCTTGTATTTAGCGCACTGCAGTGGTGCGCTAAACCGGTAGTCTCAAATTATTGCGCCTTGATGATGCGTTGTTTTAGGCCCAATAGTGCCATTAGCTACTTCAAAGTCCACATTGAGTGAATTTTAAGGCTTGGCATAAATACTGCAAAAACAAGAAAAACGAAGATAACTAAAAGCTCTGAGTCAGCTCTGTTAGAATTAATGCGCAATATTATGCAGCAACTAAGATATTAATTTGTTTAGTCTCTCAAACTAATTGTTTTATCCATTAAAAACTAATATCGACATATTCAATACGTATTAATCTTTTTATTAAAAGGAGAATTTAAAATAATGTTTCATCTTTGGATGATCGTAAGTGGTCTGATATCGTTCCTGCTTTTAGCGGCATATTACCGTTATCATAAAATTAAAGACGTCAAAGTGCTGCAATCCGAGGGTATCAGTCATATTAAAAATTTACGTTCGGTGCTGTGTTTATTGCAAAAACATCGCGGTTTTAGCTCAACGTACATTAAAGGCCAGCCTGATGTAGAGACTCAAATCGACGCTATACAAACAGAACTTAATAGGATTTTGGCAGATGTAGTGCGCACCAATAGCAACATAATGAGCAATGCTCTGTGGGTCAGTGTAAATGAGCATTGGCAGCGTTTGAGTCACAACTACAAACATCATTCAGTTGAAAATAATGTGTTGCAGCACAACACGATGATCCAAAATCTTCTGTATTTGATAGATGACGTAGCCATTAGTCATGGTTTGGCGCGTTTAAAGTTGTCTAATATCGACAATATTCGTTTGCTATGGCGAGAGTGGTTAAGTGCCATAGAAAGTATGGGCCAAGCAAGGGCTATGGGAGCCGTTATTTTGGCTGAAGGCACCTGCAGTATGATGTCTCGCAATCGCATGATGTACTTACACGAAAAAATCATAGAAACAACCAACATTGCGTGGCGAGGTATAGCAGTGACTGACGAGCAAAAACGTCAAGTTAATCGACTAATTGCCTGTATTAAAATTGAAATTATTAATGCTTCTCAAACCCAATCAATGAGCCTTGCAAGTAGTGAGTATTTTGAACTATGTAGCGCGGTTATAGATAGCTATTATCAACGCTTTGACGACTCCATTGCCCAGTTGTAATGTCATTGATAGCGTGTAAAACCAACAATGGTCAGCACTGTCATTGAAACGGTGTTTATGAGTTTATAAGCTTGTCCTCAAGAGGGCGCGACAAATTGCCGCATTCTCATTCTGAATTAGCCTTTGTTTCCTGCAGTCTCTAGAATAGGCCTAAAGTTTTAGGGGAAGACCATATAGTGATATTTAAACAAGTTAACCTCAGAAATGAATTATGCTTGTTGGTCTTCCATTAACATTATTACCAACATACATTACCTAGTCAAAATCAAGTGAATTACTTTAATGATTTCAAAATTTCCTCTACCAAGGCTTCGCGCTTGATCGGTTTGCTAAGCATTTTAGTGTTAACGTTTTCTAAGTTTTTATCAGAAAGATTACCTGACAAAATTATGCACGGGATGTGTTGATAAATGTCATTGATAATAGCGGCAATGTCAGAGCCTTGGAGCTCTCCTGGCATGCTTTGATCACTTATCACAATATCAATCGTTTTACTGTGTTGTTGAATAAATTTGAGGGCTTCAAGAGGCTCAACAAAAGAATGCGTGCGCGCTCCATAGCTGTTTAGCGACATACTGTTTAATTCTAGTAACTCCTTTTCATCATCAATTAACACGATAGACTTATCATGCAAAGTCATCACTTCCTTTTTTTCTTCTTGAGATTTTACAGCCTGAATTTCAGCTTCAATAGGAAACCAGAGGCAAAAATCACTGCCAATACCCAATTGACTCTTCAAGGTTAATCCAAGTTTTTCTTTGATCACAAAGTCATATAAAAGACTTAAGCCTAATCCTGAACCTTGCTCTCCATCTCGTTTAGAGTAAAAAGGGGTGAAAATATTGGCAATCTCAGTAATTGGGATACCGCAGCCGGTGTCATGAATGCTTAAACAAATATACTTTTCAGCGTTTTTAGGCGCGGCAATAATGTGCACACCAATTTGTTTGTAGGTCGATTTTAAGTCGGTCGATACTGTTATGGTTCCATGGTGTTCGATCGATTTACTGGCATTGATAACTATGTTTATAAGACAGTCGATAAGATCGTCCTTGTTGACAATAATGTGGGTATTAGCGTTTAAATTTAAGCTAATAGTAATATTGCTTGGGATGGTTTTACTCATCAACGAGCAAACATCATGCACTTCAGTATCTATATTTAGCCTTTGATTTGGAATTTGAACCGACTGTTTGGTTAATTGTAAGAGTCGCTGCGTAATTGCAGCTCCTCTGTCTGCTGAGGTCAAAATCCTATCCACAAAGGGAGTTAAAGACTCATCAGTATTTGAGCGCTTAATTAATTCTATATTTCCTCCAATAATACTTAGTATGTTATTGAAGTCGTGACAAATACCCGCCGCAAGGTGGTTAACTGCATCTCGGCGCTGAGCACTGGCAATAACAAGTTCTTGTTCCTTTCTTTTGCTTATGTCTTGTTGAAATCCAATAAAGTAACTAAGTTCTTGATCAATGAAAATGGGTGAAATAAGTAAATTAATCCAATATTGAGCACCATTTTTGTCGTAATTGACAATGTCGACATCAATGTTTTCACCCTTACTCAGACCTTCACGAATTTGCTTAACGGTTTCTTGCGAAGTCAGTTCACCCTGTAGTTTTTTGCCAATATCAAGCCCTTGTAACTCCTCAAACGAATACCCAGTTAACTTAGAAAAGGCAATGTTTGCCCAAATCAGGCGTCGAGAGCTGTCAGTAATAACCACACCGGTGCTGGTGGTCTCCGCTACTTTTGATAGTAATTTAATTCTTTCAGTCAACTGAACCTGTTCAGTAATATCTTGAAAGACGCCAAAAATTAAGTTCGGCACACCCTCAGCATCCACAGAAACCTCTGCTTTGCTTAAAACATGTCGAACTTCGCCGTCGGCCCGAACAATGCGCTGGCTCACTTGCCAGCTTTTTTGCTGTGTTATTGCCTCATCAATTACTTGGGTAATGCCATCAATATCCTCGGGATGATAAAACTCAATTGCAGTTGCAATTTCTGGGGTATATTGATCAGGAGTCACACCATGTATAGAAAAAACTTCATCAGACCAATAGAGCGTTTTATGTTTGAGGTCGATGCTCCAATATCCCATTTTGGCAATGGTGCAGGCCTGCTCTAGTTGCCTAATATTAACGCTGTTCTGATGTTCAATTAAAACTCTCTCTGTAACATCTAAGCCACTAGCGAGAATTGTTCCAGCATCCGAAGGGGTTGCTTTCCACTCTATCCATACGTAGCCACCATTTCTTTTTACATATCTATTTCTAAATAAAGTAAGGTCCTTTTGCTCAGTTAAAATGGCACTTGCTGCCTCTTTAGTTGAGTTAATATCATCGGGGTGAATAAATTCCAGTAAAGGTTTTGATTTCAACTCTTCGATTGTCCAGCCGAGAAGCTCCTGCCAGTAGTTATTTAAATATAAAAAATAACCATCATCAGAGATCAGACAAATACATGACTTTATAGAATCTGCAATTTTAAATATTGCTTTTAAACCTAATTTACTTTGCATTACACCGGGCAACCTCAAATAAACAACCTTTACTTCATTTACTGTTTTCGTTAATGGTCGAAATAAGTAATTCTCTTAAAATCTTGATTTTTTTTAGGCAGATAAGTCAATAAATAATCTGTAGTCACTGTAAAGTGCTTGCATGAATGCCGCTTTCCCCTCTTGATTTGAGTATATTTAAGCGAGCATTTGCCACACTTATTAGTTCTTCAATAGTAGTTGCGTTATCTTTAAAAACTAGGATTGCGCTGAAAAATACATTAAAAATGTTTTGCGGTTGACCAAAGGTTAATTTGCCAAAGGATTGGCGAATATCTTCTAGTGAGGCTTTGAGGTTCACTAAGGCCGACTCGGGAAAGACCAACATAAATTCTCCTCCACCGTATCGACCAATAAAACTGCTATGCCCAAATCTAGCAACGAGCAGTTGAGTTAAATGCAGAAGTACTTGGTCAGCTATTTTTCGACTAAAATCAGTGTTAATCGATTTGAAATTGTCGATATTCAAGATGGCGATTGCCATAGAGGAATTGTTACGAGTCGCTTGCTTAAATTGATGCAAAGCCATTTCCATAATGGGCGCATGACTGAGTAATTTTGTTAAGGGGTCACTTTGTGCAAGCCCTAAAATAGTTGAAACACGAGTCACACGGCCAGTGACTTGTTTGACTAAATCATCGGGTGAAATGTCTTTAGGGAGCAAGTCATCGCAACCTACTTCTAAGGCCTCACGCTTTAATTCTAAGCTGATTTCAGACGACAAAAATATAATGGGAGTTTTATCATATTTTTCGATCTGCCGAAGTAATTTAGCTAATTCAATACCACTAATCTCCGGCATGAATACATCGAAGATAAAAATATCTGGGGTAAAGTTTGCTAATTCTTGCAGCATTGATTTTGCCGATAATGCGGTTTTAACTTCTATGCCGTACTCTGTCATCGTCGATTTGAAATACTTTAAGACTGGTAGTTGATCATCGACTAATGCGACTTTCAAAGGTTGTTTAACTTCAAGTTTTACTGCTTTGATTATTTTTGCAATTAACGACGATAGACAAAATGGCGCTAAAATAACTTCGGTTATACCTGACCTGATAGCGGACAATCGCATATCAATGTGGTTATCGATTGATATTAAAAAGCAGCTAATGCCCAACGATTCAAGTTTTGTGGCATATTCAAATATATGGCTGTTTTGCTCTTTTGATTTACTAAATTCAAATATAACTAAGTGGGGAATATTTTGTGCAATTAATAGTCTGAGCTTAGTTAAATCATCGAAGAAGTGAGTGGTGAAACCGAAGTCTGATAAGGCATTTGATAAATCAGATAATGGCGTTGATTTTGCACTAAACAAACCAATATTTACTTCGTTGTAGTGAAAAAGTTTAGGCTTGTCTTGCTGCTCTTTTTCAGAATCATGATGTGTTTTTTCAATTGAAATCATAGGTTTAGTATTTTTAAACTGACTGAGTTTTTCAAATAAAATGGTCACCTCGGCTATAAATTGAGTTTCCGGTGTAAGCCCAGAGTTTAATCGCTCTTTTAACCTACCTTCACATAGAGTTATAAGGTTGCTAAGTTCAGTATAGCCAAGAGCAGCGCTACTGCCTTTTAAACTATGCAGTTCAAACAGACATTTTTTACATTCTTGCCAACACCAAAGTTTTGTCAGTGTCTCGAACAAACTATCTATTTCTGCCAACTTGCTGGGTAAAGTTGATAAAAACAATTTTTTTATCTCTTCGAGCTTAAACTCTAAACTTACATTACTCATAAATATTCTTAGTCTCATTCACCATACTACGGCCCTAATTTGCAATACAAACAAGTGCCCTTAACTAAATTAAACTTTCAAAAAAGAGCAAGTTAGTTTGTCCGTTTTGCCAGCTATCTCCCTAATTCTTGTGGCTATATTAATAACGGCTTTGATCGTTAAACCTAGTTTGCTGTTGATTTATTCAATGATATGGTGGAGTTTAAGTTATGGTTGAAAATTTAAAATAGGTATATTTACTTATTTACTATCTAAGGTCGTTTTAGCGTTATGAACCCACAAGTTAAGACATATTGGCCTTTAGATACTCGGGTGTTGGCTCAAAAGCAGACAATGGTGCTTTTGCCTATCTTTCAGCTGCTGCCCTTTCAAGCTTGGGTTACATTTTATTGACCCGAGCAAACCGCAATCTAATCGAAGCCTACTGAACAAGCTATGTTTCTGAGTCTGCTGCTTAACTTCATAGCACCATCGCTAGGCTTACCCCCCTGATAATCACGTAATTTAGTCTCTCAAAGATGCTTCGATTTGCTGCACTGACCAAGTATGTTATTTTTGATGTCTTGGTATTTCTATGTGCGACGGTGATGACTTTGTTTTGGGTGCCCGTTAACTATCTGATGATTGCAAACCTATGGAAAAGAAACATTCTGTCCCCATCGAGCTGGTGCGTTCAGCGTTAGCGGGGAGCATTCGACAAAACATCGATATCGAACGCTTGTTAGAAGAATCGGGCTTGGCATATCTAAAGGTGATGCTAAACGATTCTGCTTGCCATAAGCGTGTGAGTTTAGATGACTTTGGCGTGCTACTGCGGGCCATGTGGATCCACCTAGGTGACGAGTCATGTGGTTTTTTAGGTCGCCCCCTAAAAATTGGCACGTTCGGCATGATGTGTCATGCGATTATTACCTCCGGAAATTTGCGCCGCGCGCTGTTGCGCAGCGCTCGTTATATTGGCTTGATGTCGGATGATCTAACCCTTGAGTTAAAAGAATCGGGCACTGAAGCGCGCTTGCTTATTCATTTAGATAACCCGCACCAACTAGACGAATCTTTTATCGTCACCTCAATTTTTGTTATTTGGATTCGTCTGTCTTGTTGGTTAATAGATAAGCCGATGATGTTAGAACGAATTAATTTTCGTTTTGCAAAGCCCAGCTATCCTGATGAGTTTCCACGCATGTTTCCTTGTCCTCACGGCTTTGCTCAGGCTGAGAATAGTGTGGTTTTTAGTCGATATTTGTTGGCATTGCCTATTCAACAAAACCCTGAAACTCTGTTGCCATTTTTAAGTCACGCCCCTGAGTCTTTGCTGACCCAGTTTAGAGAAGACGTCAGCATAACGGGGCAGGTGAAACGGCTGCTATTAAATCGTCATGGTATGCAAACGGAATTAGAAAATATGAGTTTTGAAGCGATTGCTGAGGAGCTGCACATGACCACCCATACTGTGCGCCGGCGTCTCAAAGACGAGGGCAGCAGTTTTCAGGAAATAAAAGACAGCTTGCGCTGTGACAGAGCGCAACACTTATTGCAAGAACACGATTTTTCGATACAAGATATTGCACAACAGTTAGGTTTTTCAGAGTCAGCAGCCTTCGCACGGGCCTTCAAAAAATGGACCGGCTTCTCGCCTGGCGCCTATCGCCAGCAAACAGTTTAGCGTCGTACTCTACTGTCAAGTGTAGTCTACCTAAACGATCGCATATCACTCAGTGTAGGCTGTGCCTCGCTTGATGAATTAGACGCTATAGCGATCATCAATTGAGCCCATGCTGCTCTCCTGCAAGAAAAAGTCAGTTAGGATGCAATAGTTGGTCATTGAGGCGCTGCATGTTGCTGCCTTATGCTTTGGCTTCACTTTAAGTCATCCGATATGGGACCTAAATAATGACTAATGATGCGCTAATTTTTGATGCTATTCGCACTCCTCGTGGTCGAGGAAAAGCGACTGGCGCTCTGCATGAAGTAAAACCTGTCACGCTATTGACCGGGCTCTTAAATACTCTGCAAGTAAGAAATCAATTTGATACCCAAGATGTTGATGACATCGTGATGGGCTGTGTGACCGCCGTGGGTGACCAAGGCGCAGTGATAGCCAAGACTGCTGCTTTGTCTGCCGGGTGGAATGATGATGTTGCCGGTATGGTACTCAATCGGTTTTGCGCCTCAGGCCTTGAAGCGGTAAACATCGCGGCAATGAAAATTCGTTCTGGATGGGAAAACCTCGTTGTCGCCGGTGGCGTTGAGTCTATGTCTCGAATTCCAATGGGCAGCGATGGTGGCGCATGGGCGATGGATCCTGAAACAAACCTTCGCACGGGCTTTATGCCACAAGGCATCGGTGCAGATTTAATTGCGACATTAGGCGGATATTCGCGCACTGATGTCGACCTGTATGCAGCAACTTCACATCATCGTGCGGCGGCGGCCTGGAAAAAAGGAGCATTTTGCAAGTCGGTCATTCCGGTCTTGGACAGAAACGGTTTGATGATTTTGGACCATGACGAGCTCATCCGCGCGGACAGTTCTGTAGCCACCCTTGCCAACTTGAAAGCTTCTTTTCAGGTCATGGGAGAAATGGGGTTTGACGGCGTTGCTCGCGAACGTTATCCACAAGTCGAAACCATTCACCATATTCATACGCCGGGCAACTCCTCAGGGATTGTCGACGGTGCGAGTGCAGTATTGATTGGTAGCGAAGCCGTGGGTAAGAAATTTGGTATGAAGCCCCGTGCACGTATTATCGCGACGGCAGTTGTAGGCTCAGATCCAACCATTATGCTCACAGGACCGGCTCCTGCAGCGCGTAAGGCGCTAAAAGTGGCGGGCATGCATGTGTCTGATATCGATTTGTTTGAGGTCAACGAAGCGTTCGCATCTGTTGTCATGCGTTTTATGGACGAGATGAAGGTGAGTCACGACAGAGTAAATGTAAACGGTGGTGCGATAGCCATGGGACATCCGCTTGGTGCAACTGGCGCAATGATTCTGGGAATCCTGCTTGATGAACTGGAAGCGCGAGACCTAAAAACAGGTCTGGCGACTTTATGTGTGGGCGGTGGTATGGGCATCGCAACGATCATCGAGCGAATATAGTTTGGGTTTAGGAGAATAAATAATGAGTTCAGTTATATATGAAAAAGATCACAATAACATTGTCCATTTGATTTTTGATAAGCCCAATGCGGCTGCCAACTTAATGGATCAGGAATTCACTGACGCATTTGTTGCCGCGGTCGAAAAGTTACAAATTGATGATTGGGCAGGGGTGTTGTTACGCTCAACTAAATCTACCTTTTTTGCTGGTGGAAATTTGGATGATCTTTATGCAACGACACACGAGAATGCACAGGTATTATATAATATGCTCAGCAGTCTTAAGGGGGCAATGCGCACCTTAGAAACGGCAGGCAAACCCGTTGTTGCCTGTATTAATGGGGCCGCATTAGGTGGCGGCTGGGAGTTGGCATTGTCATGTCACTACCGTGTTGCATTAAGCCAAGGTGTCACACTTGGCCTGCCGGAAGTGACACTGGGTTTGTTGCCGGGCGGCGGCGGCGTGGTAAAAATGTCTCGTCTACTTGGTTTACAAGCAGCCTTGCCATTTTTGACCGAGGGTCGACAGTTCAAACCTGAAGAAGGACAAACATTGGGTTTGATAAACGAAATCGTTGAAACACCCCAACAGCTTATTGATGCAGCGGTGACCTGGATCAAAGCAAACCCTAAGACCCAGCAGCCTTATGACGTGAAAGGCTACAAAGTACCAGGGGGGACACCAAGTCACCCGTCGCTGGCGAAAATGTTACCTATCGCGCCCGCGATGATGCGAGAAAAAACGAAGGGTACTTTACCCGCACCTGAGTCTATTTTGTGCGTGATGGTTGAAAGCCTGCAGGTGGATCTTGATTCGGCATTGCGCATTGAAACGCGATACTTCGTCGAGCTGGTGTGCAGTCAAGTTGCTAAGAATCTAATTGGTACGTTTTGGTATCAGCTTAACGAAATCAAAGCAGGGGTTTCCCGTCCCCAGGGCTTTGCTAGTGCGAAAGTTACTAAGGTTGGTATTCTTGGTGCGGGTATGATGGGTGCAGGCATAGCGTATTCGAGTGCATGTAAAGGCATTGAGGTGGTACTCAAAGATGTCTCGCTTGAGCATGCCCACAGAGGTAAAGCATACTCACAAAGTCTGTTAGATAAAAAAGTGCAAAAACAACAGCTTTCTAGCGAGCAGCGTGATGTCACTCTAGGACGTATTTTAGCGACTGAAAATACTAGTGATTTAGCGGGGTGTGATTTGATCATCGAGGCGGTATTTGAAGATCGTGACTTAAAGGCTCGGGTCACCAAAGAAGCTGAAAGCCAACTAGCACCTGGGGCGATATTCGCGACCAATACCTCTACTCTGCCTATCACGGGCTTGGCACAAGCCGCAGAACGTCCTGCTAATTTTATTGGTCTGCATTTCTTTTCGCCGGTAGACAAAATGCCACTAGTAGAAATTATTACAGGCAAAGAAACGTCAAGCGAAACCTTGGCAAAAGCCTATGACTATGTGCTTCAAATTGGGAAAACGCCGATCGTTGTCAACGATAGTCGTGGTTTCTTTACGTCGCGTGTCTTTGCCACCTTCGCTCTGGAGGGCATTGCCATGTTGGGTGAGGGCATTCCTGCTGCGGCGATAGAGAACGCAGCATTTCTGTCTGGATTCCCCGTGGGACCCCTCGCTGTTACTGATGAAGTCAGTATTACCTTGATGGAAAAAATCCGTAATCAAACCATAAAAGATATGCAAACAGTGGGTGAGTTGTATGTATTGCATCCTTCAGATCCTGTGGTTGACCGCATGCTTGAAGCTAATCGTTGTGGCAAGTTAGCCAAAGCAGGTTTCTACGAATATCCAGCAAATAAAAAGAAACACTTGTGGTCAGGTCTGAAAGAAATATTTGGCGGCGTGGCTGCATTTGAGTTGCAAGATCTTAAGGATCGTTTGCTGTATATCATGGCCATAGAGACGGCGCGCTGTATGGAAGAAAATGTACTAACAAGTGTTCGCGACGCCAATATCGGTTCGGTCATGGGTATAGGCATGCCAGTTTGGACGGGGGGAGTACTGCAATTTATTAATCAAATTGGCTTGCCTGCCTTTGTCACGCGTGCAGCAGAATTAGCACATCAGTATGGAGAGCGCTATGTGGTACCGAGCATTTTGCAAGACATGGCAAAAGAGGGGAGGACTTTTAAGGACTAGTGCTAAAAGTTTACCCGTGCATCAGGCTGACTCATGTTAGTGGCAATGCAGATCGCGGGAACTTTTTCGATATTAACTTTGCTTATGGGCGCTTGCTTAGTTAAGCCCCCGCTACTAACTACAAGAGAATGAATACATGATTAAACGTACTGTATTTCAAGCTGAACACGAAATGTTCCGCGATAGTTTTCGAAAATTCCTGACTAAAGAAGCGGTTCCTTTTCATGCACAATGGGAAAAAGATGGACAGGTATCCCGCGAGCTTTGGACAAAAGCTGGCCAACATGGTTACCTTTGCCCTACCGTATCCGAAGCATACGGCGGAGTCGGTGTTGATTTTCGTTATAACGCAATTGTGGATGAAGAAGTCGCTCGTCTAGGTCTAAGTGGTATTGGCTTTAGTTTGCACTCAGACATCGCAGTTCCATACCTAATGGCTTACGGGACTGAAGAGCAGAAACAGCGATATTTGCCTGCTTGTGTAAGCGGTGAAATTATCACGGCAATTGCAATGACAGAGCCAGGCACTGGGTCGGATTTACAAGCTATCAAAACTAAGGCCGTGCTTGATGAGTCGGGCGAATATTACATTTTGAATGGGTCGAAGACTTTTATAACAAATGGTCAAATGGCGGATCTCGTTTTAGTTGTTGCCAAAACTAACCCTGACGCGGGAGCCAAGGGCATAAGCTTGTTACTTGTTGAGGCCAACAGTGAAGGATTCAAGAAAGGCCAAAACCTCGATAAAATCGGTATGAAGGCACAGGATACCTCTGAGTTATTTTTCCAAGATGTAAAAGTACCCAAAGACAACTTGCTAGGTACCAACGGCATGGGCTTTGTCTATCTGATGCAGGAATTGCCACAAGAGCGCTTATCGGTGAGCCTTAGCGCGATCGGCTGTGCCGAATCCATTCTGCAGCAAACGGTTGACTATGTGAAAGAGCGCAAGGCGTTTGGTCGTAATATTGCATCGTTCCAGAATACCCAATTTAAACTGGCCGAAATGTCAGCCACGCTTACCATGGCGCGGGTATTCGTCGACAAGTGTCTAGACTTGCATATCTCCAAGGAGCTAGATGCGATTACTGCGGCGAAACTGAAGTTGCTGACTACCGATATTCAATGTGATGTGATAGATGAATGTCTCCAGTTGCATGGAGGATACGGCTATATCCTTGATTACCCCGTTGCACGTGCTTATGCCGATGCGAGGGTGCAAAAAATCTATGCGGGTACCAATGAAATTATGAAGCTAATTATTGGGCGCTCGATGGTTTAAGAATATAGCAAAGGCTTGGATCTCGTGTTCAAGCTATCTTGCAGTAATGCATCCGTATTAACTGCGTCTTTTGGCGCAGGTAATTTACTCCTCTAAGGTTTAGCAATAAGAGAAATTATTATGTCTTTACCACTTGCTGGTTTGAAAGTTTTGGATTTTTCCACCTTACTTCCCGGTCCTTATGCGACACAACTACTCGCAGACATGGGGGCTGAGGTTTTGCGTGTCGAATCGCCCTCACGGCCTGATATGTTAAAAATGGTACCACCTATGGTCGGCAAAGTTTCCGCTGCCCATGCGTCAATCAATCGAAATAAAAAGTCGATTGCTATTGATCTTAAACATGCATGTGCCAAGCCGATTATTGAAGATCTGGTGCTTAAGTACGATATCGTGATAGAACAATTTCGCCCCGGCGTCATGACTCGCCTTGGCTTAGATTACCAGCAACTTAGCAAAATACAGGACAAACTCATCTATTGTTCAATTACTGGATATGGTCAAACTGGCCCCTACAAAGACCGGGCAGGGCACGATATTAATTATTTAGCCCTTGCAGGTTTGGCGAGTTACTCAGGCCGCAAAGAAACCGGGCCAGTGCTGTCGGGTACACAGATTGGTGATATTGCAGGTGGCTCTCATCACGCTGTTATGGCGATTTTAGCCGCGGTGATCCAGCGTGGAGTTACAGGGCAGGGGCAGTACCTCGATATCAGCATGAGTGATGCAGCACTTGCGCTAAATACCATGTTTGGTGCTGGCACCTTAGTCAGTAAGCAGGATCCGACCTGCGGTGAGGAAATGCTTAATGGTGGTTCGTTTTACGATTATTATGCAAGCTCCGATGGGCGTTATTTGTCTATTGGCAGTCTCGAGCCAAACTTTGCCGCAGGTTTACTCAAGCAACTGGACCTGCAACATCTAATTGAAACAATAGCTGATGTTAGGCCTAAAGCTCAGGCAGCAGTTAAAGCAGCAATTACTGAAAAAATAAGGTCTCAGCCATTGTCTCATTGGCAAGCAGTATTCGCCCAGATTGATGTGTGTGTTGAAGCGGTATTGACGCTGAATGAGGCGGTTACCAATGAACATTTCATCGAACGAGGTATGATTACCAGCGCAATCGACAAGGAAGGAAACGTAATTAAACAAATAAATTCAGCGCTGCGGTTTCGCAAAGAAGTCCATCAAGCAGGCTCAGGTCTTGGCGAAGACACTACTGCCGTGCTTGCAGAGCTTGGCTATGACACTGAAGCTATTGAAGTCTTGCGCGAAACTAAGTGTGTTAAATAAGTGGCAAATTACGAGGTAAGATAAAAACGCTAAAATGCGTTAAAAAGCTGTGGTTCGCCCCTGTAAAAATCTGCCGTGGAAAGCAAGTTGCAATACTTTCTGCCCACTTCAGGGCGTGTTGTTATCATTTTTTTTACTTCGAAGAATTTTTACTATACGACTATTAATGATTTGCGCTAAATTCCAGTCATACCCATCAAAGTTAGTTGTATTATTAAATTGAATAACAACGGTATCAATGTCTTCGTGGTATTTTGCAAAACTCTGATAGCCAACAAGCAGACCTGTGTGTTCATAAACGTAAATAGAGGAATAGATTTCTTGTTCCCCCTCACTGAACACCGAGCCATCGTTTAATGCTCGCAAGAATATACCTACATCTTCAGCGGTAGCGATCATTAAGCCTGAAAATTCAGTCTTTAGATCGTTCTCAATACCAACGTAATATCCGCTCATTACATCGTCTATATCCACTTCATGCAGTGAGCCAAAGGTATTGTTGAGCTTGAGCGGCTGCAAAATTTCCTTCTTTATATATTGCTGATGCGGATAACCCAACACTTTATCAATGAGGTCAGAAATCAACATATAATTCGTATTTGAATAGCCATAATCTTCACCCGGTGCAAAGTCAGCGGGTAAATCCAATGCGTATTCAAGAGTTTCTTGTTTGTTTTTTGGCGGTTTTACCCAGTAGTCAGGATGGTCGACAAAATTGGGAATACCACTTCGATGTTGCAGCATTAACTTCAAGGTTATCGTGTCTGCATTTTCAATTCTTCCCACTAGTTCTGGAAAGGAATCAGCCAGTGTTTTGTCCAAAGACAAACGCCCGTCCTTGACTAATTTTGCAGCAGCCACTGCCACATATAACTTAGTAATGCTGGCAATCTTAAATAAGGCTTGTGGATAGGCAGGTATCTTATTTTTTCGGTCATGCCAGCCTGCGGCATAAAACTCTGGTAGCTTGCCTGCTTGTTCAACGTATACAATCATTCCATCAAATCCAAGATCAATTGCCTGATTTAATTGTTCTTGAACCGTATTCGGTAGTGGTAATAACCAAGCCTTTACTAAAATCCATGGCACGAAGTACAACGAGCTTATGCTGGCAATAATAAAGACTATTCTGAGAAATCGTTTTGTTTTTTTCATGGTCATATTATTTGAATTTAAGCCTTTATTAAATTGCACATGACGGTTTAAATGTCGAAAGCCAACTTGCTGGTGTGTCAACACAGTTTAACCGTGTGATTATGGTATCTTTTTTGAACAAAGCCACAGAGTGAATAATCGTTTGCACTTATTCTGCCCTTCAATTTTTAAGGTAAATTAAGCAGTGTTGTTATGAACATCAACGAGCAAACTCGCTTTAATCAAGTCTGCCAAGCATATCTAAATGAACTCACCTTGCAAGGTCTTAGCCCCAAAACCGGGGTTATTGGATATATTTAATGCAAAAACACAGAGTTAAAGAGAAAACGGTTCTCTCTGTAAGGGGGCTCTGGCTCAGAGGCGGAAAGCGGCAAGTAAGATATAAAAAAGTATCTCGAGACAAAAACTCACAAGCTATGGCAATTAGGGGAGCCTAGTTGTTGATTTCGAGTGGTATATACCGCTTTCATTGTGAAAACTAAGCGTTTTGTTTGGAGGTCATACTTGCAATTAAAAAATCTAGACGCCTAAAGAGTGCCATCCCTGGCAGCTCAGTTTTCGACAATTATGACGAGCAACTGTAATAAGACAAACCACCGACATCAAAATACTCAGGTGGTTTGAGCCTATAGTATTTTTCCTCCACTTCCTTCGACTGCTCGGCGTATGGTTGTGTCATGACTTCCTGCAGCTCTCGAACTAGAGAGTAGTTGCCGACATTTGCTTGCTGATATGCAGGCACAACAAACCACTCTCGTAAACTGTATTTTGGGTTTACCAGTTTCATTCGCTTAGAGAGTTCGGCTCGAGAAGAGGGCGAATTTAGATTGGCGCTGGCGATAAGTGATTTCCATTTTGTGAGCCATTCTTCCCAGCGTTTTTCCATTCCCTTAGCGTTGTTGTAGAAGCTTTTTTTGAGTGGGCCAATATCATCAGGCACCGTAGAAAGCTCGCGGAAAAAGATAGTGTAATCGACAGGCGTTTGCACCATGAGAGTTTCGAGCTCATTGAATAACCCCAAGTTAAATGTGCCAATGCCAAGTTTGGTCGCCCACATATTCTCCATTTGAGTTTGCATCACTTTCGAAAAGCCAAGTTGGATCTCTTCAAGCTGCTGCAGATAGTCCTGCTGAGAGTCTAGTAAAGGCCGCAACGCAGTACAAAACATTTGGAAGTTGCGTTGTGCTGCTTCTGGCTGGTTTAAGAACGAAAAGTGATGTCCGCCCCCCGTCCACGATTGAAAGTGCGGATTGAACACATCGCAGAAACCGAATGGACCGTAATCAAGGGTAAAGCCGCCGGCTGCGCAGTTGTCACTGTTGAAGTTGCCTTGGCAGAAACCAACGCGAACCCAGTTGGCTATGAGTGAGGTCAGTCGGCTGCGAAACTCATGAGCCAGTAATACCACTTTTTCGGCGGTGCTTAGTTTCTTGTCGATAACGGCAGCGTATTCACGATCAATCAAGTGCAATACAATCTTCTCAAGCTCCTCCATCGCTTTCGGGTGTGCCTTTTTGCGAGCACGGCGAGCGAAAAGTTCAACTTGGCCGACCCTGATGAACGACGGTGCGACTCGTGTCGATATGGCGACTGGCTCCGATATAAGAATGTCAGGATCCTCTGAGTGCGTCGTATGGGAGTACCACGGCCGCTTGACCTTCTCGGTTTTCGACACATACAAACTCAAAGACCGTGACGTCGGGACGCCAAGCGAGTGCATGTGCTCTTGGGCCAAAAACTCTCGGATACTCGAGCGCAGAACGGCGCGACCGTCAGCACCGCGACAATATGGTGTTCGGCCGCCACCTTTTAGCTGCATTTCCCAGCGTTGACCTTTGATGACTGCCTCAAGCAAGGAAATTGCGCGACCATCTCCATATCCATTACCGGTTTGGAACGGGCACTGCTGAACGTATTCGGTGCCATAGATGGAAAGAGCATATCCAGTCGCCCAACCAACTTTGCGCATCGGCTTTGGTACTTGCGAGATGTCACCTGAGAATAACCGGACGAAGTCTGCTGATTCTGCCATGCCGTCGGCCAAGCCAAGTTCGTGAAAAAAGTGTTTGCTGTGCACCACATACTCGGGATCTTTGATTGGTGTAGGCTTAACGGGAACATAATGGCCAGTAAAAACTTGACGGGGTTTGTGGTCGACGCCGTCTGTTTTCGCCTCAGGATCGCAGTTGAGAGTGTCCATGAGCGAGTAGTTTGCCAGCTTTGCGAGTTCGTCAAGCGTCGCGATGCTTGGAGTGGTTTTATGCTCAATCATTTTTCATTTCTCTAACGTTATTTGGTGGCTGATTTATGTGGCTGACAATCTACTTTCCTGAGGTCTAGCGGTATTTAATATGGCGCTTTAAAAATTCAAGTTTAAGCTACCTTCAGGTTAATAAAAAATTTGAATAACAGGTTTGTGCCAGTGTTGCTGCAAAGTGAAACTGGAGGATTTGTTACTGATTAAAAACTACTGATCTTTCTCATTGGCAAAGTTATTGACTATCCAATATGAGCCAAAAACTAGAACTCCTAAGGGTAGTAAAAACCATAATTCTTCCATCTTTATCTCCATTTAATAAATTTTTTAAATACGATTAAGGCCTAATATACGCTCCAACAAGCCGCATCAATCAGTATATTCACCGATAAATTGCGCAACCATTCAGGAGCAATGAAAGAACTGATATCTGATGTTGGACATTCTACCAAGCAATATGAAACTAACAGATACTAGTTATCCCATCAACCTAGTCGACAAAAGGAAAGTCAGATGAGGAAATTTAAATCCCAAGGTCAGGTCCAACGATTTCTCTCCTGTCATGGTGTGGTTAATAATTTATTTAGGCTTGGCCGGCATTTACTCAAAAGTACGCATTATAGAGCTTTACGAGATCGCTCCCTCGCAGAATGGGACAGGGTCATTTGTGTTCAAAATTTAGGTTAATGTGTATTTAGGCGAATTTACTCGGGTCAGTTGCATAAGTTGAAAATACCATGGCTTAGCTTCACTCTTGGCTAAAGATGCCGAGAAACGATTACAAGTAATTAGCGGCAAGATATTCGAGCAAATCAAATCTAATGATGTAACGGGCAAAAGCGCGGTTGCCGATATGAAAGCTAAAGGCGATACCAGCAACCACTCACGCAGCCAAGCGATACGTGAACGCCTACAAAATATGGAATATGCAGAGCTTCAAACAGTGTTGAATAATGACGAGCACGTCGCTGGTGTGTGGTTACAAGATCCAGTAATGCTTTATAACTTAGACGATAAGCAGCTATCAGAGAAGGGTTATTAAACAAACAAAACCCAGACGCTTATGCAATTAAGCAATCAGGAGATCATTACATCAAAGCTTATGTAGCTTTGTTAACTAATACGCAGAACCTAAGCCAGAATATGGCCCGCAAAGACGATGTAGATCACGTTAATGCTATGAGAGTTGATATTTAAAGCCCCAGCGCACCCACTAAGGCGCGACACCTAAGCTTGTGTTAAAACGGTTTTTTTAGAGGCTTATATGGCTAAGAAAACAGTATGGTTAATGTTAAAAAGAGACGAAAAAATGCCAAGAATTAATAAAACTCTAGCAATTGATGTAAGAGCAGATTTTGTAACTCGCATGCGCTCTATTGGCAAAACTCCAAAAGAGATAGCAAAGCTAGATAGGTTCTTATTTGATAGTTTGCAAAATGTGAATGATTTGGCTGCGGTAGCTTGGACTCGAACTGACTGAACTTTATCTTAGAGTAAGCATGCCTTGTGTCGAATTATTTTACACGTTCTAAAAAACAAATTCATTAAAAATCCTTAACTCATTGTAATTATGGAATAAAGCAATGCTGGCGCACTTAGTGCTTAACCAAAAGTATACGGTGAAGTATCACTTTTTTTATCTACCTTCCAAGGAAGGGATTAAAAGGAATATCAAATGAATATTAAAATGTTGAAAATGGCTTTTGCTGGTTTGGTATTAACGGTTAGTGGGTTTGCTAACGCTGCGATTATCTACGGCTTTTCTGGCGGAAATATTACTTCCGGACAACTATTTACATATGGCTTTCAGTTTACGGCGTTAGATAATATTACGATAGATTCACTTGGTTTTTATGATTATGGTTCAAATGGCTTAGCCTCTACTCATCGCGCAGGCATTTGGTCTCTCAATGGCGATTTATTAACCAGCGTCACCATAACCAATGACAACAGTACATTACAAGGAAGGATCATTAATAATGGACAATTTAGGTTCGCTCAGATTTCTGATTTTAACATTTTAAGCGCTGAATCCTATGTTTTTGGTGTGGCAATAGAGCAAGCGACTGACTCTTGGTTTTTTGGAGGGGAAAATATCAGTTTAGCGCCCTCATTGGTGAACGTTGAATCAACGGGTTCATTTAAGGCAGGAAATTTTGTTTTTCCTAGTGGCAACATTGGAAACAGGTATCACGCTGGTTCTTTCACAGCTAGATTAACTGAAGTACCAGAACCATCATCAATTGCCATCTTCGCATTAGGTCTAATGGGTTTAGCATCACGTAGATTTATGAAAAAATCTTAATTTAGTTAAAAACTATTCAACAAGCATCTGCCAATCGGTAGGTGCTTTTTTTTTGCGTGCTATTTAGATGTAGGAAAATGTTTGCATGCAAACAGGGTAATCAGATTAATGTTTGCGTTTTGTTTGCAGATTTAGAAAATAAGTGTGATTTATTTTTTGAATCGGGCTACAGCCCTTTAGAATTGGTACAACCGAGTGGACTCGAACCACCGACCCCTACCATGTCAATGTAGGATTGCCGCAAATCTTTACAATCCTCAAAAAACAAATATAAACATAAAAACAATATAAAGTATTGATTAATATGGATATTAATAGACCTCTACCATGTTGTAGTAGTTGTTGATTGTTTTTGCTTGTTGTTCCATAATGTTCCCATTCCGTTCCCACTTTTGGTTTTTATCCAATGGCAAACACAAGTGACACTTCAATTACTAAAACTAAAGCGCTTACGTTTAATCGAGAAGCAGCAAGCATGGTCGAGTTGTCATGCTCAAAAATTAAAGGGTTTCACTTAGTTAAAACTCAAAAGGGTTCGACGTGGCGCTTGCGATATACAAACTTTGCCGGGAAGGTCAGAAAATTAAATCTTGGAAAACTTATCGACGGTACCACCGACAGAATGAAAGCCGTGGATCTTGCTGTTGAATATCGAGCGCAAATAGCAAAAGGAATTGACCCGGCCGCAGAGATTGACGCATCAAAATTAACGTTTAAAAACGACGCAGAATCTAAACACAGTCGATTAGTAAAAACCTATCTCGAAGGACCATATACCAAACACCAAGCCAAAAAGAAGGATGAAGGCAAACATACCATTGATATGATCAAGCGCGCCTTTGCTGATTTGATGGATAAAACAATGGACGAGTTAACCAAGGACGATTTGAAACAATGGCAAACTAATTATCGAAAAGACGCAAAGGGCAATGTCAGAGCACACACCACAATAAACCGCTCATTTTCTGCGTTTAGAACGATGATACGACACGCAGTAAAACACGATGTTATAAAGCAAGACCCCACATCAAATTTCAGCCTAGAGAAAGAATCATCGCAAGATAAGGATAAAAGGCTTAACGGCGATGATTTAGCAACGCGCCGAATGTTCACAAAGCAAGAACTTGAAGGAATTAACCTAGGCGTTAATCTTTATCGAGAAAAGCTTATACAGGGCAGAGAGAGCAGCATTAGCCACGGTAAAGGACATTTACCATCATTTAAGGACTTAGCGCACCCACATTGGTTTTTCCCATTTTTTAGACTTGCAGCTTACACAGGAATGCGACCAGGGGATCTCTACACGCTGAACTGGCAAGAATTAAACCTTCAGTTTAAACGCCTTGTTAAAACACCAAACAAAACCCGCCATCACAGCAATCCTAACAAGGTTGATATTCCTTTGGACGATAACATTACCGAAGTATTAAAAGGCTGGCACAGGCAATCAGGAAGCCCCGTTTCAGGGCTTGTTTTCCCTAGTCCCGTCAATGGTCGCGTAATGGATAAAAAAGCGCATGTTAAGCACTGGAAAGCCGTTCTTGAGTTAGGGCAAGTCAAATCAAATTTAGATTTTTACAGTTTACGACACCACTATATAAGCAAACTGGTAGCCGGGGGCATCCCACTTTTTACAGTTGCTAAATTGAGCGGCCATAAATCAATAAAGATGATTGAAGAACACTATGGCCACTTGTCACCACACGCAGCAGCAGAGGCACTTAGTTTAATATCTGGTGATTTTGGTCAAATTGCTGATGAAAAGAGTGGGGCTACAAAATGAGCAAAAATTGGAATCAAAAAACAATCGACCTAATTTTAGATGAAGACACTTGGTGTACAAAAAACGGTTATTTACCAATAATTCATTTCTGTATTGATGAATTAGCTCAATATGGAATTGATCCAACTCCACTTAAAAGACCGTTTGATTTTGCCATTTTTAAGAAATTTAACCCTTCACAATCAGAGTTTTTTAGAGCACTAATATTAATTAATATTTATAAAGCTTGTTTCAAGTTCTCTGAATTAAAGGCTATGCTTTTCAATCAGGACAGAAATTTTGATTCAGAGATTTGCAGGCTTGCTTATAAAACAGGGGGGCAATCAGCATCATTGTTAACCTACATGCTTACCGTAACTCTAAAAGAGAAAATTACAGAGGAAGACTACAATAGCGTTGTTGCTAAGCTAGATAGTTACCAACAGGACAGAAGCAAGGGGGGACAAAATAAAGCTGAAACTGAAGCAAGAGATATTTCAAGAAAAATGGCAGTAGAGCTAAAAGCAAAAAATAAACACTTAACCAAGCCAGATTTGACAATAAAAATTATTTCATCAATGGAAGAAAATCCTTCAAAATTCAAGTTGAAAAGAGATATTCCAAGCTTTGATACAGTTATGAAATGGCTAACTAACCTAAATAAAGAGTAAAAGTAGTTACTAGTATCTACCTGCTTTTACTAGTAACGCTTTCGACCGAGCATCAATTTAATTGTGTAATCACTACCGTCAACAACGGCAAGCAAAAAGGTGATTACATGAAACAACTAACACAAGTTAATTCTTCTTATGAAGAACGACTTCAAGCATTTAAGCAACGTCATAACCTCCAAGAAGTAAACACAAGTAAAGAAGCCGCAGCAGCATGTAGGGTGTCTGACTTTACTATGCGCCTCTCTCGCTCAACTGGTCAGCTATTAGGAACCCCAGCACCAAAGCATAAAAAATATGGAAGGACTGTAAGGTATTACGCAGCCGATTTAATGGAATGGCATGAGCAAGGTAGTAATCAAGAAGCGGAGGCTGCGTGATGTCTAGCGAAATCAAACCAGCAATTAAAGCGCTTTTCTCTTGTGTTGATATTCCAACCGATAGAATCAGAGCCAGAAAAACCGCGAACAGCTTCTCAATTATTCAGGCTATCTCAGATCATGGCGTTGACGTTCTCACAGAGCAATACGACAGCATTGTTCAAGATATAGACGAACTCACAGCCAAGCTTTACCCATCGCGCCACTGTAACGACCCTGAACCCGAACAACTGCAAGAATTAGAGAAGCTAAATACAGACAGAAAGATTGTTTTTAGCGTTCTCGAACTCTTGGATTGTATCAAGAGCCAAGCAGCAACAAAGGTTAGTCAGTGCAAAACAATGGAGGCCAGAATATGAGCAATGATCAAGGCTTAACGCCGAAAATAGTTATGTACGGATTAGTACTTCAACGCATGGCAGAAATCCAAATTGAAGCAAAAGACACCGGGGAATTTGACGGGGCTGAATTTGCCATTCTGTTTGGGCTTTTTGGTGAGCTTGCGCCACCTGAAGACTATTTCAAAGTAGAGGCTGCACTGTATGAGCAAGGCTTACTTATTTCAAATAACGCAACGTTTGACGCATAGGAGGACAATAAAATGAGCGACCATAAAATAAAATTAAACCCAATCCCGGCTAAAGAAGAACTCTGTATTTGGGCCTTACTACGCGCACAGAATAGCGGGTTATTTCAGCTAGAAGCCTCGAACGATTATGGCGAAACCTGCTTACATAGCTCAATCAGCACTTTGCAAAACCGTCATAATATTTTTCTTGCCAGAGAGTCAAAGCCACACACACACCGACACGGTGGAACAACCCGCTTTACGCACTATCGATTGATGGATGATGTAGCTAAGCAACGCGCAGTTAATCGGCTCAATTATTTAAGGTCTAAACGAGGCTATGCGCCACTATTGGGTATTTTGCCTACTCACTTACCTTATTCAATGGTTTAGCCCTTCGGGGCTATTAGGGGCTTTATATGGCCGATATTGTACCGATAAAAAAGCGGGCTACTTCTGCTCGCCCTACTAATCTATTTTTACTGACTCAATGTGTTGAATTGTTTGGCGTTCTTGATGCTGCAATCTTAGCAGAGCTTTACTACTGGATAGCACAAGGTGATGAACCATGGAGAAAAGCACAAGAACATGCCGATCTCTTTGCTGTTAATGAAAAAACCATTCGCAGACATTCAATTGATTTAGCTAATAAACATCAATGCTTTGGTCGCAGAGATTCAATGCTCAAAAATGGCAAGAAGGGAGCTTGTAAATACTTCGCAAAAAAATCAGGTAATTCAAAAGCACTAAAAGAACAGTACCAGGCTTTATTTAATCGCGGTTTCAAAAAAACTGATTTTGGAGAATATATGGCCGGCGAAGTAATAGAAGTTCAGAGATATGTAACATTGCCAGTGGCATACATTGAGCGCTTGAAAGACATTGAGCTTGCCTATCTACTGGCTAGATTATATTGGATAACCTTTTCAGAAAATCCAAGCTTAGAATTTAGTTTTAGCTCACAAAATAAGTTAGCAAAAGCCATGTTTATGAATCGCACAACATTAATGCGTTATCTCGATTTATTGCAGGAAAATAACTATTTAGAGCACTTCAGCAGAACTAAAGGGATTGTAATTAATATCAATGGCGAAAGTGATTTATACGAATTAATGAATGATTGGATAGCTGAAAAAAAAGAACTTAGAGAAGAACTAATCATGGCAGGTAATTACTAATGTGCGCATTGATTGTTCAAAATGTCCGGTCACTATGTTCAAAATGTCCGGGCAACTTGCTCAAAATGTCCGGTCACCCTGTTCAAAATGTCCGGAGATGTAATATTAATCTTGTAATATTAATCTTTAAAATAACTCTTGTAATATCGGGTGTGATTCGAACAAGTTCTCATACACACGCGCTTTCGTGTCGGGTTATTTTACATACCCGAAAAATTAAACTTATTGAAAACCCTTAACTCATTGTAATTATTGAATATAATAATTCTGGCACGCTTGGTGCTCTATGCTTATTACACGATGAAGTATCACTTTAGCAATTACCTTCCAAGACTGTTGTGAAGGGATTAAAAGGAATATCAAATGAAATTTAAATTTTTGAAAATGGCTTTTGCTGGTTTGGTTTTGGGTGTTAGTAGCTTTGCTAATTCTGCATTGATTTTATTAGTGGACCTTACGGTTGAAAACCAATTGACCATTAGCGCTACATCAGGTTTGTCTCTTGCAACTGTAAGTGGCTCCGACAATGTAGGATTTAGTCTGATGGATTTACTTGGTAGCCCGGGTTTCATCGGTACTTTGGTGTCTGGAAGTCTCACAAGCGCAAATCAAACAAGCGATGGAAGTCCAATTCTTTCTAATTTCGGTGGGTCTAACAATTTAAATGTATGGAGTTTTACAGGTGATCAATTCATGACCTTTACCGCCGGTTCATTAGCTTTTAGCGGTCAAGTGATAACGAATGTCGATGCTGCGACATATGCGAATTTGCTAGCTGGACAAATCAGCGGCGATGTTTTAGCTCCGTTTGATAATCTTATTGTTACTGATGAATCACAAGCCTCATTAATCGGGACGTGGCAGCGTGTTGTTCAAGATGTACCAGAGCCATCAACACTAGCCATTTTCGCATTAGGCTTAATGGGTTTAGCATCACGTAGATTTATGAAAAAATCTTAATTTAGTTTAAAACTATTCAAGAAGCATCTGCCAATCGGTAGGTGCTTTTTTTTGCTCATAAATTAGCGCATCAGCTTCAAAGCAGCCGGATTAATTCCGGCTTTTTTGTGCCTGAAAGGTACTGTAAAGGATATTCCAATACGGGTGATTATCGGCTCATTATTTTTCTAGCTACAAGATTTTAAAGTTAGGTTGTTGTTTAGTTGTTGGTAAAACGCAGACATAAAAAAACAGGGCTAACCAATTCAGTAAAGTTAGCCCCGTTAAAATGAACGAGCGACCAGTATCATTCATATTGTGAATGCAAAGAAGGGATCAGATTCACATCTTGAATGGTACTAGAAAAAAGGTTAATATTCAACCATACGAATAGACCAAATCAGTAATATTAAAATGGATATAGAAAATAGAAAATTCACACGATTTTTAGATGCTAGTGAAACGACCGTTGATAACAAACAGCGCACAATTTCATTAGCTTTCAGCTCAGAGTTCCCAGTACAGCGGGACTTTGGCTATGAAGTCCTCGACCACTCCCCCGAATCGATAGATTTAAGCAGATTAAAGGCCGGCGCGCCTTTACTGGTAGATCATGACCTTACGGATCAGGTTGGCGTAGTTGAAAGGGTTTCAATAGGCTCAGACAGAGTCGGCCGGGTAATTGTCAGGTTTGGCAGTTCAACTCGAGCCAATGAAGTCTATAACGACGTAACAGACGGAATAAGGCGGCATGTATCTGTAGGCTATCAGATAATAAATGCAAGTTTAGACGAACGCACTAGCAGGGCTGGTGAGCTTGACACCTATAGAGTTACAAAATGGATGCCCTACGAAATATCAATCGTAAGTGTTCCCGCTGATACCAGCGTTGGAATTGGGCGAAATCTTGAAACAAATAATACAGGTAATAAAACCATGTCAGACTCAATCATACAAAGCACAAGAGACAAAGAAGTAAACCGAATTGAAGAAATTCGTTCAATTGGCAATCAATTCAACGTGCAAGACTTAGCAAATGAAGCAATCGCAAAAGGCTACAACACTGAACAACTAAGACAGGCTATATTGGAAAGTCGATTAGATGGCGGCACTGTAAATACCACAGGCGGCTTTTCTAACCCCTACGACCGTAAAAGCCAAGCAAGCAAACGAGAGTACTCAATTGTTAATGTTATACGCTCACTAAGCGGTGATCGAAGCGTTGATATTGGATACGAAAACGAGCTTAACCAAGAATTGCAGCACCAAAAAGGCAAGCGCGGTAATGGTTTTTCAATACCAATGGAACAACTAGCTAAGCGCACAATGACAGCAGCGGGAGCCGGGGCCAATCTGATTAGCGACATTTATCAGCCTAACCTTATGATTGATTTTCTCAGGAATAACAGTTGTGTGCTTAACAATGGTGCTCAAACTATCCAGCTAAACGAAGGTGGTAATGTTGTAATCCCTCGCCAAACTGGAACAGCTACAGCAACATGGTTGAACTTAGACGGTACGGACAGCATAACGGCAAGCGACCAATCATTTGATCAAGTAGAACTTCAAATGAAAACGCTTACGGCAATGACGACCTACACCCATAAGATGCTAAAGCAAGGTTTACCGAATATTGAACAGCTCATTATTCAAGACCTTTCTGAACTATTTGCCGCAGAGATTGACCGGGCAGCGCTTAACGGCTCAGGAACCAGTAATCAACCTAAAGGCATACTGAATCAAACGGGTATATTAACCACAGTCCACGGTGGTACTCCCGGCTTTACCAGTGTACTTGATATGGAAGCGGAATTAGCCGAAGCCAATATCAATACAAACGGGGCTGTTTACGTAACTACACCAACTTATGCAATGTTGATGAAAGGAACGGAGAAAGCCACAGGTAGCGGCCAATTCATTTGGACACAAGGCGCAGACAACATGGGAACGGTTAACGGTTACAAAGCTTGTTACACCAAGAACATGCCAGCCTCGACAATCCTACTTGCTAAGTTTAGCGACTTAATGATCGGGTATTGGGGTTCAATTGATATTAACGTCGACCCATACGGGACCAACTTCGCGAAGGGCAACATATCGGTAAGAGCCATGCTCGATGTTGATATGAATGTCAGACGCCCTGAAAGCTTCTGTGTAGCAACAACAGCATAAACGGAGGGGCTTACATAGCCCCTTTATTTTATCTATGAAACGCACACGCACACAATCGATTAAAAGACAGTGGTATTACTTTCAACGGGTCCTCCCTAGAGGTTTCCCCCATGGGTACGTAGCGGCGCAACGTTTCAATTGTGCGAGAAAAAATTAATCGGTTTCCGTTTCCGTTTGGAGTAAACAATTATGACCAGAGCACTATTTTTAACAGCCACAGACCTTGCTGAACATGTTGGTGTAAGCCCTCGACGTATTAGACAGCTAGCAGAAGAAGGAAAGCTTGTAAGGCCAGAAAGGGGCTTATATGACACTTCCTTTGCTATCAATTACTTTCTTGGCGCTAAGCGTCTTTCTGATACTCAAAAACAATACATTGATCCAAAAGTGCAAGCCTCAGTTGGTTGGTTGTTTCATTATTTGCCAGAGAATGCAATTCACAAAGGTGATCTTGAATTAGCTGATCGTGAACGTTGGGGAATGACTCGAGAAGAATCAATGCTTGCACTGATTAAGGCCGCGGCTTTACTTGGCAGAAAGTTTGATTTTCAAAAGATTAAGCTGATAAAAAAATAATATCGGCCAATGGCAAAATGTTTGACGCATAAAAAATCTTGAACTAGGTTTAATATTCAAACTATTCAAGGAAGAAAGCCATGGCCGCATACACCCCTCCACCCATTCTAGTATTAACTTGGATTCAACTAATCAGCTCAGATTTAGAGCCAGAAGCAATAGCACACGCCCAAAGAATGATTAATCTGAACTTTGGAAGTCTTGACTTGGCTGTTATGTATCTTGAACAATGCCAGATGAAGAAAGCAAGTTGATACTAAAAACTAACCTGATTATCGAGTTTTAATTTACTCGTCAGAATTTCAAAGTTAAGGTTAAGAAAAAAGTTTTTGGAATTTTATGACAAGATGGAAAGATAAAACCAATCCTCAGGTAATTCTTGAGGAGTTGAATAGTCGATTTAGTGTAGATGAAAAAGGTCAAATCTCATCTAAAAGTATACAGGCAGGCAATATCTTTGGTGTTATTGCCGATATGTTTAATTTTAACAAACAGGTACCAGAATATTTAAAGAAACGACTTTTACGAACTGCGTTTGATAAAATAAAAAAAGATGGGAACGTAAACCTTTCCAATTTGCAGAAACACATATCTATTGAAGAGCAAAGTTACATTATCAAACCAATAGAAAAATTTCATTTGGTTACATCAATCTCAATTGGTCAAGACGTTAAATTTCCAGTAATTAATATTGATGGAGTTCGAATATCCATATCACCATTACTTCCTAAAAAATACACATCTGCGCGCAAGAAAATCATCAAAACTATTACTGGGAGCGAATTTGATGTGGGTGGCTTAAATAATCAATTTGTAGTTGTTACTACGTTTGGTAAAACAATAAATGAAGCTGTAGACTCTGCACTAGATAAACTCGACTTAATCAGAGCGATATGGAATTTTTTCTTCAATCTTAATCAAACTTGGAGAATATCTTTTGATCAGCACAAATCTGTAAATAAAACCAAATTGGGTCAATATCATTCTATACATAACTCCAATGGAAGCTTAGCAAGTGAAACTTGGTGGTACGAGCCAAGTTTCAGTCAATCTAACAGTGGTCACATTTCTGAAAATACTTATGAAATAGCCCTAAAATCATTCCTATCAACTCTAGTAAAATTTAAAAAACTTAAATATAAAAGCGAACTGGAAAAATACTTAATTAATTACGTCCGAGCTTTAGATTCAGATGATCTTCATTCTTCTTTTTTAAAGTTGTGGGTTGTATTAGAACAAATAACAGGTACTACTTTTAAAGATAAAAAAATTGGAAGAGCTGCGCGCATTTATTCAAATTTTGGTTTTAGCCTCGAGATTATTAATTATCTGCGTAACTTCAGGGATAAAGCAGTTCATCACAATTCATCAAGCCAAGACATTGAAACGATTTTATATCATTTGAAATCCATAGTTGAAGACCATTTAAGTCGCTTATTAGGTAATAAATACAATTTTGAATCAGTAAACGATTTTAGGGAGTTTTGGGATTTGCCTATGTCGTTAGATCAAATTGAGAAAAATCAGAAGGAGCATAAAACTAAAATTAAACGCTTGGAGCAGATTAAAAAATTTAGGCGATTTATTTAAGTGGTTAATGTTCCCGAAACGTTCCCATTTTTTGATTTATACTTTTTTTGTTAGTGTGTACTTTGGCTGAAAGCCTTTAGAATTGGTACAACCGAGTGGACTCGAACCACCGACCCCTACCATGTCAAGGTAGTGCTCTAACCAGCTGAGCTACGGTTGTATTATATAGATACTTAAAGGTAATCCCTTGAAGCGGCGCGTATAATAACGATGAGCCTAGCCCTGTGCAAGCGCTTTTTACATAAATGTGAGTTAGTTGCTGGCCAAATGAACAAATCACTTTAGCGCAGCATTAAATTTGCTCTGTGCGGCTCTATTCAGGCAGTGACTATTAGCGTTTTCCTGGTTTAATTTGGCATTGGCTAAATATCTTTTGCCAATAATCAATATGTTCCTTCATTGCGATTTGGTAGTCAGCAAAGTGTTGATAGTGCTGTTGTTGAATATAGTCTTTAAACGCGGGTGAGAGGCTAGGGTGTTTTAACAGTGATTCTAGTTTCGGGCTTATTTGATAGTGGTAGTTATTTAGCTGACTCGCCACTACTTGAATTTTTTCAATAAAATATAATTGGAAAACGTTAAGTAAATAACTGAGATTTTGTTTAGTTTTAGCATTAGCAGAAGGGCACTTTTCAGCTAATTTTTGTTGGTGTAACCAAGATGTTGTATTTTCTAAATTTTCTTTCAGTAAGATCTGACTGCGCCATAGATTGGCTAATAAAGCGGACTTAGCGACATTGTGTAGATGGGTTTCCAGCTCATGAGAGTCGATACTCGAGCTTTGTAGACTTTGCGCTAAAAAAGTTAAGGCCAAGAGTGTTTCACCTAGGCCATCACGCTCATCGCCGATGATAAAACCGCTGTTTGAACTCAAGCCTTGTTTCATTTCTGTGCTGGTTTGTAACATATCTGCCCAAGCAATGATTAAAGACTGACTTTTAACATTTAACCAAGCTTGCAGCTTTATCTTGAGCTGTGCATCTTGAGTTTGAGCAATGCAGTCTTCGAGGCTTGTTATGATGGTTTTTTCATACAGAAAGCGGGTGGAAGGCAATTGTAGTTTGCCTAGCGTCGTATTGCGCTGCGCAATTATGGTGGCTAACTGACAATGTTGCAGCTGGTAAAATTCGGCGAGTTTGATTGTGGTTTCTGGCTGGTCTTGGCGTAAGTCAGATAAGGTAGGATAAGCGGGCAAAGACACATTGTTATAAGCAGCGTTTGGCTGCTCAAGCACTGAGGCCATTCTTTGTTGATATGTTTTTAGGTCTTCGGCTAATTGTTGGCTTGGTTTACAGGCCACTAACAGACAAATTAGACCAGTTAAAAATAGCTTAATATAATTGCGTTTATGGCTAATACAGTTGCTCGTCATCGGCACTTACGCCTAGTTCTAATTTTCTCGACAGTGCGTTTATATGCATATTAAGGTGGATTGGACTACAGCAATTCGCACAATCTTCAAAATAGTCCTGATCTCCCTCACTATAGTCTAAGTCAATATGCATAGGATGCCCGCAATGGGGGCAGGTAATGGTGGTATGTTTTATGTTCATGGATAAACTACCTCAATTTATGCTTTTGTATTAGAAGCTATGCTGCGCCCTCCATCTATGGCTATGATTTGGCCCGTGACATAACTTGCGTTGATTAAAAATTCTATCGCATGAGCGATGTCTAACATTGATCCCAGTTTTTGCAGTGGGATTTGTTTTAAAATGTTGGCTTTGTCTTCTTCAGCTAATGGGTTTTCAGGCCAAAGTATGGCCCCAGGTGCTAAGCCATTCACTCTGACCTGTGGAGCCAGTTCTTGTGCTAAGGATTTGGTCATAGTGACCAATGCTGATTTTGCCATACAATAAAGAGTATGGCTTCTAAGTGGATGGCTTGCATGGATATCGACCATGTTTATTATAACCCCCTTATTTTGTTGTAAGGTGGCGTGACAATATTGCGCTAAAAACAGTGGGGCTTGCATATTACTGCCTACTAAATTAAACCAGTCGTTTTCACTTATGGTGCCAATAGGGGTAGGGTAAAATGCAGAGGCATTATTAATTAAGGCATCTAGTTTTCCAAAAGCCTCAATGGCTTTTTGCGCAACAACTTCGGTATCTTTGATACTGGATAGCGATCCTTGCACTAACTTAACCGAATCGGCTCTGCCTGCGTTTAGTTCATTACTTAGAGCAATCGCTTGTTGTTCAGATTGTTGGTAGTGTAAGACAATATTCCATCCTAATTGATGGAAGTATTGAACGGTGGCGGCACCGATGCGTTTTGCACCACCGGTAACTAACATGACTTTTGCATTCATTTACATTTCTATTTTCTTTTTAACTTAGTGTAAGCATACCGTGTCAGCCTTTTGATCTGGAAGTATATTATTCCATGTTTTTTAAGGTAGCCTGTGCTGACTGAAGGTAATGGCCACCAAACATTAATGCGTGATTAAGAACATGGTAGAGTTGATAAACGGGTCGGCGATATTCGTAACCTGCATCGAGTGGCCAATAGTCTTGATAACCCTGATAAAAAGCATCAGGTAAGCGAGCAAATAATTCTGTCATGGCAATATCTGTTTCGCGATCACCAAAATACAGCGCTGGATCAAAGAGTGTAGGGGTGTTTTTGCAAAATCCGCTATTTCCTGACCATAAATCCCCATGTAACATGCTTGATACAGGTGAATGCCCGCCGAGTAAGTTTTTTATAGTGACAACGACTTTATTGATGTCTGCCAGTTGATGGCCTTTTTCCGCAAGCAGTTGCAGCATAAACCCAATGCGTTGTTCTGCAAAAAAGTGACACCATTTCTTTTGCCATTGATTGGGCTGGGGCGTCAAGCCAATAAAATTGTCTTCTTGCCAGCCATACATATTTTGAGTCTGGGTTTTATGTTGCTGAGCCAATAATTGTCCAAACTGATACCAGTTGCCAGACTGGCCTTCGCTAAAGGTAAGATACTCGAGTACTAAGAATGCACTTTCTTCGACAACCCCAGAGCAAATGACTTTTGGAACTTTAAACAATTGTGCTTTTGCTAAATGTTCAAGCCCATCACTTTCGGCTTGAAAGTTTGCTTGATAAACATCTTGGTTAGTTTTAACAAAAAAGCGCCTGCGCCCGTCAGTAATTTTAAAGGCTTTGTGTGAGTTCCCTGTAGTAATTTCTCTAATGTCATCACAGATAAATTCTTTATCGAGTGTCTTTGATATTTCTTCACTGATGAAATGCCACATAAAGTTAACCATAAGCAAGTGTTTTGCCTAATTATGGTCGAGGTTTTGCTTTTGTATGTTCGATTACGCTATTTATATTAGATTTTTTAGATTAATGAGTAATTAAAGCCAGTTGATATTTATTATGGCTAATGATGTCACTGAGTTGCAAAAAGGTCTGATACGTTGAATCAATAAGGACTTTATTGGCGAGCCACCAGGGGACGTTACCGGAGGCGTTACCGGTGCCTTGATAGTTAATTTCGATTAAGTCGGGATCTATTTTAGTTACCGTCCATTGTCCTTGAATATTGGTCATCCGCACTGTGTTTTTTTGCTTTGGGTATTGTTGACCCACATCTTGGATATTAATGACGATGTTGTCGCCTTCTATATGTGTAATAGACTGTGTCACCATGTCTCTGTTTTGCATAGGCCAAGGCGCTGAAAAAGTACTTTGCACAATATTAATATTTGAATCACCACCTTTTATTAACCTAAGGTCAATACAATTATCTATCCATTGGGGTCCTTGACTTAAGTCATTCAGCAAACGCAGTAATGAACTAGGTGATGCTTTAACTACGGTTTTAGCCCAAATTTCTTTCTGAGGCTGTAAACTACCATCTTGAGAAATATGGCGGCTTAATACCTCAATTGGACCTTTAGACTTTTCTAGCACCCATTGTTCCTCGCTATGGGCGGGGTTAATCGTTAAAAAACACAACAGCAATAGCGCTATCTTCCTGTTAAACGTCATTGTGCATTGCATCAAGTGCTCTCTTATTTGTATAATCGCCTACCGCTCTGAATGGTAACAGAGCTTATTATCTTAACACCCCAAATGGGTGTTTTTTTATGAATTGCAACTAGAGCTCGACTCTTAATGCATTGCAACTTGCACGTGGCGCTTGGTAGGTGTCACCACTGCGTAAGGATTTAATATGCCCATAATTACACTTCCCGACGGTAGTCAACGTCAATTCGACAAAGCCGTTTCAACTTTAGATGTTGCCCTCGATATTGGTCCCGGTTTAGCTAAAGCAACTATCGCTGGTAAAGTTAATGGCGTCTTGGTTGATGCCTGCGATCTTATTGACCAAGACGCAACACTGCAGATTATTACCGCGAAGGACCAAGAAGGGATCGAAATCATTCGACATTCTTGTGCACACTTAATTGGTCACGCTATTAAGCAACTTTATCCTGACGTTAAAATGGCTATTGGGCCGGTTATTGATAATGGTTTTTATTATGACGTGGATTTAGATACGCCCTTAAATGAAGCGGATTTAGTCAAAATAGAAAAACGGATGTTGGAGTTGGCTAAAACAAATTACGATGTTGTTAAACAAGTTGTGAGTTGGCAAGAAGCCCGCGACACGTTTGAGCAACGTGGCGAATTGTATAAGATGCAGATCTTGGATGAAAATATTCCGAAAGACAGCACACCTGCTTTGTATCATCACGATGAATATACCGACATGTGTCGTGGTCCCCACGTACCTAACATGCGTTTTTGCCAGCAATTCAAATTAATGAAAGTGGCCGGGGCTTATTGGCGCGGTAATAGTGACAATAAAATGTTGCAACGCATTTATGGTACTGCTTGGTCTGATAAAAAACAGCTAGCGGCTTATTTACAACGTTTAGAAGAAGCCGAGAAGCGTGACCACCGTAAAATTGGTAAAGCACTTGATTTGTTTCACTGGCAAGAAGAAGCGCCAGGTATGGTGTTTTGGCACAACGACGGTTGGACTATTTATACCCAGCTTGAAAAGTTCGTGCGTGAAAAACTCGGCAACTATGACTACGACGAAGTAAAAGGCCCCTTAATGATGGACCGTTCTTTGTGGGAGCGTTCTGGCCATTGGGAAAAATACGCTGATGCGATGTTTACCACGGTATCTGAAAAACGTGAATACGCCATCAAGCCGATGAACTGTCCTGGACACGTTCAAATATTCAATCAAGGTTTAAAGTCATACCGTGATCTGCCTTTGCGTATGGCTGAGTTTGGTTGTTGCCATCGCAACGAACCATCAGGTGCCTTGCACGGCTTAATGCGGGTACGTGGTTTTACTCAAGATGACGCTCATATCTTCTGTACCGAAGAACAAATGTTAGATGAGGTCGGTGGCTGTATCGATATGATTTACGATACATACAAAACCTTCGGTTTTGAAGAAATTGTGGTTAAATTATCGACGCGACCTGAAAAACGAGTAGGTAGTGAAGAAGTTTGGGACAAAGCAGAGCAAGCATTAGCCACCGCGTTGAAGAGTAAAAACATAGATTTTAGCTATTTACCGGGTGAAGGAGCCTTTTATGGTCCTAAAATTGAATTTACTTTACATGATTGTTTAGATCGTGCGTGGCAATGTGGTACAGTACAGCTCGATTTTTCTATGCCAGACCGTTTAGGGTCAACTTATGTTGCTGAAAACGGCGAAAGAAAAGTCCCAGTAATGATCCACAGGGCTATTTTAGGCTCGATTGAACGTTTTATTGGTATTCTAATTGAAGAGTATGCGGGCCTATTTCCACTATGGTTGGCCCCGACCCAAGCAATTGTAATGAATATTACCGACAATCAAGCTGAATATTGTCAAATTGTGGTGAAAAAACTGAAAGAAAGTGGATTTAGAGTAAAGTCTGACTTGAGAAATGAGAAGATTGGCTTTAAAATCCGCGAGCACACGCTTAAGCGCGTCCCGTACTTGTTAGTCGTTGGTGATAAAGAAATGGAAGCCGGCGAAATTGCAGTACGCTCTCGCAAGGGTGATGACCTAGGGAAAATGTCAATAGAGGCATTTATCCAGCACGCAAGTGCTGAGGTCGCAAACAAACAAATCCGATAAATTTCGTGGAGGAATGACATATTAAAGGCGCTAACATTAAGGCTAAAGATCCGAATAAAGCTCGGATTAACGATGAAATAACGGCAAAAGAAGTCCGTTTGGTTGGTAAAGATGGTGAGCAGATTGGCGTAGTGTCAATTCGTGAAGCGATTGAAACTGCTGAGCAATCAAGTTTAGATTTGGTTGAGATTAGCCCTAATGCAGAGCCGCCCGTATGCAAAGTAATGGATTACGGGAAATTCATCTTCGAAAAAAGCAAGTCTCTAAAAGAGCAAAAGAAAAAACAGAAGCAAATTCAGGTCAAGGAGATTAAATTTCGCCCTGGCACTGATGAAGGCGATTACCAGGTAAAACTGCGCAACCTGCGTCGCTTTCTAGAAGCGGGTGACAAGGCTAAAGTAACGATCCGTTTCCGCGGACGTGAAATGGCCCACCAAGAGATAGGTATTAATCAATTAACTCGAGTTAAAGCCGATTTAGATGATATTGCCAACTGCGAATCTTTCCCTAATAGGGTAGAGGGTCGTCAGATGATCATGGTGCTTGCCCCAATTAAGAAGTAGTTAAGGTCTACAAGTAATCAGGACTCTGCCCCCTGACTCACCTTGCTACATTGTAATCACTAAACTTATCGTTTCTGCAAAACTTTAAGTTATTAACAATGCGGAGTTTTAGCAATGCCTAAAATGAAAACAAACCGTGGAGCAGCCAAGCGTTTTAGAAAAACCGCTTCTGGCCGTTTCAAAAGCAAGCAGTCTCATTTGCGTCACATTTTGACAAAAAAGAGCTCTAAACGTAAACGTCACCTACGTGGCAAAAAATTAGTTCATACGTCGGATACAGCACTTATCCAACGCATGTTACCGTACGTTTAAGAGGAGACTGAATAATGGCAAGAGTAAAACGTGGTGTTGTTGCACGTGCCCGTCACAAGAAGGTACTGAAGCAAGCCAAAGGTTATTACGGAGCTCGTAGTCGAGTTTATCGTGTTGCTGTACAAGCAGTAACAAAAGCAGGTCAATATGCATATCGTGACCGTCGTCAGAAAAAACGTCAATTCCGTCAATTGTGGATTGCACGTATTAACGCTGCCGCACGTCAAAACGGTTTGTCTTATAGTCGCTTCATCAATGGCTTGAAAAAAGCTTCTGTTGAAATCGATCGTAAGATACTGGCCGATATCGCGGTTCATGACAAAAATGCATTTAGCGCATTAGTAAATGCCGCTAAAGGTGCATTAGCTTAATATTAAACACTAAGTTTAAGTTCTTTCGGAAAACGGCGAGCATGATGCTCGCCGTTTTTCGTTTTAAGTCTAAAAATCTCACAATTAAGCCTTAGAGTGTTAATTTATCAAGACTTTTTCTTTTTATCGGTAGCGGGTCTATATCCGGATCGTGTAGAATTACCGGTCATTTTTTAAGTATCTTTATAAGATACGTATTATCTAATTCAAATTGAGGAAAGTATGGATCTCGATGCCATAATTGCACAAGCCGAAGCACAGATTAATGAGGCACAAGATGCAGTGTCCTTAGATTCAGTACGTGTTGATTTCATGGGTAAAAAGGGCTTATTAACTGAGCAACTTAAAAGCCTAGGTAAATTAAGTGCGGAAGAACGCCCGGCGGCTGGACAGCGTATTAATGATGCCAAACAACTTGTGCAACAGTTGATACAAGCTCGTGGTGAGGTATTACGCAGCGCAGAGCTAGAGCTTAAACTAGCCAGTGAGAAGATCGATGTTAGCCTACCAGGTCGTGGCCTTGGTATGGGCGGGTTGCATCCGGTTACGCGCACGATTAATCGTATCGAAAGTTTCTTCAATGAATTGGGTTTCCAAGTTAAAACAGGGCCAGAGGTTGAAGACGGTTTTCATAACTTCGACGCCTTGAATATTCCGGCTAATCATCCTGCTAGAGCCGATCATGATACCTTTTATTTTAATCCAGATGTAATGCTCAGAACGCAAACCTCTGGCGTGCAAATTAGAACCATGGAGGTGGAAAAACCACCTTTACGGATTATATCGCCCGGTCGCGTTTATCGGAACGACTACGACCAAACCCATACACCCATGTTTCATCAGGTTGAAGGTTTAATGGTCGATAAAAATGTCAGTTTTGCTGAGTTGAAAGGCATACTGCATGACTTTTTAAACAATTTTTTTGAAGCTGACCTGCAGGTTCGTTTTCGTCCTTCTTATTTTCCCTTTACCGAGCCCTCTGCTGAAGTAGACGTCATGGGTAAAAATGGTAAATGGTTGGAAGTATTGGGTTGTGGAATGGTCCATCCCAATGTACTTAGAGCGGTGAATATTGACCCTGAAATTTACACGGGTTTTGCTTTTGGTATGGGCGTTGAGCGCTTAACGATGCTGCGTTATGAAGTAAATGATTTACGCGCATTTTTTGAAAATGATTTACGTTTCCTTAAGCAATTTAATTAAGTCGAGTTGAGAATATGAAATTTAGTGAAAAGTGGTTAAGGGAATGGGTCAATCCGAGTATCAGCAGTGAGCAGTTGTCTGAGCAGCTTAGTATGGCTGGCCTTGAAGTTGATGGAATGGATGCGGTCGCAGGTGATTTTAGCGGCATTGTAGTGGGCGAAGTGGTTGAATGTGGCCAACACCCTGATGCGGATAAACTGCGCGTGACCAAAATTAATGTTGGCGAAGATGAATTGCTTGATATTGTTTGTGGTGCTCCCAATTGTCGCCAAGGTTTAAAAGTCGCCGTCGCTAAAATTGGTGCTGTGTTGCCTGGCGATTTTAAAATCAAGAAAGCTAAATTACGCGGACAGCCTTCTAATGGTATGTTGTGTAGTTTTTCTGAGTTAGGTATTTCAGATGATCATAGTGGCATAATTGAGTTGCCATTAGACGCTCCAGTTGGCGTCGATATTCGTGCCTACTTGCAATTGGATGACTTAGCCATAGAAGTTGATTTAACGCCTAATCGCGCCGATTGCCTAGGTATTAAAGGTTTGGCCCGTGAAGTGGGCGTACTCAATGGCCTTGAAGTGTGCACACCTGTTGTCAAGCCTGCCTTAGTATCAATTGACGATACCCGTGCAATTAAATTAGATGCACCACAAGCTTGCCCGCGATATTTAGGTCGTATCATTAAAAATATTAACCTTGATGCAATTACCCCACTTTGGATGGTTGAAAAACTGCGTCGTTCAGGGGTTAGAAGCATTGATCCGGTGGTAGATGTGACTAACTTTGTATTATTAGAGTTAGGCCATCCCATGCACGCCTTTGATAACGACAAGCTGCAAGGTGCGGTTATTGTGCGTTTAGCGCATAAAGATGAAAAGATAACCCTGCTAGATGGTAATGAAGTCACGCTGAAACCAGATACCTTGGTTATTGCCGATGAAAATAAGGCCTTAGCGATGGCTGGTATTTTTGGTGGATTGGACTCTGGTGTTACTGAACAAAGCAAAGACATCTTCTTAGAAAGTGCTTTTTTTGCGCCTGATTTAATTCGTGGTAAAGCGCGACTTTATGGTTTGCATACTGATGCTTCTCATCGCTATGAACGTGGTGTCGATCCACAATTACAACGCACAGCCATGGAACGAGCGAGCAATTTGTTGCTTGATATTGTTGGTGGTGAGGCGGGTCCCATTGTTGAAGCAGTGAGCGAGTCAAACATCCCTCAAGAGAAGCCCGTAAGTTTGCGTCAAGCGCGCTTAAGTAAAGTCTTAGGTATAGAAATCGAGAAAGACAAAGTAAGTGATATTCTTACTCGCCTTGGTTTTCATGTTACTTTTGCACAAGGTAAGTGGACAACAATAGTCCCTGCATATCGTTTTGATATTAGTATTGAAGAAGACCTTATTGAAGAAATAGCGCGGGTATTTGGCTATAACCAAATACCTAACATTGCGCCGGTTGCCAGCTTGAGTATGTCCAAACATCAAGAACAAAAGGTGCAATTGGATGAGCTAAAACGTAGCTTAGTGGATAATGATTATCAAGAGGCAATTACCTATTCTTTTGTTGATCCTAAGATCCAAAGTCTGCTTTTTCCTGATGTTAGTGGCTTAGTATTGCCGCATCCAATCTCGGTAGAGATGTCGAGCATGCGGGTTAGCTTGTGGCCAGGTTTGTTACAGGTAGTATCTTACAATCAAAAGCGCCAGCAAGGCCGAGTGAGATTATTTGAGTCGGGTTTACGTTTTATCCCCAATGCAAATGAAAAAACTGGGGTGTTACAGCAAGCAGTTATTGGTGGTGTCGTAAGTGGCTTGGTGAGCGATGAACATTGGGCACAAGCAACACGTCCTGTAGACTTTTTCGATCTTAAAGCTGATGTTGAGCGTTTGTTGGCGACAACTGGTCGCTCTGATTTTAGATTTGAAGCCTGTTCTCATAGTGCTCTGCATAGTGGTCAGGCTGCGGCCATTTATTGTGGTGATCAATGTATTGGTTACATGGGTGCAATTCATCCGCAATTTGAGAAAAAACTCGGAATTAATGGTCGTACTTTTGTGTTTGAACTTGAAATTAGCCAGTTAGGGTTAAAAAAACTACCTCAAGCAAAAGAAATTTCAAAATTTCCGGCAAATCGACGTGACATTGCAATCGTTGTAGACGATGATAAAGTTGTTGGTGAAATTTTGAGTTGCATAGAAAAATTTCGCGCAAATCAATTAGTTGGCCTAAACTTATTCGACGTGTATAGAGGGAAGGGGATTGCACCTGGCTTTAAGAGCTTAGCAATATCTGTAATATTACAAGATAAAACCAGAACACTAGAAGAACACGAAATTCAAACATTTGTTGATGGCATTCTGACGGAATTGTCAGAAAAATTTGGGGCATCTTTGAGGGATTGACGATATGGCGTTAACCAAGGCCGAAATGGCTGAACACTTATTTGAAAAGTTAGGAATGAATAAACGAGACGCGAAAGAACTCGTTGAAACTTTTTTCGAAGAAGTGCGTGAAGCTTTAGAATCTGGAGAGCAGGTAAAATTATCAGGTTTTGGTAATTTTGACTTGCGTCAGAAAAATGAAAGACCTGGGCGTAATCCTAAAACGGGGGAAGATATTCCTATTAAAGCGCGCCGTGTAGTGACGTTTAGACCGGGTCAAAAACTGAAAAGTCGGGTTGAAAATACCAAACCCATAGAGTAACTGAATCTAAGGGTAATAAAAAACCGGCGCATTTTGCCGGTTTTTTATTAATTTAAAGATAGAGCTATAAAACAGATACCAGTGATTTGGCTAAGCTGTCGACATTTTTAAGGCTTATCCCTGCAATATTGACGCGACTTGACTCAACAAAATAAACACTGTGTTTATCCCGCATAGCCATCACTTGCTCGGGTGAAATACATAAATATGAAAACATACCTTTCTGGCGATTAACAAAATCAAAATCACGGTCAGCGCCATACTCTTTTAATTTATTGACTAATAGTGCTCTTAAATCTTGCATGCGACTGCGCATCATTTCTACTTCATTGATCCACTCGGCGCGCAAATCAGCATTGCTTAAGACGATGTCCACTAAGGCGCCGCCATATGAAGGAGGCATAGAATAGATAGCTCGAGCGATCGATTGAATTTGAGTTTGAATCGCATTGCGCGTCACGCTGTTTTGCGTAACCATCAAGGCTAGACCAACACGCTCACGATACAAACCAAAGTTTTTTGAACATGACGCAGCAATAATTACTTCGGGTAAGTTGTTAACTAACAAACGTGTGCCGAAGGCATCATCTTCTAAGCTGTCACCAAAACCTAAATAAGCAACGTCTATAAACGGTATAAAGCCGGTTTTCTGGGCTAACTCAAGTACAATTTGCCATTGCTCTTTAGTTAAGTCAGCGCCTGTTGGATTATGGCAACATCCATGAAGCAAGACGACATCACCCGCTTTAACTTTTTCTAAGCATTCAACCATGGCATCAAAGCGGATGCTGGCTTGGCTTTTATCAAAGTAGGGATAGGTTTCAATTTTTAATCCGGCATTACCAATTAAGGGAATATGATTCGCCCAAGTCGGATCACTAACCCATACTGTTGTATTTGTATTACAACGCTTAATGAGTTCTGACAATATACGCAAAGAGCCACAGCCACCTGGGGCTTGCACAGCTGCCACACGGTTTGCTAATACAACCGGATTAGCCTTACCCAGTAACAACTCAATCATGCCATCGATATAGCCTTGAACCCCTTGTGGAGTGATATAGGTTTTAGAAGTTTCTGTATCGAGCAATATCTTTTGTGCTTTGGCAATCGAGCTCAAAATTGGAGTCCGGCCTTCTTCATCTTTATAGACACCTACACCTAAATCAATTTTAAGTGGGTTAGGGTCGGCTTTAAATGCGGCGGATAAGCCCAAAATAGGATCGGCGGGAAGTTGCGGTAATACTTCAAACATAGGGTTCCTCAAAAACTCAAGATGATAGGCAGGTTAGGGTGGTCATTATGCCACCGACGCTGCAAATTTCGAGACAAATAGTAACTAATTTATGTTGAATTGATAGTTTTGTTCAGAAACACAGTTTGCTGTGTTGCTAAATGTGCGCTCACACCAACTTACACGGTTGTGCTTGTCTACTTTTAATATTGTTGATGAACGTGTTCCATAGTTTTCACCCTGAATAAAGATGGATGAAAGTCTGCGTTCCCAATCGATTGGCACACCAGTTTGAGGTAGTTCGTGATCTAATGCGGGAGTTGTGTCTAACAATAAGTCAAATAAGGCTGTAAATTCAACGTTGTGACTGTCTTGCTCACCTTGTTCACAGTAGGCTTTTAATCTTGTTACACCCTTATTCAGCTTGGGCCAAGGGCTGTTTAAACTGGCGTTTGATAAGCCATAAAAACCCTGAGTCAAAGTCGATATTTGGTCAAGATGGTTGTTATATACTTTGAGATTATTCCACGGCCCATAAAGCAAGTTATAGCCGTTGTAGTGCTGTTTAGTTCGCTGTAAATCAACTTCATAGTCAACTTTTGGCTGACATAAATAGTGGCTGACAAGTTTACCACGACTAATCGCATCCTGCTGAATACTGTCAGGTGCGCGAATATTGGTCAGTGCTGCAATGTTTCCCGCTTGATTAATGCCCATCCACGTCCCACCTGCTTGCTCGTCAATGCCAGCCAGAACTTGCTTTTGTTCGCCCCAAAAATGTGAGGGCAAGGTCGGGCGATTAAAAAACTCATCCCGATTTGCCGCTATAATTAGCGGGTAATGCTCATGTTGTTCAATGGCGACAAAGAGTATGCACACAGGGATTATTTACTTTTTTGTTGGTCAACACGCTTGAAGAGCGCTTGAGTTTTATCAATAAAAACGGTGGTTTCCACTGAACCACTAATATTGTAAGCCGGTGGTAAGAGGGTCAAATTGTAACTAGGACGACTACTAAAATCATCACTGTTAAAGAAGCCAAAGATTACTAGCGGTGCCAGTATCAGCGTAGACATAAGCAGAGCAATGGCATTGCGTCTGATGGGAGGCTGATGAAAGGCAATAAATAAGCTGAGCCACAGAAAACCTACAATAATTAAACCAACAATAACCAGTTCTAACCACATAAACCAAGAGCCAGGATTCATGTTAAACATAATAAAAGACTGTAATAAATTCAGCACAAAAAAGACCAGGGTAATAATTAAAGTAAGGTTTATTTGATTAATTAAATGACTTTCTTTTTTTACTACTTTTGCTAGAACCGCAAAACTCAGAGGCCATAAACTAATAACCGCTAGTTGCCCTAATTCACTGGGCAAGGCTGCAATGATTTTAAATTCACTCACGGTGCCAATGTATTTAGACAGTAATAAATAGCTTAGACAAGCAAAGCTTAAACACACGGCTAAAAAAGCCTTGTTCAACCAACTGAGGTTTTCTTCAAGTTCACTTAAGGGCATCGCTTTAGGTAATGGGGCTTTGGTATCTATGATCCTAAGACGAGTTCGGCCAATTTTAATGATGTCATTTGGCTGTAAAGTCGCATGTTTCATAAACTTATTATTAATTTTAATGCCATTGGTTGATTGGCAATCATTAACCATTAATAAGCCTGATTCTGGATCTATCGCAACTAGCATGTGACTTGGACATACATAAGGGTCATCGAGCCGCAGGTCATTATTAAAATCTCGGCCTACACATACATAATCCTGGTCAAATTTATAATGCTTAAGTGGCATGTTTTTGCGTGATAACAGCTCTAATACTATTGCCATTCGATAGCATCCATAAATTGTTTGGTGAAACTAAGTGCTGAATCTTTTGCTACGCCAGCGAGGGTAAAGTGACTAATCAGACCTTGTTCTTTATGATCTAAGGTAGCGCCAATAAATAGCACATCGTAGAGTTCAGCAAATTCTTTATAGGCGCGTACACACAAAACAGTTTTACTCGAAACGTTATTTTTATTTGTGACTTTACTGTTTTCACATTGGTAATTAGTCACATCGGTTTTAGTGGCGGCATTGCCAGCCCCAGCTCCGATAACGCTACTGTTATACAGTGAATAAAACCGGTTTTCTCCCAACTTTTGGCCATTCAACCATTCAAACTCTAATTCAATTCCACCACTTCGTAAGCCACCATGTAAGAAAATCTGTTCATCCAAACGACAGCGATTTTCTACTGACAGGAATAGAGCCTCTTCATTATTGGTATTTGAATCTCCCCAACAAGACAGAAACTCGCCAATTTTAGTCGGCACATTTGCCTGACCTAATGGTGCCATTTGCCAAGTCGCATTTTGCAACTTGCTCAACAATTCTGTTTGGTTTTGCATTAATTGCTGCTGAATAGTTGATTTGAACTCGCTAATAGGGAGAGGCTCGTCAGCATGTTTTGTTAAAAGCTGTTCAATTTTACTTAAAGGGATTAAAAAACCGATTTGATTACCCGCAGTCGCGACATTGACTCCCATCACGTGGCCATTTTCATTAACCACTGGGCCGCCGCTCATGCCAGGATTGATTGAGCCAGTAAAATGAATACGCTGATAAAAACTGTTTTTCTTAATGCCATTAAACGTACCAGGAACGACTATCATGCCAAGATCATGAGGGTTTCCTAGAGAATAGATGGTGGTACCTTGATTGGGTAAACTAGTAGCAATAGGAAAGATATCTTCCAAGGCATTTAATTCTGTTTTTCGGACAAGAGCCAAATCATTGACCACATCAAAATTAATTAACTGCAGGGGACCACTCTCACCATCAATAGTGAGGTATTCAATCCGATATTTATCGGGATCGTAAACGTACTCTGATACAACATGGTAATTGGTGATCATGTTGCCTTGTGGGTCGATTTGAAATCCAGAGCCGATGGAAGACTTATTGCCCGACTCCAACTCTATTATACGAATTTGATAAAGGGCGGATTGGTACTGGCTAAATAGGTTTTGCGCGGTTTGTTGACTTTGGGCATAGGCACTAAACAAAAACAACAGAATTAAAAAATGTCTCAATAGAATCTTCCTGTAAAAAAAGTAACGTAGATTGTTCCGCACAAGCTTTTGATTTAGGTGATGCTGTGGCTCGACAAAATGCACTAGTTAGTGCGAACATTGTCACAGTTTTGATTGCACAAGCCAAGAATGAAATGGGAAAACTATTAAATACTCCGATTCTATCAGCAGAAATTCCTAGAATAGGTAATAAATTTAGCTGTTGGTTAGGGCAGCGCGTACTTAAATCAATGGGCTGGGGTTTTTCTGGAGAATTTCCAGCTCATCCTAAGATGATTATTGCTGTTGCCCCGCATACTTCAAATTGGGACTTTGTTATTGGTATTGCTGTCGCATTTTCTCTGCGTTTAAAAATCACCTTTTTTGGCAAACACAGCCTGTTTATACCTCCTTTTGCTTATTTTATGCGAAAGTGGGGTGGTATACCGGTAGAGCGCTCACAGTCACATGGTGTTGTAGAGCAAATGGCACAAGCCATGGTTAATGCCGATAAAATGGTATTGTGTATAGCGCCTGAGGGAACTCGCAGCCGAATTGAACGCTGGAAAACCGGCTTTTTACAAATTGCCTACAAAGCCAATGTACCGGTAGTTTTAGTCGCATTTGATTATAAGAAAAAACAGATTGAATTTGGTCCTTCGCTCATGATCGGTGATGATATGCAATACGAGTTAAATCGAATATATACCTATTTTAGCCATGTGCACGGAAAGTATCCCAACAATGTGGCCACCATCGTTGTACCTCACACTGGAGATAAAGATTGAATAACAAAGGCTTTACCACTCGCCTGATCCACGCAGACCGTTTAATAAACCAGCCTGAGTTCGGCGCCGTTCACCAATCAACTAATAACTCAGTATTATTTGAATTTAAACAGGCACAAGAGTTGGTTGACGTATTTCAGGGTAAACAGATGGGCCACGTTTATTCACGCTCCTCGTCATCTTCAACAGTTGCTTTGCAAAATATTTTAAACCATCTTGAAGGTGGTGTTGGTGCAATAACTTTTGCGACAGGGATGGCAGCCATTACTGCCACGATGTTGAGCTTATTTAAAGCAGGTGATCATCTTATTCTGAGCCGATTTCTGTTCGGCAATACCCGAAGTTTATCTGAAACCTTGGAAAGCTTAGGCATTGAACTGAGTTTTGTAGATGTGACCGATATCAAGCAAGTTGAAAAGGCACTGCAAGGCAATACAAAAGCAGTGTATCTGGAAACTATCGCCAATCCTGTCACTCAAGTCGCTGATTTAAGGGCTATAGGACAATGGTGTCAGGCTAATCATTTGTTGTTTATGATTGATACCACCATGACTCCACCCAATCTGTTTGACGCCAAATCAGTGTTGGCATCACTCACTATTACTTCGTTAACTAAATATATCGCTGGCCATGGCAATGTATTAGGTGGGGCAGTGGTTGATTGTGGATTATATGATTGGACAAAGTTTGACAATATACTGCCTATCTATCGTGGTACTGAGCCGAAGATGTGGGGCTTAACCCAGATACGTAAGCGCGGTTTGCGCGATATGGGCGCCACCCTTGCTCCTGAGTCGGCCCACGCTATTTCTATTGGTTTAGAAACCTTAGTACTGCGAACCCAAAGAACCTGCGACAACGCTTTACGTTTGGCAAACTATCTTCAATCCCATACAAAAATATCTGCCGTGTATTATCCTGGATTGCCTCAACATCCTCAGCATCTGCTAGCCAAACAGTTATTTAGAGGTTTTGGTGGTGTACTGAGCTTGGACTTAGTTGAGGGCATCGATCCTATCGCCTTTTTAGATCAGCTTAAATTAGTGATATGTGCCACACATTTGGGTGATACTCGTACTTTAGCTCTGCCTGTCGCTTCAACTATTTACTTTGAGTGCAGTGCAGAACAAAGAAAAGAGATGGGGGTAAATGACAATATGATACGGATGTCGATTGGTATTGAAGATTTTGAGGATATTGTCGCTGACTTTGAACAAGCGTTTGCCTCACTGTAAAACAGGTGTAGTTTACTTAACATCAATGTTTACCGCTTAAATATTGATATAAACCTCAACTAACCGATTAGGCGAGTTCTATTTCCAAATCAGTTAAAGGATAACAGCAGCAGGGCAGTATTTCGTCGTCATCAATGTAAGCTAAAGGGAAGGTGAGGTATTCAACCTCACCTTTAATTAACTTTGTACGACAAGCGCCACAAAAACCTTCCCGGCAATGAAAATGCACAGTAATGTCTTGAATCTCAATACTTTCTAGTAAAGATTTTTGTGGCTGATGCAGGATAGTTTGATGGTGCTTTATACAAACCTGCAAACTATCCTTGTTATTACTCATATTGATTAAAGGTCAAAATCACCAAAATCTTCTGCATTCACTTCAGAGTCTATTTGACCTACTAAATAAGAGCTTATTTCCGATTCCTGCGGTGCCACTTGCACATTATCTGAATTTAAATAATTATTCATCCAAGGTAGTGGGTTACTTTTGATTTTGAAAGGCTGACCCAAACCAATAGCTGACATGCGGTGATTAGCAATAAACTCAACATACTGACACAATATTTCTTTGTTGAGGCCGATCATAGAACCTTGCTGAAATAAATATGCAGCCCATTCTTTTTCTTGCTGTACCGCATTTAAAAAGATTTGAGTCGCTTCTTCTTTACATTCTTCTGCTATTTCAGCCATCTCCGGATCATCTTTCCCTTTGGCCCATAAATTTAAGATGTGCTGAGTTGAAGTAAGGTGCAGGTTTTCATCACGTGCTATCAGACGAATAATTTTAGAATTACCCTCCATTAACTCCCGTTCGGCAAAAGCAAAAGTACAGGCAAAAGAAACATAAAAGCGTATCGCTTCTAATGCGTTAACTGAGTTCATGCATAAAAAAAGTTTCTTCTTTAATTCACGCATAGAAATAGTGTGAGCTACACCATTTACCGTGTGTAAACCTTCACCTTGAGTTTGCCATAACTGAGTAGCAAAAATAAGATCGTCATAGTATTTAGAAATATCGGCTGCGCGTTTTTTAATTTCTTGGTTTTCAACAATATCATTAAAAATGCTACTAGGATCACCAAACAGGTTACGTAATATATGAGTATAAGAACGTGAGTGAATCGTTTCGAAAAACGACCAGGTCTCAACCCAAGTTTCGAGTTCTGGAATAGAAATGATCGGCAGAAAAGCGATATTTGGACTGCGCCCCTGAATTGAATCAAGGAGAGTTTGATATTTCAAATTAGAAATAAAAATGTGCTTTTCTGACTCGCTTAATTTTTGAAAATCAACCCGATCTTTACTGACGTCAACTTCCTCTGGGCGCCAAAAGAAACTGATTTGTTTCTCAATTAACTTTTCAAAAATTTGATGTTTTTGTTGATCGTAGCGTGCCACATTGACCGGGTTGCCAAAAAACATCGGCTCAGTCAAAGGGTTGTTACTAATTTGGTTAAACGTTGTATATTTCATAGTTGATTTATGCGGCCATATCAGATTAAAACCACGTCCACCCCAAAGTTGTCACTCGAGGGTGGCGTTATTAGGCGTTATATTTTACAGGCGCCACCTGCACAATCGTCATCTTCTTCAATGATCACTTCTTGAGCTACTGATTTACTAGTAGGTAAGGCTTGCTGTGACGCATCATTCGCACCGTCACGGGTATTGTGATAGTACAGCGTCTTGATGCCTAATTTGTAAGTGGTCAGTAAGTCTTGAAGTAACAACTTCATCGGTACTTTACCGCCTTCATACTTATTAGGATCATAACTGGTGTTAGCAGAAATCGTTTGGTCGACAAATTTTTGCATGATACCTGTCAGTTGCAAATAACCCTCATTTGAAGGTAAATCCCACAATAATTCGTATTTATCTTTTAGGCGCTCATATTCAGGTACAACCTGTTTCAGTACGCCATCTTTACTTGATTTAATACTGATATGACCGCGTGGTGGTTCAATACCATTAGTGGCATTCGATATTTGCGAAGATGTCTCAGAGGGCATTAAGGCTGATAATGTACTGTTACGTAAGCCGTATTGTTTTATATCTGCACGCAAGCTATCCCAATCACAATGCAATGGTTCATTACAAATTTTATCTAATTCTTTTTTATAGGTATCAATCGGCATTAAGCCTTGATAGTAAGTTGTTTCGTTAAACTTAGGACAGGCGCCTTTTTCTTTAGCTAAATTACAAGATGCTCGCATCAGGTGATATTGCATGGCTTCAAAGGTTCTGTGCACTAAGCCATTGGCACTGCCATCGGAATACTTAACGCCATTTTTAGCTAAATAATATGCAAAGTTAATAACACCTATGCCTAAAGTTCGGCGTCCCATCGTGGCATTAAATGCAGCTGGAACCGGATAGTCTTGATAATCTAATAAGCTATCTAAGGCTCGTACAGATAAATCCGCCATTTCAGCAAACTCATCTAGGCTTTCAATTGCCCCTAAGTTAAAGGCAGATAGGGTACATAAAGCAATTTCACCATTTTCGTCATTTACATGCTGTAGAGGTTTAGTCGGTAAGGCTATTTCTAAACACAAATTACTTTGACGCACCGGCGCTAATTTCGGATTGAAAGGACTGTGAGTGTTGCAATGATCGACGTTTTGTAAATAGATGCGCCCTGTACTGGCACGTTCTTGCATAAATAGACTAAATAATTCGATAGCCTTAATTTGCTTTTTACGAATGCTTGCATCTTGTTCATATTGTACATAAAGCTTTTCAAATTCATCTTGGTCGGCAAAAAATGAATCGTATAAACCAGGCACATCAGAGGGGCTGAATAATGTAATGTACTGATCTTTGATCAATCGTGTGTACATTAATTTATTAAATTGCACGCCGTAATCTAAGTGGCGAACCCGATTTTCCTCTACACCACGGTTGTTTTTAAGCACCAATAACGATTCAACTTCTAAGTGCCAAAGAGGAAAAAATAAGGTTGCAGCACCGCCCCTAACGCCACCTTGAGAGCAGCTTTTAACTGCGGTTTGGAAATGCTTATAAAAAGGAATACAGCCGGTATGATAGGCTTCACCACCACGAATTGCGCTGCCTAAAGCTCGAATACGACCGGCATTGACGCCAATTCCAGCACGCTGACTGACATATTTTACAATGGCGCTTGCTGTGGCATTAATAGAATCTAAACTGTCGCCCGCTTCAATCAAAACACAGGAGCTGAACTGTCGAGTAGGTGTTCTAACCCCCGCCATAATTGGCGTAGGCAAGGATATTTTAAATTTGGAGGTGGCATCGTAGAAACGTTTGATGTAGTCCATACGCGTTTCTTTTTCATAGTTGGCAAATAAACAGGCGGCCACAAGTATATATAAAAACTGCGCACTCTCGTAGATTTCACCAGTCACTCGGTTTTGTACCAAGTATTTGCCTTCAAGCTGTTTAACTGCGGCATAACTGAAGTTCATATCACGCCAATGGTCCATATGCTTATCCATTTCAGCAAATTCTGCTTCGCTGTAATCTTCGAGCAAGTGTTTGTCATACTTGCCTTTGGCAACCATGCTTTTGACTTGCTCGAGTAATGTAGGAGGCTCAAAGCGGCCATAGGCTTTTTTACGTAGATGAAAAATAGCTAAACGGGCTGCCATATATTGATAATCTGGCGCCTCAGTAGAAATTAAGTCAGCAGCTGAGCGGATCAACGTCTCATGGATATCAGCGGTTTTAATACCATCATAAAACTGAATATGTGCTTTTATTTCAACTTGTGAAACTGACACATTATTTAGATCATTTGCTGCCCACTCAACTACTTTGTGGATCTTGTCTAAATCGATAATTTCGCGTTCGCCATTGCGCTTAGTGACGTAGAGATCATTAGTCATGTATTTGCCGTTTTTATTTTAGTTTAACTTCAAAATGGAAAGGGGATTTAGGTGCATCCAAGCCCATTATCTTTAGTTTGTCGTTAATTCACTCTTTCTAGCTATTACGGCAAAAATGACCGCTCTCGTTTGTGGTGTAATCAACAACAGAACACAAGATAGTGAGGTTTTAAAGTGAATGCAACCCAATATGTAGTGTTGCGCTGCCCAGATATAGTGCAGTTTTAATTATGTTAGTATTGACTCACCTAAAAAGGCTTTTCTTAGTGCAGCTAAGACAATTGCAAGCAAAATTTTTAACTAATATTTCTTATAAATTATTTTAGTTACAAAAAGTGCTTCGTTATGTTTTTACGATATATAGTGTGTTGTTTGGGGTTTTAGTACTACATGTCGTAGTAGAGCGGAAAATCAGCCTGTTTATATTTTCATCAGTGTTGTGCTTATTTGCTATTCAGTGCTAACGCTTTGGTCAGTAACTATGCTTTTTTTTTGCTTAATCACATAGCTTGTTTGGCCTTACTGCATTTGTTAATGCAGTAAGGCGTAATTTAAAGACTATTTTTACAATGCAAAATATAATTGACGTCAACATTTTGTGAAGACAAATAATATTCCTGTGTTAGGGGATTCAAATGCAAACCTGTCATGTGTTTGATTAAAAGCGGTGTGTGATCTATCCAGTGCATGAGTTCTGAAGGTTTAATAAATTTACTGTGTTGGTGTGTGCCTTTGGGGACGAGGCCCAGAATATATTCAGCGCCAACAATAGCCATCAAATAGGATTTAATGTTTCTATTAAGTGTTGAAAAAAACACATGACCGCCTGGTTTTACTAACTTGTAACAGGCTTGTACTACAGAAGCAGGGTCAGGCACATGCTCTAACATTTCCATGCAGGTTACGATGTCAAACTGGGCGGCATGTTGTTCGGCAAATTCCTCGGCTGTTGTCTGCTGATAATCGACGTTTACACCTGACTCTAATCCATGTAAACGGGCAATTTCTAATGGCGCTTGTCCCATATCTATTCCGGTAACAAGCGCACCTAGTTTGGCCATGCTTTCTGCTAAAATACCGCCACCACAACCTACATCAACTATTTTTTTTGCCGTTAAGCCCTCAGCATGTTGCGCAATAAAATCGGTTCTTAGAGGGTTTATTTGATGCAAAGGTTTAAATTCACCTGCTAAATCCCACCATCGATTAGCAAGCTCAGAAAATTTTTGGATTTCAATCGGGTCAACGTTTTGCGGATTAGTCATTTATATGTCCTGTTTCCAAGTATGGCCATTATAGCCAGCTAGTGAACTAGGTATCCACTATAAAAAGTAGTAATAGGTAGATGTTAAGTGCTGACTGCGCACTATATAGACGATCTCTGACTGTTTATTTTTTTCAGTCGATGATAGAATCATGCGAATGTTTAACGAAGTATTTTAGCTTCCATGTTTATATCTTTTCAAAATCCTAGCTTAGTAGATATAACGCGAAAACTTCTAAATCAATTCTCCAATAATAATGACTAGGGACAAGGCTGTATATGACTGATCACGCCCAAGAAATTCTTCCAGTAAATATAGAAGAAGAACTAAAGAACTCTTATCTCGATTATGCGATGAGCGTTATTGTAGGCAGGGCGCTGCCTGATGTACGAGATGGTTTGAAACCGGTGCATCGCCGCGTTTTATTCGCCATGAATGAACTAAAAAACGATTTCAATAAACCTTATAAAAAATCTGCCCGTGTGGTTGGTGACGTTATCGGTAAGTATCACCCTCATGGTGACTCTGCGGTTTACGACACTATCGTTCGTATGGCACAACCTTTTTCTTTACGTTACATGTTAGTTGACGGCCAAGGTAACTTTGGTTCTGTTGACGGTGACTCGGCTGCAGCAATGCGTTATACCGAAATTCGTATGGCAAAAATTGCCCACGAGTTACTTGCTGATTTAGATAAAGAAACCGTTAACTTTGTGCCAAACTATGACGGTCAGGAAATGATCCCTGAGGTACTGCCTACCAGAGTACCTAATTTACTCGTCAATGGTTCGTCGGGTATCGCTGTCGGTATGGCGACCAACATCCCTCCTCATAACTTAACTGAAGTGGTTAATGGTTGTATCGCACTCGTTGATAACCCTGACTTAACTATTGAAGAGTTGATGACCTATATTCCTGGTCCTGACTTTCCTACCGCAGCAATTATCAGTGGTAGAAAAGGTATCGATGACGCGTATCGAACTGGCCGTGGTAAAATATACATGCGTGCTCGGGCAGAAATCGAAACCGAAGCCAATGGCAAAGAAACCATTATTGTTCATGAAATTCCTTATCAGGTGAACAAAGCGCGCTTAATTGAAAAAATAGCCGAATTAGTTAAAGAGAAAAAAATTGAAGGTATTTCGGCATTACGTGATGAATCTGATAAAGATGGTATGCGTATTGTTGTTGAAGTTAGACGTAACGAGTCAGCCGAAGTATTACTGAACCATCTGTATACCCAAACTCAAATGCAAACTGTGTTTGGTATCAATATGGTGGCCTTGGATAAAACCCAGCCCAAAATAATGAATCTGATGGACATCCTCAAGGCGTTTATATTACATCGCCGTGAAGTGGTCACCAGACGTACTGTTTACGAATTGAAAAAAGCCAGAGAGCGGGCTCATATATTAGAAGGTTTAGCCATAGCCTTAGTTAATATTGACCCTATCATTGCTTTAATAAAAGCGTCTAAAAGTCCAGCCGAGGCAAAAGTTGGTTTAACGGCACAAGGTTGGTCACTTGGCGATGTAGCTGAAATGCTCGAAAGAGCGGGTGATAACGCCGCTCGTCCTGATTGGTTAGAACCACAATATGGGATTCGTGAGAATCTTTATTATCTGACTGAGCAACAAGCTCAAGCCATCCTTGATTTGCGTTTGAACAAGTTAACCGGTTTAGAACACGACAAAATCCTCGACGAATACAAAGAACTATTGAACGTTATTGCTGAGTTATTGCATATATTAGGCAGTCCTGAACGTTTAATGGAAGTGATTCGAGAAGAATTAGAAAAAATTCGTGATGAATATGGCGATGCTCGTCGTACTGAAATTACCTCTGCTTCTCATGATATTGATATTGAAGATTTGATTGAGCAAGAAGAAGTGGTAGTGACTTTGTCACGAGAAGGTTATGTTAAGTACCAAAAACTCAATGATTATGAATCTCAACGTCGTGGTGGTCGTGGTAAATCGGCAACCAAGATGAAAGATGAAGATTTTATCGAGAAGTTGTTAGTTGCTAATACTCACGATCATATTTTGTGTTTCTCAACTCGTGGCCGATTGTATTGGTTAAAGGTATATCAATTACCCTTAGCGAGTCGTAATGCTCGTGGGCGTCCGATTATTAACATACTGCCTTTAGAAGAAAACGAACGAATTACCGCCATATTACCGATCAAAGAGTTTGAAGAAGGTAAATACGTATTGATGGCAACGGCCAATGGTACGGTTAAGAAAACCCCGTTAACCCAATACTCTCGTCCCCGTTCAAACGGTATCATTGCGGTTAATCTCAATGATGGTGACGAATTGATTGGCGTAGATATTACCACCGGTAGTAACGACATTATGTTGTTCTCTGACGCAGGCAAAGTGGTCAGATTTAATGAAAAACAACGGGATTCTGAAACTGGCGAAGTCAAACTTGACCCTGAAACAGGTGAAGAATTATTAGCCTTACGTCCTATGGGAAGAACGGCTACGGGTGTTCGTGGTATTAGGCTACAAGACGGTCAGAAAGTAGTGTCGTTAATTGTACCCAATGGTGAAGGTGCTATCCTAACAGCCACTGAAAATGGCTTTGGTAAGCGCACACCAGTCCAAGACTATCCTGCTAAGAGCCGAGCAACTCAAGGTGTTGTATCAATTAAAGTTTCTGATAGAAACGGTAAAGTGGTTGGTGCGGTTCAGGTTAACGAAAGTGACGAGATCATGTTAATCAGCGACAAAGGCACTTTGGTTAGAACTCGGGTTAGTGAAGTGTCTACCGTTGGGCGTAATACCCAAGGTGTGCGTTTGATCCGGACTATCGAAGGCGAACATGTTGTTGGTTTACAGCGTATTGATGAAATTGAAGAGCTTGAGATTGACGAGATTGAAGATGCAGAGAACGCAGTAGAAACAACTGATGTTCAAAGCACCGCTCCTGATATCGAAGAAGGTAATGACGCTGAATAAGACAGCGTAATTTGATCTATAAAAAGACTATCAAAAAGAATATTTAATATTAATATTCTTTTTCTAAAGTTAAAAACGAGTGGCTTGTGCCACTCGTTTTGTTTGTATTAGGGCTAAGCAGGTATCAGATGTCAGACATATATAATTTTTGTGCGGGTCCAGCAATGTTGCCTGCAGAAGTCATGCAGCAAGCGCAAGCTGAATTTATTAATTGGCAGGGCTTAGGTTGTTCGGTGATGGAAATTAGTCATCGTAGTAAAGAATTTATTGCTGTAGCAGAACAAGCTGAGCAAGATTTACGGGACTTACTGAGTGTGCCCGATCACTATTCAGTCTTATTTGCCCATGGTGGAGGTCGTGGACAGTTTTCAGCCGTGCCGCAAAACTTAGCTCATGCGCAACAGTCTGCTGCTTATTTAGTGAATGGTTCATGGTCTGAAGGTGCGCACAAGGAAGGCGGTAAATACCTCAACGCCCAGGTTGTGGGTCGTTCAGTGGTAGAGCAAGGTTTAGCCTACGTGCCAAAAATTCAGGCAGCAGATGTTGATCAAGATTTTGCTTTTTATCATTACTGCCCTAATGAAACTGTTGAGGGAATGGAGATAAATTGGTTACCTGAAACGGGTAAAGTACCGCTTGTGGCGGATATGTCGTCGTGTATTCTGTCGAAACAAATTGATGTGTCCAAATTTGGTCTTATTTACGCGGGTGCGCAAAAAAACATCGGTCCTTCAGGTTTATCGGTGGTAATAGTTCGCAATGACTTGTTGGATCAAGCGCGGGATACCACACCTTCATTTATGCATTATCAAACCATGGCTAAATTTCAGTCAATGTATAATACCCCGCCAACTTATGCTTGGTATTTAGCAGGCTTAGTATTTAAGTGGTTAAAAGCAAAGGGCGGCGTGGCAGCAATGGAAAAAATAAATGCGCAAAAAGCGGCTCATTTATATAAGTGCATTGATAACTCTGATTTTTATCTCAATCATATCCATCCCGATTATCGCTCAAGAATGAATGTTGTTTTCCATTTAGCCAATCCAGAACTTGATGCATTGTTCATCAGTGAATCAGAAAAAGCAGGTCTAAGAGCATTAAAAGGCCATCGAATTGTCGGTGGAATGCGAGCCAGTATCTACAATGCTATGCCGTTTGAAGGGCTTGTAGCACTTACAGAGTTTATGAACGAGTTTGTTAGGAGACACGGTTAATGGAACAGTTGTTACTAAAACCAATTAAATATGTTTCTGGAACAGTGAATGTACCTGGTTCAAAAAGTTTGTCTAATCGAGCCTTATTGCTTGCAGCGCTTGCGCAAGGCGAGACTCACCTAACTAATCTGTTAGACAGTGAAGATATCCATCATATGCTCAATGCTTTAAGTGCTTTAGGGGTTAACTATCGCTTGTCTGCAGATAAAACCGAATGTTGGGTGACAGGTAATGGGGCTGCATTTACTTCGGATAAAGAACTAAATTTATTTTTGGGTAATGCGGGTACCGCGATGCGTCCACTGTGTGCCGCACTCGCTTGTAGTCGAGGTAGCTTTGAATTAACGGGTGAGCCTCGCATGGAAGAGCGACCGATTGGTGCTTTGGTTGAGTCATTGCAACAAGCTGGTGCACAAATTGAATATCTAAAAAATAGCGGTTATCCGCCGCTTAAAATACAAGGCACACCCTTGCAAGGTGGTAAAATTAGCGTAGATGGCAGTGTATCGAGTCAATTTTTAACTGCCTTATTGATGGCCGCGCCACTATTTGTAAATGATTCTGTGATTCAAATTAAAGGCGAGTTGGTATCAAAGCCTTATATAGATATTACCTTAGACACCATGGCAAAATTTGGCATCGAAGTTGAAAATCTCGAGTACCAAGCCTTCCATGTCAAAGGAAATCAAAAGTACCAGTCACCAGGTAAATTTTTGGTCGAGGGGGATGCTTCGTCTGCTTCTTATTTTTTAGCTGCTGGCGCAATAAAAGGCGGCAAGGTAAAAGTAACTGGAGTGGGCAGAGCCAGTATCCAAGGTGATATTAAGTTTGCCGATGTGCTCGAAAAAATGGGTGCTCAGATTACTTGGGGAGACGATTACATCGAAGTGCAAGGTGCTGCATTAAAAGGCGTTGACCTCGATCTAAACCATATTCCTGATGCGGCGATGACTATTGCCACTACTGCTTTGTTTGCACAAGGGCCGACAACGATTCGAAATATTTATAATTGGCGGGTTAAAGAAACCGATCGTTTAGCGGCAATGAGCTGTGAATTGCGTAAGGTGGGTGCAATAGTAGAAGAAGGGCATGATTTTATTTCTATCACCCCACCAACCAAATTACTACATGCCTCTATTGATACCTATAACGATCATAGAGTGGCCATGTGTTTTTCACTGGTCGCCTTAAGCGATACGCCTGTTACTATTAATGATCCTGGTTGCACTGCAAAAACTTTTCCTGACTATTTTAGTCGTTTTGCAACCCTTTGTAGGGATTAAATAAGGTTCGAAAAAGTCTAATGATTTTTTCTGCAACATTAGTTTCATTGCTTATATATGGCCAATGAGTATAATTGCGCCCGATTTTCACCACTCAGGAGAGGGTATGTATTCTGAACCCATAATAACTGTAGATGGACCAAGTGGTGCTGGTAAAGGAACGATTAGTGTCTTACTGGCCAAAAAGTTGGGTTGGCATTTTTTAGATAGTGGCGCCATCTATCGGGTATTGGCGATAGCATCTATTCATCATCAAATACCAGCCGACGACGAAGCAGGTTTATTACCATTAGCTTCAGGTCTTGATGTCAATTTTGAAACCTCTGAATTTGGTACCCGTACCATACTTGAAGGAGAGGATGTTTCCGACGCTATTCGTACAGAAGAAGTTGGGGCTGTTGCCTCGCAAATCGCATCTCTACCTGCGGTTCGCGAAGCCTTGTTGCGACGTCAACGTGCATTTAAACAAGCACCTGGCTTAGTCGCTGATGGCAGAGACATGGGCACCGTGGTTTTTCCTAATGCCCAGGTCAAAATTTTTCTGACGGCAAGTGCAGAAGAAAGAGCCTCTAGACGCTTTAATCAGTTGAAAGATGCTGGTCATGGTGTTAGCATATCGCGCCTTTTAGCAGACATCACAGCTCGTGATGAGCGGGATGCCAACCGTAGTGTTGCACCTCTTGTGGCTGCTGGAGACGCGTTGATTATTGATTCTACAGATTTAACTGTTGACCAAGTAATTGAAAAAATTGAAGAATTTATTGAATTGAAGTTATCCGATACTCCAATTCAAAAAACGCTGTAAAACTAATATGCCGACGTCAGGAAGATATTGGCCTTGAATAACAACCCCGCGTTCACTGGATGTAATGTGGCTGTCAATTAAAGAAACTACTGAAAACTATGATTGAAAATTTTGCTCAACTATTCGAAGAGAGTTTGAAAGAACTCGAAACCCGTCCTGGTTCTATCGTTAAAGGTACCATCGTCTCTATAGATAAAGACATTGTATTGGTAGACGCCGGTTTGAAATCTGAAAGTGCTATTCCCGTTGAGCAGTTCAGAAATGCAGACGGCAGTTTAGATATCGCTGTTGGTGATAAAATTGATGTTGCACTTGATGCTATTGAAGATGGCTTCGGTGAAACTATTCTATCTCGCGAAAAAGCTAAACGTCATGAAGCGTGGGTTGAATTAGAAGAAGCGTATACAGAAAAGAAAACCATCATAGGTATTATTAACGGTAAAGTTAAAGGTGGCTTTACAGTTGAAGTGAACACAGTGCGTGCATTCTTACCTGGTTCACTAGTTGATGTTCGTCCAGTGCGTGATACTACGCATCTTGAAGGCAAAGAACTAGAATTCAAAGTTATTAAACTTGATGCAAAACGTAACAACGTTGTTGTTTCTCGTCGTGCTGTTATCGAAGCAGAAAGCAGTGCAGAACGCGATTCTTTACTTGCTAACCTAGAAGAAGGCCATGAAGTTAAAGGTATCGTTAAGAACTTAACTGACTACGGCGCATTCGTTGATTTAGGTGGCGTTGATGGTTTACTACACATTACTGATATGGCTTGGAAACGTGTTAAGCACCCAAGTGAAGTTGTGAATGTTGGTGATGAAATCAATGTTAAAGTATTGAAATTCGATAAAGATAAATCTCGCGTTTCTCTAGGTATGAAACAAATGGGCAACGATCCTTGGCAAGAAATTGCACACCGTTACCCTGAAGGCGCTAAATTAAGTGGTGCTGTAACTAACCTAACTGATTACGGCTGTTTCGTTGAAATCGAAGATGGCGTTGAAGGTTTAGTACACGTTTCTGAAATGGATTGGACCAACAAAAATATCCACCCATCTAAAGTTGTTAACTTAGGTGACGTGGTTGAAGTTATGGTGCTTGAAATTGACGAAGAGCGTCGTCGTATTTCTCTAGGCCTTAAGCAATGTATCCCTAACCCTTGGGAAGAGTTCGCTAAAGCACAAAGCAAAGGCGATAAAGTATCAGGTAAAATCAAATCTATCACTGACTTCGGTATCTTCATCGGTCTTGATGGCGGCATAGATGGTTTGGTTCACTTATCTGATATCTCTTGGAATAAAACAGGTGAAGAAGCGGTTCGTGACTATAAGAAAGGTGACGAGATCTCAGCTGTTGTATTACAAGTTGACCCAGAGCGCGAGCGTATCTCTTTAGGCGTTAAGCAGATTGAAGAAGACCCGTTCAACCAATATCTGAATGATACCAAGAAAGGTACTATCGTTACTGGTACTGTTACAGCGGTAGATGCTAAAGGCGTTTCTGTTAAGTTGGCAGATGAAGTTGAAGGTTATATTCGTGCTGCTGATTTAGCTCGTGATAGAGTTGAAGATGCATCTGAAGTTGTTAGTGTTGGTGCTGAAATCGAAGCTAAGTTTATGGGTGTTGATCGTAAGAATCGCATCGTAAACCTTTCTGTTAAAGCGAAAGACCAAGCTGACGAAAAAGACGCAATTGATAAAGTAAATCAGCAAGAAGAAGTGACTTTCACTAACGCTTTCGCTGACGCTTTCAAAGCAGCTAAAAACGACTAAACTATGTGTGAGTGCGTACAATTAGTTTTACATTAATTGATACGCACTTTATTATCGGATCCAACAGTTTTTTTGATTAACGGAGAGGTTACATGACCAAATCAGAACTTATCGAAAGACTCGCCGATAAAGCACGTCATATCCCGGCTAAAGATGTTGAGTTGGCTATTAAAGAGATGCTAGAGCAAATGGCGCAAACCTTACAAAAGGGTGAACGCATTGAAATACGCGGATTTGGTAGTTTCTCTTTACATTTTCGTGCTCCACGAGTTGGCCGTAACCCTAAAACTGGTGAAACAGTGAGATTGGACGGAAAATACGTTCCTCATTTCAAGCCAGGCAAGGAATTACGCGAACGGGTAAATGAATTTTAGTTAAATTAGTTTTTATTGAATTCTTATTAAACGGCACTCCAATTTGGGTGCCGTTTTTGTTACAGTAGTAAATAAGTGATTATTCTATAAAGCATTAATAGAAAGCGGCTTGTTTAGGCTGCGATTAAATGTGTTTTACCTCAACTGCAAACAGGCAACAATGAAAGTTAAAGGTTTATTAATTCTAATTGCTATTTTGATACTGCTTATCTTGGCTAGTTTTATTGGTTCATATAACAGCCATCTTGTTTCGATTCATTATCTGATAGCTAAAGCAGACATTAAATTATCCTATTTGTTAGGGATAACGTTTTTGCTAGGCTTCTTAATGTGCTTGTTGGCCTTTATTCCTTATATTCTTCGTTTAAAGTGGCAAATCACCATGTTAAATCGCAAAAATAAAAAACTTCTACAACGGAATACTGATTCCTAATGCTAGAACTATTATTTTTGTTATTACCTGTTGCTGCCGGTTATGGATGGGTGATGGGCAGAAATAGTGTTCGCCAAGCCCAACGTAAACAATCCAGTATATTATCCAAACATTATTATCGCGGTTTAAATTTTTTACTTTCAGATGAGCCAGATAAAGCTGTAGATACGCTGATTAAAATGATCGATTTGGATAGTGATACGGTTGAAACTCATATCGCTATGGGCAAGTTCTTTAGGCATCGTGGTGAGTTGGATCGTGCTATCCGAGTACATCAAAATTTAGTCAGTAAAGAAGAAATTTCAGCCAGCCAACGTGAATCTGCCCTCAAAGAATTAGGTCGCGATTATGTATTGGCAGGGTTCTTGGAAAGGGCTGAAAATGCGTTTCTGCAGTTGCTCAACAGTGAAAAGCACTTTGTTGAAGCCCAAACTCAACTTTTTAATATTTACCAGACCACCAAGGAATGGGGGCGGGCAATCGAGTTAGCCGAGAATATGATTAACGCCGGTGGTGACAGTGATGAACTGTGTGCCCGCGTAGCACATTTTTATTGTGAACAGGCTCTTATCGAATGGCGCAAAGACAATTTAATTGAGGCCGAAGATTATTTAAAACAAGCCACTAAAGTGGATGAAAAAGCCGTTAGACCTTGGTTGATGTTAGGTGAACTGGCCATCGATAATGAACAATATGAGGTTGCAATTGCGCATCTCTCACAAGTTCCTCTACGCGATATTACCTGGCTATCTGAAGCCATTCCATTAATTGAAAAGTGCAGTGAAAAATTAGCTGACGAGAGTAAGTTGAGCGATATACTCGATTTATATTGGCAGCAATGCGCAACTGCTTATCTTGCCAAAGTTAAATTAGTCGCTAAAGATGAATCATCAGTCAAAGCAGCAGAATTGTTGTTAGGACAACTTAAAAAGCATCCAACCATGAAAGGTTTTAAAACTTTAATGGGTTTGTACATTGAACAACAAGAAGATGAAGATTCAACAAATAGTCTACGATTACTCAAAGAGTTAGTAGAAGAGCAAATAAAAATGCGACCTAAGTATCGGTGCCATAGTTGTGGCTTTTCTGGTAGTCAAATACATTGGTTGTGCCCATCTTGTAAAAAGTGGGGAGTGGTTAAACCCATTAAAGGTCTAGATGGTGAATAGTATGGTAGATTCAAAAGTTGTGGTTGCACTGGATTTTAACCAGTTGAAGCAGGCGTATAATTTTATAGATAAACTTGATCCTAGCTTATGTAAATTGAAAGTTGGCAAGGAAATGTTTACGCATTTTGGCCCTGATTTTGTCAAGTATTTAGTCAATAAAGAGTTTAAGGTTTTTTTAGATTTAAAATTTCATGATATTCCTAATACAGTAGTAAAGGCGTGTATTGCTGCTGCTGATTTGGGTGTTTGGATGCTTAATGTGCATGCTTCCGGTGGACCAGTGATGTTGGAGCAGGCGTATAAAAGTTTAGACAGTTTTGGTCTTGATAGACCTTTGTTAATTGCGGTCACCGTATTGACCAGTATGGATCAAGCGCAATTAAGCGCAATTGGCATAAACTGCAGCCCAGCAGAACATGTATTGAATCTGGCAAAATTAACAAAACACAGTGGCTTGGATGGGGTAGTGTGTTCGGCACAAGAAGCCAGTATGCTAAAACAACAACTGGGTCAGGATTTTGTCTTGGTTACCCCTGGAATTAGACCAGAGGGCAGTAATAAAGGGGATCAAATGCGCGTTATGACGCCTAGGCAGGCTGTAACAGCAGGGTCTGATTATCTGGTGATTGGTCGTCCAGTAACACAATCTGACGATCCTATTGCGACCTTAATAGAAATTAATAACGGACTTTTATAGGCCTCTATTACATCCAAAAAAAAGCCACTTTAAGTGGCTTTTTTAATATTCGTTTTTTGCCTTGATTATAAGGTTTCTAAAGCTAACTTAGCGTCCATATATTCGAGATTTAAGCTACTACCTAAGGCGTCTGTTACTGCTTTATAGGTCACTTTACCTTGATGTACATTTAAGCCATTAAGTAAATGTGGATTATCTAACATAGCTTGTTTAGGGCCTTTGTTAGCTAAAGCTAACCCAAAGGGTAGGGTAGCGTTGTTTAATGCCATGGTAGAGGTTCTTGCAACACCACCTGGCATATTAGCCACACAATAATGCACTACGCCGTCAACCATATAAACAGGGTCTTGATGAGTCGTTGCTTTTGATGTTTCAAAACAACCACCTTGATCAATAGCAACATCGACCACCACAGATCCCTCTTTCATATTCTTGATATGTTCGCGTGTGAGCATTTTGGGGGCGGCGGCACCAGGTATTAATACTGCGCCAATCACTAGGTCGGCTTTACTAGAGTAATACTCAATAGCATCGACAGTAGAAAATACGGTTTTTAGACGGCCATCGAAAATATCATCCAACTCCCTCAAACGGGGTAATGAACGGTCTAGAATGGTAACGTCTGCGCCTAAACCTAAGGCCATTTTTGCGGCATTGGTGCCCACTACGCCACCGCCGATAATTAATACTTTTCCTGGAGCTACTCCTGGTACACCACCTAATAGTGTGCCGCTGCCACCGTGGGCTTTTTCTAGATAATGTGCGCCAGCTTGCACTGCCATACGGCCAGCTACTTCACTCATTGGAGCAAGCAAGGGTAATCCATTTTTTACATCAGTTACGGTTTCATAGGCGATACAGGTCGCACCTGACTCTACCAACAGTTGAGTTTGCTTGGGATCAGGTGCTAAATGTAGGTAGGTATAAAGAGTTTGTCCTTTTCGCAGCATACGACATTCATCGGGCTGAGGCTCTTTCACTTTCACAATCATGTCAGCTTTGGCAAAAATAGTAGCTGCGTCGGCAATTATTTTAGCACCAGAAGCAATATATTCTTCGTCGGTAAATCCAATGTCTATACCCGCATTTGTTTCTACCCATACTTCATGAGAGAAAGTAACGAATTCTTTGACTGCAGCCGGCGTTAGGCCAACACGATACTCATGGTTTTTTATTTCTTTTGGTACACCAATTAACATAGCTTCGCCCTTTCAGTAGGATAAATATGGGTTTTAAATTTGCAGCCGCAGTATAGGGTAACTTTGCTAGAAATTTATCCTGAAATTAAAAGGCAATAAGTATATTATGCTGTGATAGTTAAATATTGCAGAATTATATATGCTGATTAAAACGCCAAAACACCTTGATAGGATTGATAGAAACATACTTATTGAATTACAAAAGAATGGAAAAATATCTAATACTGATTTGGCGACAAAGGTAGGGTTAAGCGCAAGCCCTTGTTTAGAAAGAGTAAAACGCTTAGAGCAGCAAGGTTATATTAAAGGCTATCATGCTAGAGTCGACCCAACTAAACTTGGGGCATCAATGTTAGTTTTTGTTGAAATAACCTTAGTAAAAACGTCGGTCGATATTTTTGAAGATTTTTCTGCTGCGGTGAGAACCCAAGAAGATATTCAAGAATGTCACCTTGTATCAGGTAATTTTGATTTTTTACTTAAAGCGCGGGTTGCAGACATGTCGAGTTATCGTAAACTATTAGGTGATACCTTGCTTAGATTGCCTGGGGTGAGTGAATCTCGCACCTATGTAGTTATGGAAGAGATTAAAGAATCTATGCAGGTAAAAATTAGTCTCAAATAGGCTATGCCCAATCGACTTAACCCCGACATTTTTGAGTCACTTAGCTATAAGTCGCTCCATATTGGTGAAATAACCAGCGAAAGCATTGGCTTAGCTAGGATTTTAGACTTTGCACTGGTATCTTATGAATCTGAAATTAGTAGATAAACACTTAATACGAAAATTATAACTATGGCACGACTTACAGGTATTCAAAGGATAATGGAAGTAGGCATGATACTTAGCTGTGCATTTGCTTTTTTCATTTTATTGGCATTATCCTCATTTCATCCGGCCGATCCTGGTTGGAGTCAAGCTGGGCTGCAAAGTAATGTGCACAATTGGGTGGGTCCAATTGGCGCTTGGTTCGCTGATATACTTTTTTTTACCTTAGGTTGGTTTGCCTATAGTTTGCCCTTTTGTGCCGCTTTTCTGGGGTGGTTTTTGTTTCAACAAACCAAAAGTATTCTAGATATTGACTACTTAACGATTGGCCTAAGAATTATTGGTGTTTTTTTACTGATATTAGGAGCGACGGGTTTATTGAGCATGAATATTGATGATATTTATAGCTATTCAGCCGGTGGGTTAGTGGGTGATGTAATGAGTACGGCATTAGTTCCGTACTTTAGTCTAGTAGGGACAACGTTGCTGCTTCTGTGCTTTTTTTGCACGGGGTTTACTTTGGTCAGTGGCATCTCATGGTTAACCATAGTGGATAAACTCGGCGCTGTTACTATAGCAATCAGCAAACTTATTTACCGTACGCCTAGTAAAATCAAACAAACTACCGTGCCTTTGTTAAGTTTTAAAAGTAAAGAAAGTACAGAGGATGAGTCTGCTGATGTAGTCCTAAGCGCATTTGATTCCCCGGTTAAAACCCCTAGAGATAAACCTAAGATTGAACCCAGAGCAGACATTTTTGTTCGTAGCGAACCTAAAATAACGATCCCTGACGACGTGTTTGAGCAGCAACAAAACCCTGAGCCCAATATCCAAACAACCAGTGATATTCGAGCAAAAGCAGATAGTGCGCGTAAAATAAAAACTAAAGATGCTTTTGTCGCCGAAACTACCGAGTCTGATGAACAAGTCGGCGAAACAGACTTATCACAGCCTTTGCCTTCTTTTGACTTATTACAACGGGCTGACAAAATTAAGAACCCCATTACACCAGAAGAGCTTGAAATTGTTTCACGCTTATTAGAAGAAAAACTGGCTGATTTTAATATTGAAGCTCGTGTGGTTGGAGTATATCCGGGCCCGGTTATTACTCGTTTTGAAATGGAATTAGCGCCCGGAGTCAAAGTAAGCAAAATCTCTACTTTGTCTAAAGATTTAGCCAGAGCCATGTCGGCTATGTCAGTTCGAGTAGTAGAAGTTATACCAGGTAAATCGGTTATTGGTTTGGAATTACCGAATAAAAATCGTGATATGGTCAGGCTCAGTGAAGTGATCAGTTGTGAGGTATTCCAATCTGCTGAATCAGCTTTAACCATGGTACTTGGTGCTGATATTTCAGGTAAGCCAGTGGTCGTCGACCTTGCAAAAATGCCGCATTTATTGGTGGCTGGTACGACAGGATCGGGTAAGTCTGTTGGGGTGAACGTCATGATCCTCAGTTTGTTGTATAAATCAACGCCTGAAGATGTGCGTATGATCATGATCGACCCGAAAATGTTAGAACTTTCCGTTTATGAGGGAATTCCCCATTTACTGGCTGAAGTTGTCACCGATATGAAAGAAGCAGCAAATGCACTGCGCTGGTGTGTGGGTGAAATGGAACGTCGCTATAAGCTGATGTCGGCCCTCGGTGTGCGTAACCTCAAGGGTTATAACCAAAAAATTAAACAAGCAATTGAAGATGGCACGCCAATTCGTGATCCTTTATGGCGATTTGAAGAAAGCATGCTTACTGAAGCGCCATTTTTAGAAAAGTTACCTGCCATCGTGGTAGTAGTTGACGAATTTGCCGACATGATGATGATCGTAGGTAAAAAAGTTGAAGAATTGATTGCGCGGATCGCACAAAAAGCAAGAGCGGCGGGTATTCATTTAATTCTTGCCACCCAGCGTCCTTCGGTAGATGTTATTACTGGATTGATTAAAGCCAATATTCCCACTCGTATCTCTTTTCAAGTCTCTTCAAAAATCGATTCTCGCACTATCCTGGATCAGCAGGGAGCTGAAGCTTTATTAGGCATGGGCGACATGTTGTATTTACCATCAGGTACCGGTGTGCCAACCCGTGTACATGGTGCCTTTGTAGATGATCACGAAGTTCATGCCGTTGTTGCTGATTGGAAAAAACGGGGTGCACCACAATATATTGAAGAAATTTTAAATGGCGATGCTAACGCTGAAATTTTGTTGCCCGGCGAGCAAGCTGATGGCGCTGACCAAGAGTTTGATGCCTTTTACGATGAAGCGGTTGCCTTTGTTACTGAATCTCGTCGTGCATCAGTATCTGGCGTCCAACGTAAATTCAGAATTGGTTACAATAGAGCGGCACGTTTAGTTGAACAAATGGAACAAAGCGGCGTCGTAACTTCACCAGGTCACAATGGTAATCGCGAAGTGCTCGCGGCTGCCCCACCAAGAGATTAATATCTTTATGCGTCATCACTATAAGTTGTTTCCTGCATTGAGCTTATTGCTTAGTGCCTTTATTAGTTCTCAGGTGTTTGCCCAAGCGGTAGACGCATCATTGTTGTTACAACAACGTTTAACGCAGTTGCATACCTTTCAAGCAGAGTTTAGTCAAAAAGTTACCGATGCAAATGCGACAGTATTACAAGAAGCCACGGGCAAGATTGCACTGCAATATCCTAATAAGCTCTACTGGCAACTCTATGCGCCCAATGAAAGTGAATTGATTGCTGATGGCCAAACCCTGTGGCAAATAGACCCCTTTATGGAGCAAGTAGTTGCACTTAATCAAGATGCGGCAATTGATAATAATCCACTGATTCTGTTGACCAACCCCAAAGGTGCTGCGTGGGACGACTTTAATGTTACTGAAAAAAATAATGAGTTCAGTATCAAGCCTAAACAGCAACAAGCTAATGTGGTTGAGTTAATTTTAAGCTTTAAAGAGTCCTCACTAGTGGCAATGAAAATCATTGATGGCCAGCAGCAAGTCAGTGCGTTGACATTTAATCAAATTAAACAAAATCAAAGTATTGCCGAAACGTTGTTTATTTTTACTAATTCTCAAGCCTTTGAGTTAGATGATCAACGCACCCCATGAATAGCGGATTTGAATTTAACCAAGGTGTGAATTCAGCTGAGTTTTTACCTTTAGCGGCTAAAATGCGACCAGTAACGGTTGATCAATATTTTGGCCAACAACATATTATTGGCCCTAATACGCCTTTGCGTAACGCTTTGTTACGTAAACAATGTCATTCAATGATTCTTTGGGGGCCGCCCGGTACCGGTAAAACCACACTCGCCGAATTAGTGGCGTTGCATTGTGACGCGCATATTGAACGTTTATCCGCTGTCAGCGCTGGGGTCAAAGACATTCGCCAAGCCATTGAGTCAGCAAAGTATTATCAAGAACAAGGCAAGCGCACTATCTTATTTGTTGATGAAGTTCATCGTTTTAATAAAAGTCAGCAAGATGCATTTTTACCCTATATTGAAGACGGTACAGTAATATTTATTGGCGCCACCACCGAAAACCCTTCTTTTGAACTTAATCGTGCATTGTTGTCGCGCGCTCGGGTCTACGTATTAAAAAACCTCACTGAATTGGAATTAACAGAAGTACTAGGCCGAGCACTAAATGATAGTGTTCTAGGCTTAGGAGCATTAAAACTTGATATCGAACCTCAGGCTCAAACCTTGTTGATAGAACTCAGTGGCGGTGATGCACGGCGATTATTAAATTATCTTGAATTAAGTGCTGATTTTTTACCTGCAGAGGCAGAGTCTAAAGTATTAACCATTGAGCTTGTTAAAAAAGCGGTAGGTGAAAAAGTAGCGCAGTTTGATAAACAAGGTGATCAGTTTTACGATTTAATTTCTGCTTTTCATAAGTCAGTACGAGGCTCTTCACCTGATGCTGCTTTGTATTGGTATGCGCGTATGTTAGTGGCTGGATGTGACCCTTTGTATATTGCACGGCGACTTCTAGCTATTGCCACCGAAGATATTGGTAATGCCGATCCTCGGGCAATGCAAGTGTGTTTAAATGCTTGGGATATTTTTCAGCGAGTAGGGCCGGCTGAAGGCGAAAGAGCGATTGCTCAAGCCACGCTTTATTGTGCCAGTGCGGCAAAAAGTAATGCTGTATATGTTGCTTTTAAGCAAGCGCTGAAAGATGCGAAAGAATTACCTGATTATCCTGTACCTGAACATTTACGCAATGCACCCACTAGTTTGATGAAAGACATGGGCTATGGCGCAGAATATCGTTATGCTCATGATGAAGAGCATGCTTTTGCTGCTGGTGAGTGCTATTTGCCCGAGTCAATTAAACATACTCAATATTATCAGCCCAATGAAAGGGGCCTAGAAATTAAGTTGAAAGCCAAACTAGACTTTCTTAATGAACTCAATAAACAGAGCCCCTTAAAAAGGTATGAATAAATGCAAGGCGCAATGATTTACGTTTATATTGCTATAGGTGGAGCATCAGGCGCTTGCATGCGTTTTTTTCTATCACAATTGGTCTTTCAATGGTTTGGCAAAGGCTTTCCCTTTGGTACACTATTGGTCAATGTAGTGGGGTCGTTTAGCTTAGGCTTTTTATATTCGTTAATTGAACATGGGCAAATGGAAGCAACCTTGTGGCGGGCGACCATAGGTATTGGCTTTTTAGGCGCATTTACCACCTTCTCTACATTTTCTGTTGATACCTTGTATCTGCTTCAACAAGGCCTGTGGCTAAAAGGCATACTTAATGTATTGCTGAATACGCTGGGGTGTTTATTGGCAGCTTGGTTAGGCACCATTTTTGTTACTTTTTTTGTTAAAGGCTAATTAATCCAACATGTTAGATGCAAAATATCTCCGCAGTGAAATTGAACAAACGGCTGCTACATTAGAAAAACGTGGTTATAAACTCGATGTGGCAACGTTTAACGCGTTAGAAGAAAAACGCAAAACGCTACAAATGCGCACCCAAGAATTGCAAAACGAGCGCAATGTGCGTTCCAAGTCAATTGGTAAAGCAAAAGCCTCCGGTCAAGACATCGAGCCATTACTGGCTGAAGTAGGGCAACTTGGTGCTGAATTGGATAGTGCTAAAGTTGAATTAACTGTCTTGTTAGAAGACATTCAAAATCTCGCATTAGACATTCCAAATTTGCCTCATGAATCAGTACCACAAGGTAAAGATGAAAATGAGAACCTCGAGATTTTACGTTGGGGTACGCCTCGTACCTTTGATTTTGAGCCTAAAGATCATGTCGATGTAGGAGGCCAGATTGGAAATGGCTTAGATTTCGAAACGGCAACCAAATTAACCGGTTCACGGTTTGTGGTAATGCGTGGGCAAATAGCGCGCTTAAACCGTGCTATTGCCCAGTTTATGCTGGATTTGCATACTAACGAACATGGCTATCAAGAAATGTATGTACCTTATTTGGTCAATGCAGATAGTTTATTTGGTACCGGGCAACTGCCTAAATTTGGCGCAGATTTATTTCACACCCAACCGGCAACTGAAGAAGGGCAGGGCTTGTCGCTTATTCCTACTTCTGAAGTGCCTTTAACCAATATCGTACGGGATGAAATTGTTACTGCAGAGCAACTTCCTATGAAGATGACTGCGCATACCCCATGTTTTAGAAGCGAAGCAGGCTCTTATGGTCGTGATACGCGAGGTTTAATTCGTCAACATCAGTTTGATAAAGTTGAACTTGTACAAATTGTAAACCCAGAAACGTCTTTCGATGCATTAGAGGAACTGACGTCCCATGCAGAAAAGGTTCTCCAGTTATTAGATTTACCTTATCGCAAAATGTTACTTTGTACCGGTGATATGGGCTTCGGTGCGTGCAAAACCTATGATTTGGAAGTGTGGTTGCCAGCGCAAAATACCTACCGCGAAATATCTTCATGCTCAAATATGTTGGATTTTCAAGCCCGTCGTATGCAGGCGCGTTATCGCAATCCTGCGACAAACAAACCTGAATTGGTACATACCTTAAATGGCTCTGGTTTAGCCGTGGGGAGAACTTTGGTGGCCATATTGGAAAACTATCAACAAGCTGATGGCTCTGTTGTTGTTCCTAAAGTCTTGCAGCCATATATGGGTGGTGTTGAGCTTATTGGCTAGAAGTACTTTTACTTCTTTTTTGCACTACAAAGCAATATTAAGGGTGGGCTACTTTGGCATTCACCCTTTTTTAATGCAGTAAAACATGTTAATCCTGCTCAATATTGAAAAAACCAGGTGTCACTTCGCAGTGTTGCGCTTAATCTGCCTGTTATAAGCATTTGGCTGGTTTGGGTAAACCAGCTATTTTAGTGGCTTGTTTGGCGGGTCCTAAAGGAAAAAGTTTAAAAAGATAGCGACTATTGCCTTTTTCTGGACCTAATTTTTGCGCCATGGCTTTAACGAGGGCTCGCATAGCAGGACTTGTTTCAAATTCTAAGTAAAAATCCCTGACAAAATTAACAACTTCCCAATGCGCATCGCTGAGCTCTATATTCTCTTGTTGAGCCAAGGTATGAGCCAAAGCGGGATGCCAATCATTTACTTGTAATAAATACCCTGCTTTATCAGTTTCAATCTTGTGCTCAGCAAATTCTATGTGGTAACTCATTTTATGGGTTTACTCATCTCGATTTAGGCCCAACTTAGCACCTTGTCATACTGCACACACAATTCCAGCCATTGTTTATCATCGACTACTTGTATGGATTGATTGTCGAGGGCTAAACCACGGGCCGCTAAGTCTTTTTGTAAAACATACAAAACTATACCAAGTTTAAGGGCTAGGCCCAATAGGGGGTGTTTAAGGCTGTATATGCCATCTTGTAGTAACAATATCCCGTCGCCCGATTGGCAGCGCCTGATACATTGTTGCAGTTGATTGTCACTGCTAGGGCTAGTAAAGACTTGGTGTAAGTTCATTAAAAATTTATCACTTGTTTGTGGGCTTGCAACAAATCTGACAATTCATCTTTGCCGACGACAATCGCACCTATAATTAAATCGCTCGCACTTAGCCCCCGTTCTTCAAGGCTGGTAGCACAGACGTAAATATTCTCGACATCATAGAATTCAAGAGCAGCAAAGCCTTTGGTGAACTGTTTACGCTCAATAGCACTGGCCGACTGATTATTGAGTAATTGAAAGACCCCGTCGTCAAGAAAAAAGACACTTACTTGTTGGCCAAAATTCGACATGGCCATCACTAAATCTAGGCTTTCTTGCGCATTACTGCCCATGTAAGGCCCTTGACGATTAATGACGCCTAGATGCGTGTTGAGTTCTTGATGATCAGTTTGCATTATTGTGTTCAAAACTGCACCAGCCTGTCGCTGGTATGGATAAGTTCCGACAACTCGCCTAGTCCAACAGATTGAAAAGGGTGTTTTAGGGTAAATTGACTTAATTCGTTATCCCGTGCATCCATTTCAGATAAAATGCCGCGTTTTGTAGCAGCAGTGACACAAACTAATAATGGGCAGTGATTAAGTTCGGCCAGTTGACACCAATTAAGATAAATCGCTGCTTCATCAGAGGGGTTTAATTGCAAACAATTAGCATTATGCACACCGTCCAAATAAAAAAAGATCCCAGCTAAGCTGTGCTCTGAATTAACCACTGTCTGTGCAAAACGTAAGGCAGTTTGTGCATTTTGAGAAGCGACCGGCGCTGACATCACTAATAAACTGATAGTTGCCATAAAAGAGTCTGTTCCACTTAAAAAAACACCCCAGCAAGCTGAGGTGTTTTAGAATAATTTATCCTAGCTTATCAATCGTCGCTACCGAAGGCGCCCAACAAATGCAAAATAGAAGTAAATAGGTTGTAGATGTTTAAATACATAGAGACCGTTGCTCTGATGTAGTTAGTTTCGCCACCGTTAATTATGCGGCTGGTATCATATAAAATGAAGCCAGACATAATAAATACTATAGCAGCGCTGACCGCTAGGCTTAAGGCTGGTATCTGGAAAAAGATATTAGCCAGAGACGCAACAACCGCCACGATTAAACCCACGATTAAAAATCCGCCCATAAAGGAGAAATCTTTCTTAGTCGTTAATACGTAACCTGATAGTCCAAAAAATACCAATGCAGTAGCGCCAAAGGCCTGCATGATTAATTCAGAACCGCCTTGCATACCTGCGTAATAATTTAAAGTGTAGCCTAAAGAGCCACCGAGTAATCCAGTGAAAGCAAACACAAACAAGATGCCCATGGAGCTTTGTGACGCTTTATTTAAAAAGAAGATCATCACCAAAGCGGCAAGGTTCATGCCCAGCGCCATACCTGGAGAGATATTCATCGCTGCTGTAATGCCTGAACAGATTGCGCTGAAAGTTAATGTCATCGCTAACAACATATAAGTATTACGCAACACTTTGTTAGTTTGCAATACTGAGGTTTCACCACTACCGCTGTATACTGATCTTTGATCCATTTGAAACTCCATTAATAAAATAAACAATACTGTACCACTAATAGTGTATTTGTATGGGTTTTGGTTCATTTTTTCAAGTCATATCGTGCGAAAAAACTGTTACAAATAGCAACGCGCTGCAAAAACACCCAGCTTGACCAAACTATGAACAAACAAACCTTTTTATTAAATTAAAACTTTACAAGGCAAAAAAACGTCATTAATATGCGCTCCACAGTTTATAGCGCAAGCACAGCAAGCGTAATAAATGTGAAGATAACAGTTTTAGGAGAGCTGGCAGAGCTCGGTTTAATGCACCTGACTTGAAATCAGACGTAGGGTCAAACCTACCGGGGGTTCGAATCCCTCGCTCTCCGCCATATTATAAAAAACCCGCACTTGCTGCGGGTTTTTTATTGTCTGAAAAAAAGTAACTTAGCTAATTGAAAGAGAGACGTTCCCGCTGTTTGTCAAAAAATATAAACATGGATGTCCTGATAATAAAATAAAAATGTAGTGCTTTAGAGGTCTTAAGTTTATGTGCGCATCGCCAACCTTGTATAAACCTTAAGCAGTAATGGGTTTAGAGTGGCTTTAATTGATTTTTAGGTTGTTTAATTAGGTGTAGTTACCTTATGCTTAACCCATCTTGTTATATTGTGCACTGATCCCTTATGTTGCCTTTAAAAAAGAAAAAAAGTGTAGTTCATCACATCAGTCAAGTTGCTCATGTTCCTGCGCGTTGTCGTTGTGGTGGTGAACCCACTAAACCAGAGTTAGTCGCAAATTGTTCTAATCGATGGCGAATACGTTGCAAGATAGAGCATTGCTGCGCAAGAAATGAGGGACAAGGTCTGAGTGACACTATTCTAGGTTGGAATAGACTCAGTCTGCATTTTTATCGATAGTTTAAATGCGCGTAAAGATTTGTAATTATTGTTAACTAGGATGTTTTCGTCTTTCAAATCCTGCAACTTGTTTTATACCTAAAGTTTTAATCTGTTTTGTATGTTTGCTGTTTGCAATATGGTTGGGGTAAAAGTTGATAAAGTTGTTATTAGTTGATGATCATGAATTAGTCAGAACAGGTATTCGTCGAATACTTGAAGATGTCGCTGACTTTAACGTTATTGGTGTTGCAATCAATGGTGAAGAGGCAGTTAAGTTCTGTCGTAAAAATGATCCTGATATTGTGTTGATGGACATGAGTATGCCAGGCATGGGTGGATTAGAAGCCACCAAACAAATTCTGCGTTTTTCAGAGCACTTGCGTATTATTGTTTTATCAGTCCACAAAGAAAATCCAATTCCTGCCAAAGTCATGCAAATGGGGGCTTTTGGTTACCTGACTAAAGATTCTGATCCTGAAGAAATGATCCGCGCGATTCGAAAAGTGGCGGCAGGCCAAAAGTACGTGTCTCCAGATATTGCCCAGCAGATTGCTATTGGTCAATTGAATCTAAAAGAAGGCAATCCTTTTGAACAGCTGTCAGAGAGAGAGTTAGAAATTGCGCTGCTGTTGACAAAAGGGGCAAAAGTACCCGATATCGCGGCATCTTTAAATATCAGTGCTAAAACGGTCAATACTCATCGTTATCGTATGTTTGAGAAACTTGCTGTCTCTAACGATGTTGAATTGACGCATCTAGCACTCAGAAACAAGTTAATTAATTCTGACCAACTTTAAGTTATGTTAAGCCCCGAGGCATTTAATCACAGTGACTTTTTAAAGAATCTGACTAACCAACCGGGTGTCTACCGGATGTATAATCAGAAACAAGAAGTGATTTATGTCGGTAAGGCGAAAAATCTTAAAAAACGTGTTAGTAGTTATTTTCGAAAAAATCTGGATAGCATTAAAACCCGCTCATTGGTGAGCCAAATTCATGAAATGGATGTCACGGTAGTTAACAGTGAAGTAGAAGCCTTCATTCTTGAAAATAATTATATAAAAAAGTACAAACCACGTTACAACGTCTTGCTGCGTGATGACAAATCCTATCCTTTTATTTTTCTTTCGGCCCATGAGCATCCCCGCCTGAGTAATCATAGAGGCCCGCGTAAACTCAAAGGTGAGTATTTTGGGCCTTACCCGAGTGCGTGGGCTGTGCGTGAGAGTTTACGCACCATGCAGCGTTTGTTTCCTATTCGTCAATGTGAAGACAGCTATTACCGCGCCCGCACTCGGCCTTGTTTGCAGTATCAGTTAAAACGTTGTGCTGGGCCATGTGTAGAGGGCCTGATTAGTGATGAAGAATATGCTCAACAAGTGGAACTGGCCCGTTTATTTTTAAAGGGGAAAAATAAGTTAGTTATTGATTCTTTGGTCAAAAATATGGAAGGAGCCAGTACACAATTACAGTTTGAAAAAGCGGCACGTTATCGCGATCAAATCAGTGCATTAAATAAAATTCAAGAGCAGCAATGGGTCAGTGGCGACGAACAAGAACTCGATGTTTTTGGTTTTGCCTATCGCAATGGCATTGCCAGCATATATGGCTTGTTTATTCGGGACAATAAGCTGCTAGGCAGTAAAAGTTTTTATCCAAAGGTGCCTGCGCAGTCGAGTGAGGAAGAAGTCTTTCAATCGTTTATTTTGCAATTTTATTTGGCCGGTAATAAGTTGATACCCAGACAAATTGTTATCCCACAGGAGTTAGCCGAACAAGAAGCGATTGAATTACTGCTCAGTAAAGAAGCCGGGCGTAAAATCCAGTTTTTTAAAGGTGCCCGAGATGAAAAACGGCGCTATTTACAAATCGCAAATAATAATGCCGAAAATGCTTTAATTGCTAAGCAGAGTCAGCAAAAATCGGTTTATGCCAGATTCTTAGAATTAGAGCAGATACTTGAATTTGAGCAGCCTATTCAGCGTATGGAATGTTTTGATATCAGCCATACTTCCGGACAGTTAACGGTTGCTTCGTGTGTGGTATTCAATCGTGATGGGCCGTATAAAACTGATTATCGACGTTACAACATTGAAGGCATTACCCCAGGTGACGATTATGCCGCTATGGCACAAGCTCTAGCAAGGCGTTATCGTGATGTAAAAGATGAAGCTAAAATACCCGATATTCTGTTTATTGACGGTGGTAAGGGACAGTTGGCTCAAGCTGAAGACTATTTTGAAAATTGGACGCAAAGTAAAAAACCGCTGCTTATTGGCGTTGCAAAAGGCACTAGTCGTAAAGCAGGATTAGAAACATTGATATTAGCTGGTAGTCACCAGACTATTCCCATGGCAGGTGACTCAATTGCTTTACACCTCATTCAACATATCAGAGATGAAGCACATCGATTTGCCATTACCGGGCACCGAGAACGTCGTCAAAAAGATAAAAATACCTCTAAACTGGAATCTATCCCTGGAATTGGAGCTAAAAAGCGGCAAAGTTTACTTAAATATATGGGCGGCTTACAGGGTATATTACAGGCCAGTAAAGATGAAATAGCTAAAGTACCAGGCATTAGTGAAGACTTGGCAGAAATTATTTATGACCAACTTCATCATTAATTGATTTGTAAAATAAGCTTGTAGCACTGAACATATAAAGGTAGAACGTGGCGTTGAGTTTAAGTTGTTAAAATTAGGGTGAAAAATAACCACATGTGGACTATTCCAAATATTATTACCATGATTCGTGTTTTATTGATCCCTGTGTTTGTTGTTGTGTATTTTTTGGATTGGAAATGGGCACACCAAGCAGGGGCGTTTATTTTTTGGTTTGCCGCCATAACCGATTGGGTCGACGGTTATTTAGCGCGTAAATTAAAACAAACTACTCCCTTTGGGGCGTTTTTAGATCCGGTTGCCGATAAACTAATAGTCGCTACTGCTTTGTTGCTGATTACCCATACCTATGCCAACATTTGGATAACTATTCCAGCCATTTTGTTGTTGGCTAGAGAGGTTTATATTTCAGCCTTGCGCGAATGGATGGGCCAACAAGGTAAACATGAACTGGTTAAAGTGTCATTTACGGGCAAAGCGAAAACCATGGCACAGATGTTAGCGCTCATCGGTTTGCTATCAGAAATGCAATATTTTATGGGTATCCCTATTTATTGGGTGACTTTGGGGTACGGCTTTTTGTACCTCGCGGCTATTTTATCTTTGTGGTCTATGGTGGTTTACACCTTAGCCGCATGGAAAGATTTAAAATCGTAACCAAACGATGCCATTAGAAGTGATAGTTTGTTTAAAAATAGGGCGTATAAGCCAAAAATTAAGCAGTCAGTCATAAAACAACATTTTTGTAGTTGACAGCTAATACTTTGAAGGTAGAATGCACGCCACAGTTTGAGGAGCAGCAAGCAACTTAATTAAACCGGTCATTCAAGACTAAATAGTTAAGTCACTGCGACAAGAATAGTGATGCGGGAATAGCTCAGTGGTAGAGCACAACCTTGCCAAGGTTGGGGTCGCGAGTTCGAATCTCGTTTCCCGCTCCAAATTTGTAAAAGTGATAATAAATATTTATTGTCAGAGCTTTATCTAGGTAGCATAGCATTTTATAAATGCTTTAAGTTGCAAGCAGATGACACTCCAAATTTGAAATGTTAAATTTGGCGGAATGGCAGAATGGCTATGCAGCGGATTGCAAATCCGTAGACCTCGGTTCGACTCCGGGTTCCGCCTCCATAACGCTAAAGCAGCACCAACTTGCAAAGTGCAAGTATCCCATGCCCGGGTGGTGAAATCGGTAGACACAAGGGATTTAAAATCCCTCGATCGTAAGGTCGTGCCAGTTCAAGTCTGGCTCCGGGCACCATTTTCGCTTTTTATACCATCCAATAACGTCCAAATACTTATCTAAAACACCATTTTCATTGGCCTATAGGGTCCAGTATGGTTTTATAGGGTCTAGTATTATCCAATTATTTAGGTAACATCCTTAGTAACATCAAGCAAAAATTAAATTGTGAGTGTTACCAATGGCACGTCAAACCGCACAGTTAAATGCAACACAAGTTAGCCAAGCAAAGCCTAAAGACAAGGAATATAACCTTGCAGACGGGCAGGGGCTAATGCTTCGAATTAAGCCTACAGGCTCAAAACTTTGGTTATTTAACTACACTCATCCGCACACTAAGAAACGCCAAAACATTAGTTTAGGTTCGTTCCCTACTATTTCACTTGCCGATGCTCGAAAACGCAGACAAGAAAACCAAGCTCTACTTGCTAATAACCTTGATCCTAAATCCCACAGGGACGAAGCGTTAAAGATGCAACAAGAAGCTGCTATCAATACTTTTGAAGTAGTGGCGTTAAAGTGGTTGGCCGTTCATAAAACTACTATTGCCGAAGGTACCGCACACAATATTCTAAAGTCGCTTGAAAAAGATGTTTTCCCGCATATAGGCAAAATCCCACTTGACCAAATAACAGCACCAAAGGCTATTCAAGCTATTAAGAAAATTACAGACCGCAACAGTTTGGAAATAGCGAGAAAGGTAGCCAGTAGATTAAACAATGTTATGACCTATGCAGTTAATGCTGGGATTGTTCACCATAATCCGCTCAGTGGTATTAAACAGCTTATACCTTCGGCTAAAGTAGAAAATCGTCCCACATTGCTACCCAGTGAATTACCTGACCTGATGAAAGCGTTGAATTTTGCCAGTATTAAAATGGTGACTCGATGCCTTATTGAATGGCAGTTACATACTATGGTGCGACCCGGTGAAGCAGCCGAAGCCGAATGGTCAGAAATAGATTTAGATCGTAAGTTATGGGTCATACCAGCTAGCCGCATGAAAATGGATAGAGAGCATCATGTACCGCTTTCAGAACAAGCATTAGCAATACTAGAATTAGTTAGGCCAATAAGTGGTCATAGAAAATTTGTTTTCCCATCACACAATGATCCCAAGCTACCCGCTAACAGACAAACGGCAAATATGGCAATTAAACGCATGGGTTTTGCTGGTCGGCTTGTGGCGCATGGTTTACGCGCTTTAGCTTCTACAAGCTTGAATGAACAAGGTTTTGATCGTGATGTTATCGAGGCCGCATTAGCTCATGGTGACAAAGATAATGTAAGGGCAGCTTATAACCGGGCAACATACCTTGAGCAACGCAGAGTCATGATGCAATGGTGGTCTTCACATATTGAGCAAGCCGCTATGGGCAACATGAGCTTAGCCAATGCTAAGCAAGCTTTAAGATTAATAAACTAGTAATCAGCCACCAGCAAATAGGGAATGATGATGAATGACAACGAAATGGATGAAAGAAAGCCAAGTAGAATATTGGGTGAGAACCTGCTTTCGCTTGCTAACCCTGAATTGTTAAAACTTTTTAATTCGCTTATCGACTCCCATAGTATCATTCAAATAGTTCGTAAATTGATTGCTGAAATAGATAGCCGCGTTAAAGAAGAAAGTGATCCGAAAAAATACTGTTTAGGTTTTGATGAACTATTAGTAATTACAGTACTAAATTACGAACAAAAATTACCTATCGAGCTTCAAAAAACTTTGTCTTTAATATTGATTGAAGGGTTAACTGAAATAATAAAAAAGAAATATAAAGTTGACTCTTTCTTTATTAAACCTCCGGTAAGAGGAAGAGTTAAAAACGACAATTTAAAGTTCAAAATGTTGAGAGATGTCTTTAGTCATTTAGAGCGTGGCATTCAAAAAATGGATGCTTTTAAAATTGTTGCGGATAAAAATTCAAAATCTGTAGATACGATAAGAAGAATGTACGAACGGTATTTAAAGGAAAATAATACGGAGAAATATATATTCGCTGCTGCGAATGACCCAATTTGGTAGTAGGGAAAATTAAAAATTTATTTCCCCGCTGAAAAGTTAAAAAATATGCTTAAAATCCTATATCAGTTCTTAACCAACATAGTGAGACTGATATGAAAACAAATATTCAACTGATCATCAACCGCAAGCCAGAAGTGATTAAACGACTTGGCATTTCTAAAGCCACATTTCACACTCGCATAAATCAAAACCTACTGCCACCGCCAATTAGTTTAGGGCAACGAGCAGTAGGTTATTTGCAGCACGAAATTGACGCTGTAATAGCTGCAATGGTAGCCGGGAAAAGTAACGCAGAAGTTAAGTTACTTGTCTCTGATTTAGTTGCTCAACGCAAGCTTGCAGCATAGGAGAAGCAGAAATGAAAAACGCTACTCCCAACCAAGTAAGCAGCGATTTAATTAACAGTAAAGATACGAGCGCAGCAACGCAACGTAATCAAATCTTAGCACACTTGAAGCGTACCCCATCAATCAATACTTTGGAGTTTAGAGATCTTGGATTTATATCGCCAGCTCCTAGACTACTTGAGCTTCGACAACAAGGTCATGACATCAAATCTCACAGAGAAGATGTAAGAACACCAGACGGACGTTTGCACCGTGGCATTGCTAGATATTATTTATCTAACGTTCCACCAGCTAATGACTTATTAATCGAGGTGGCATCATGAATTTTGGTACCGTAACGCCCGATTTAAACGAGCAAATAGCCGTTAAAACAATTACCCCGATACAAAAGGCTAAGTTAAATCCTAAGTCGCTAAGATTAGCCATAAATGCCCAGTGTTACGATTGCATATATGACAAGTCAGAGCAGGGAACATGGCGACAACAAGTCGAAGCTTGCCCCAGTGCTAATTGCCCTTTGTATTGCCACAGGCCAAAGTCGAATAGTTTGAGTGAAGCAGCATGAAAAAACCTGAACTGTTTTTAACGATGGACAAGCAAGTTAAGCGCCTTACTCAGCTTCAAGGTTTATCTAGTTTATTGATGAGTGCGGGTAGACTGCCTAACCCTTCAAAAAGTGACCTATGCGCCTGTTTAAGCATTGTTAGCGACTTAACTAACGAGTCTTTAAGTAATCAACAATTGATAGCCAAAAGTGTTATTCAGTTATCAATTGTGAATGATTGCGTTAACGGCACGACTGAGCCCTAGGTTTAATTATGGCAAAAATCAAACACCAAAAGAGTAAGGGACACTTTGCTGGTGTTCCTGCTGTGGTAATGCAACATCCCGACTATATAAAACTGGGGTACAGCGCTCGCTCACTTTTGTTTGAACTGGCTTTGCAGTGTTATGGCCACAACAACGGGAAGTTATGCGCGATACATGCTCAGTTGATTAAACGAGGCTTTGGTAAAGGTAGCGACACCATTACAAATGCTTTGCGAGAACTGTTAGATGCAAATCTAATCGTTTGCACAAAAGTTGGTATGTTTGGCCGTGGTAAAAAGCAGCCAAATTACTACGCAGTAACATGGCGTCCAATTAACGACATAAAAGGTTTTGAAATGGATATAAAGCCAACTAATACACCGCCAAGACAATTTAGTATTGAATTGCGATTGGTTACAAATGACAAGGCAGCATAAAAAAAGCTACTCCCAGAAAATGGGCATGGAAAGCCCTTTTCGGCACCAGAATATGGGGATTGTGAAGTGTGTCGGCACCAGAATATGGGGATGGAGTAAATAAGTAATTATTAATTTCATTGGCTTTTATCGATAGTGCTTACAAACCATCCAACCCCAGAATATAGGCACCTTTATATATCTTTACCATACCTGTATTTAGAAGTAACAACACAGGCAATGATTACCAACTAAAAAACAGACTTAAATCATTAGAAAAAACAGTCTTGATAAAATTTGCGCAAAAACTAAATACCAAAAAAGAGGCTAACCGATGCCAATAACAACCCCAGAACTACGAGCCAAACAGGTCAAAGCGTTAAAGGCTCATTACAAAGATTCTACTGCTAGTTTTGATGAATGGGTGGCTGGTGGCTATAGAGGTAAACCAAGAGAGCATTTACCTTATCCTGAATTTTGCTATGGCATGAAATGCGAAGCTAAAACGCGCTCAGGTTACCCTTGCAAGAATGACGGCACCAATTGGGCAAATGGTCGATGTAAGTATCATGGAGGCGCTAGCACTGGGCCAGTGACGCCCGAGGGCAAGAAAAAAGTAACTGATAACTTTAAACATTATTTACACTTGTCAAAACCTGTAATTAAATTTAAAGCCAACTTTAAGCTTAATACCCAATAACCTGCAGAAGAGTTACATATTTTATATTTAGAGTGACTGGTTTAAGCGAAAAGAGGATCTTAAATTAAGTAACCGTGTGTGTCATTGTCGCAATAAGTTTCTATTACCCTAAAATTAAAATTGGTCTCCCATTATTTTAAATAATTGTTGTAAAACGTGGAAAGTTTTTACACTATCTTGCCTAGCTCAGAAATAAATTAATTTTTGCAGAGTATCGGTTTGAAGCTGTGAGATGAAAATAATTGAATTTTAATATCAGTTTGAGAACAATGAAAACAAAAGGGAATAATATATGAGGGTTGCTAGGCTAACATCTTTTCTTGCTCTAATTTTAATTACTTTATCTGCTTGTCAATCATCGGTTAAATTTAAAAATATTAACTTCAGCGAAGACAAAAATTTTTTAGATGTAATGAAAAGTATGGTTGAAAAATTCGGTGTCACTCAGCACATTGTGCAAAGTGAGTATGGCAAGGCACTTTGGTTTGAGTACGAGAATAAAAGTAATTCATGGGAGTTCGATAATGCTGTGAATCTGAAATTTGGACGGGAGCTGAAATCCGTTTGTGCCGGCCAGTTTGATAATGTTGGCTCATTGTCCATAGCTTTTAGAGGTAAGTATTTTAATCCAAGGCTTTATGATATTACGATAGAAGATCTAACAACACTTTTAAATGGGGCTCCTGATGTAGAACTAATCACTCCTGATGGTAAACGAGCGCCGGAAGTATTTAACACTTCTGGAGAAAATTTATATCTCAAAGATCTTAATGTTTACGGAGTTAAATTACTCAACAAAGCTGGCTCTGAAGTACAAGACCTAAATTATCTATTCATGTGCTCACTGGATGGAAAAATTAAAGAAGCTATCGCCGTTGGTCTAGTCGGAACGTTTGACAAACAAGTTGTCATCTACATAGGAGAAGAAACTTTAACAAATTTAATTAATGAGCAACTTCATAACGCTGTTATCTATGCGAAGGAAGTCAGATTACCTCGCGGTAACGAAATCAGGGCGAGGTTTGCAGATGCCAGAGAAAGAAAGACAGAAATGGAAGCAAAAGCTAATGTGGATTATATGGGGTACGTAGCTGTCAAAACGAGTATTTGGGACAATAGAAATGCAACATCTTACAAGCTAGGTGATCAGGTATGTACTTATACCAACAAGATGGGGTACATAGATCAAATTGTCGACGGAAATCAAAAAGTTCTTTGGGCTGGCAAAGTAAGATATGAGCCACAAGGGTACTTTTTTGGCAAGCGTCCTAAGAGGACTTACAAGCGAAAGGAAATAACTTACGATAAGCTAGATGATGTAACGTGGGAACCTAAACAAAATATTGCCTCCTGCAATTTCACTTTATAGCCTTTTAATGCCTTATTTGGGAGAAGTCTTAATATGATACGTGATAGGAATTGCAAACTTAAATTAGATTACTGGTACTTCAAAATAACACCCTAAAAGTAAGCTAAGTTTGTTGCTATTAATTCTTTCCTACTTTTTGTTGCTATGCCAAATTGTTAAAAATTATAAAGTGTGGGCGTTGAGACATGACTGAAACATCTACACAATAACGTTTAGCAAAACAATCTAATTTTGCTCTTGTTTGAAGGATTAATATGAAACTAAAATTATCATTTATTTTAATTTGCGCTGTAATCGCGTTGTCTGGTTGTGAGACTTTAAAACAAATAAAAGCTGAAAATGATCAAAAATTATTAAATCTTGCAAAAGAATCTTGCAGTAAATATGGTTTCGCGGAATCGACCGACAGTTTTGCTAATTGTGTTCAAAAAGAAATTAACGAAATTAAAAATAGATCAGCAATTGAATCTGCATCTAAAAATGTAAATGACAAATAGCGTAAAGTTTTAGTAACCGGATATAAGCGCAAAACTTGTAAGCCTGTTTCTGCTATTTTGAGACTGTCAAAAAGTAACAGTTAAATGGCAGGAATTACCACATTAGAGCCTTTTAGTATGCGACGTTAATTTCATTTATATCAGTAAAAAACAGCCCATGTGAACGGTAACGTTATTGGTTAAACAAATCCTTTGAAGTTTTGACAATTGTTTTCGTTGTAAATAGACCAAACCCCATGTTGACGGCAATATTAGGACAAGGTCAAAGCCCATGTAAACACTAACATTACCCCAACCTTTGCCCGTTCATTAATTGCCATGATTTTCATGCAAAACAAAAAAAACCTATGTTGACCTGTAAAAACTTGAGGTTGATTTTAGTGTATTGGGTAAATTAAATTAATTGTGAAACGGTAAGGTTACGGTAAGGCGTTAACCTTTCTCACCATATAATTGAAAAGGAATGTTCAAGAGCCATGACCAATAACTCAGATAAAAAAACACCTGTTAATGAAAAATCAGCTTACGCAACAATCCAACCTGGAGACAGACCAACAAAATCAAAGTTAGTTATACTGTTCCGAAAGTTGAAGCGGCAAGTGGTCACTGAACTACAAGACGACTACAAACCCCATGTGAACAACAAGATCGCCACTAGGCCAGATGATAAAACTAATGACGACTTTATTTGCTTCCACATGCGAGACGGCTCTAGCATAGCGAGTAGTGGAGGCGTTACCGTTATTGGTAAAAAACTTAAATAGTCTAGTAACTCGCTTTAAAGCATTTTTAAATGCAAACCTAGGCAAATAGACCACAAAACGATTTAATCAGCTAAATAACCTCATTTTGACGCCTTAAAAGGGTCATAAAACAACGTGAGAGCCTATACAATGACGGAACAATACCTTGATGAGCAAAACGTAAAGCGCACCGTTACTGGTGGTCGAATTTATGAGCTAAGCGAAATTGATAATTCCACCAGAACTGATTGGAGTGGCTTGCATATCAACTATGGCTATACACCTTATAAACGTACGTTTAAAGAAAAACTGATTGCATTTTTTAGTTGATGGAATAACTTTTGTTAGTTGCCTGTTTTACAAGATTATGAAGAAGATTGTTAACTGCTGATTACTCAGCACAACTTGATGTAATATCAAACGTTAGAGACAATCAAAGTAAGGTACAAGATTATGTCAACTACTTCAAATCAAATAACCCCACCGAAGAAAAGGCTAAGTCAGAAGGAATATTACGCCAAACGCTTGGCAGAAGGACTTACACCATCGCAGCTAAGGGAAGCGAGGACGTCATTGCCTCCCATAGTGCCGGTATAATCAGTCTCGAAGCTTTAGTGATAAAAAGAAATTCCCGTCTATAAAAAAGAATTGGTAGACAACAAAAGCAAATTGAATCAATTGGCGACAAATTTGCAAAATTTTTGCTTTTATTGAATGCTTAGTTTAAGTAAATAAAAGGAGTTTTAACGCTATGAAGTATTGGTGGGTAAGTCATTCAAAAACTTGTATGCACGAAATTAGTGGAGGGTTTCTTTGGTCTCCAAAGACGAACCGTAACGGAGGTAAAAACCCATATTATGACAATATGAAAATGGTAATGCCCGGTGATATTGTATATTCCTTCGCAAAAACCAAAATATCTGCAATTGGTATAATTCAATCTAAAAGTTATAATTCGAACATTCCAAAAACGCATATTAACTCTGAAAATGAGTGGATAAAAGATGATGGGTGGCGTATTGATGTTGAGTTTCACAAGTTAGATAATGTAATTAGACCAAGTAGTCACTTAGAGCAGCTAAAGCCAGTGCTTCCGAGTCGTTATTCCCCAATAAACCCAAAATCTGGAAGAGGAAATCAAGCTTATCTTTTTCCAATTGAAGGCCCTTTAGCAAATGTACTCAACTTATTAATAGGAGAAGAGAGCTTACAATTAATTTCGGGATTGAATTTGGAATTAACTAAGCAAAAGGAAGAAGAGTCTATTTTAACCGATATTGAAACTAGTACTTTCTTAAATGCAACTGAAAAGGAACAACTTGTTAAATCACGGATTGGTCAGGGAATATTTAGAACGAGAGTTGAGAAAATTAGTCCTTTTTGCCCTGTGACTAAAATAAGTGAAAAACCTCACCTAATAGCAAGTCACATTAAGCCTTGGCGTTACGCGACAAATAAAGAAAGATTGGATGGAAATAATGGACTTCTTCTAGCACCGCACATAGACCATTTATTCGACAAAGGCTATATAACCTTTAATGAACATGGGGAAATCATATTTTCAAAAGAACTATCGAATCAGGTTCAGAATGCTTTAGCTGTCAAAAAGGGTAAATTTGCCAAGTTCAATGATAAGCAAGCTTACTACATGAAATATCACCGAGAAAATATCTTTAAAAGTAACTAAATCTTATCAAGTACTCCGCCTCCAACAATCGAGGTTTTTACGACAAATTATTTTTGATTTTATTCATTGTAAAATTTTTTACTCATAAACTATGAATATTCTAATATAAATTATCTTCAGGCCTTCGAAGATAGCAAAGCCTGAAGTTTTTTGATGTTAATTTAAAATTTTGAAGAAATCATCAATAGCCAACCTGACTCATCAACTTTTCTTATAATTTTAGCTGTATCTTCATAAGTTGTAATATCACCATCAGATAAATCATCACGAAGAACTTTGAAGTCTGTATCGACAAAATATGCAATTCCGACGGAAAAGCCGTTAGCACTATCTTTATCCCTAACTGAAAACATAGGACCAAATGCAAACACACTAAGAGGGGCCCCTTCTTGTTTTACTAAATTGGTGGCTGCAAAAAAACCAATCCCTGTATCTCTGGCAATTGAATCAACTTTCCAAGGCCATAAATAGTGGGTCTCAAGTAAGACTGCTAAATTCATTTTGACCTCCCTATCAATATAGACTTTATTGATTTTTGCATCACCTTCACCAGTCGAATCAATTCTTACATCATCTATGTAAGCTGAGTCATAACTCATTACTGCAATACCGGGCGCCCAGTTAAATCCGTAAAATTTATTTGCATCTTCTTTCGCTTTTTCTGCCGTTTCCTGAACTTCTTTGACTTTTTCCTCGTTTTTATTTTCTAGCTTTTGAGTTATCTCAATAGCCTCTTGTGTATCTTTCACTACAGTTGGATCAGGAGTTGCTTTATTTAATTCTGCTTCTAATTTAGCTTTTTGTTTTGATTTTGCAATTTGAGTTGCCATAAGTTCCAATTCAGGAAAGTGCTTTGAGTAGCGCTTATCGAGTTGCCCCCCATCTGTTATACACTCTGTAAGTGAATTTTTTAACTCATAGATAGCGCCTCCTACAGAAGCTTTCGCCAGCATATTTTTATAGCTATTACCTAAATTCTCAGCATGACAAATATTACTTGTTTTAAACAAAATAGCGGATTGAGATGGGTTGTATTTATCCTCGTCTTCAGCAAAAGCATTGCTAAAAAATAATGAAGTTAAGGAAATTAATAGAAGTTTTTTCATGGTATATCCTTGTGTTAAATAATTTAAGAAACACAAAAGATAGGCTTACAACATAGAGAGAATATTTGATTTTAAGGTCCATCTAAATAGTCACATCATCCTTTGAATAATTACTTTAGATAAAATTAATATCTTCGTCAATAACGTAATGTTTTACAATCTGGAATTTAAAGGCAAGCGTTAACCATGTTATTGACTACTCGTTTTTCTGAAGGAATATAAGCTAAGCTATACTTTTCCATTACAGCATTAAAACGGCTTATATATTCACATCTATAGGAATGGTTAGGTGGAAGCCATTCATCAAGTCCTTTTGCCCCTTTTTGCCTGTTTAAAGTAGCATGAGTGAGTATTAGATTATCAAGGTCATTGGCAAACATTGCTTTACGTTCTCTGCTCCAACCATCTGCACCATGACCGTGTGCAAACTTTAAAGGAACAATGTGATCAAGGTCTAAATCATTCGATGTAGTAAACGTACCACCAGAATAAGGGTCGTACCATTCACCACCCAAAACGATGCATTGATTAACGGTTTTAAACTCAACTGGTTTAAGTGATGTTTGAATTAGTATTTCGTGTCTAGTGTTCTGACAATCATTATCTGTGTCCAACCAATGCGGCCAATCATCTCTGTTATAAAGCGTGACAAAGGCCCTGTTTTCCTCAATCGCTTCTGCAGTAGCTCTCTCGACTTGTTGAACTTTGCCCTCTGGTAAACGTCCACCCGCATCAATGCAAGCCGCTATAGTATCGAACGGTTTAAAATTCTTAGTCCTTTCATAGAAGGCGCTAGTCCTGTCATGGCAAATACCTGATGATGATTGTTTTACCTGTTCAACTTTGCCCTTCGGTAGTCGTCCACCATCATCTAAACAGTCAGCAATATTATCAAACGGTTTATAGTTCTTAGTCCGTTCAAATGATGCACTGCTTTTATCGTGACAAATACCTGAACTTGATTGTTTTACTTCGGGTTCGCTGCTGGTATTGGCTAGGACAGTGTTGTTGTTGTAAACGGCAACGAATAAACAAAAGAATAATCTTAGAAATTTGATTGATGAAGAGTTAAACATTGTTGACTCAGGAAAAGCGATATAGGCAGTTATATTGCCACGTTATAGGAACAAAGGGTACTTCCTATAATCTCAATTTATACGGGTAAGTAGCAGCGTAAACCAGCTCTAGTTACGAATTAATTTAGGGTTGGGTTGTTGTTTAGTTGCAGGTCAAAATATTTGACGAATAAAAAATCTTGAACTAGATTTACATTCAAACTATTCAAGGAAGAACGTTATGACCGCATATACTCCACCCCCCCTTCTAGTAAAAACTTGGCTTCAATTACTTGGTTTAAATTCAGAACCAGAAGCAGCAGCACACGCCAAACGAATGATTAATCGAAACTTTGGAAGTGTAGATCTGGCTGTTTTGTATCTTGAGCAATGCCAATTGAAGAAAGCAGGATAACAACTGAGGAATCAATATTTATAGGGTCCTCCCTAGGCCTTTGCTAGGTGGGTACGTAGCAGCGCACATATTCATTTCTAGCAAAATTACCGAAGTCATTTCATCGTCGTTATTTGGTATGGCTAAAAATATTATGGGTCCCTCTGACTAGATAACAACATGGGTACGTAGCAGCGCAACAAACGCCTTGTGCCAGAATTTTAAAACTCTACTTTTTGTTTATTTCGATACTTGGGCTACTTGTCGCTGGACCAGATTCTATGCAGCATCTCAATTAATAATCAGCAAGGCTAAAAGTAAAGCGGAGAAAATAGAAAATCTAATCTAGGCTAAATTCAATAACTAAACTGAGCGAGGCAATACCACAACCAACTTAACAGGGAGGGGCACCCAAAATCCCTCCACCTTTTGACTTGCAACACCGTAGCCCCCATTTATTTATACTCCCGCAACTTTAGAAATATTTTGTACTAATTCGAGCTTTGTAACTAATTTTTACCTTTCCACAGGCTTTTATATTTAATACACTTAACTAAGTTGGATTATTTAGATTCTTATAAGGAAATAAAAAATGGGAAAGTCGAAAACAGTATTTAATTACCTTTATGAGGGGGCCGTTTCTTTAGTTAAAAAACACACAGTTGAAATAATGTTAGCGGCAGGGATCTTCTGCATTATAGTGGGGTTACTGCTTAGGCTAATCACTAATGTATATTTAGAATTTCTGGGTGAGGTCATGTTCAGTAGCGGTAGTGCAATTTTGGGAGCAGGCGTCTTCGCAGCAATCATGAAGTCTTGGCAGTTTACTAACTTGTTCCAAAAACATATATTGACAGTTTTTACAGACCCTGCAGAGCTAAATGAGATAGCAGATGTTAGCGGTAGATGGTCTCTACTAACAAAATCTCGACTAAAATCAGTGCTACCTGATTTTCATGTTCAGGCAACAAAAAAGATTCAAGAACAGTTTTTTGATGAAGAGCTACAGTATCATTTTACAGACTACTCTCATGATTATGACATTAAAGTTTTAGATGATAATCAAATTTCTATTACCAACAAATTCCAAGCTGAAATAATTAAAAATCTAAACTGCCCTAAAATTGAATTTAAACAAAGCATTCGACCGCTTAATAAAGAAAATAAAGTCGAATTAATTTCAGTAATGATAAATGGGAAAAAATTTGAGATCACGGATGAACATTTTTATATGGATGTTGAGGATGAGGGGCTTTATTGGTTAAAAATTGACGTTTCCAACATTAATGGTAGTAAATTTAACATCGTGAGGGTTATAAGATATTCGCAAAACTTAGCTGATGAACCGTTTGTTCATGGAATTATCAGTAGGTATATTCAAGGTGGTAGCGTAAGAGCTAGGATTACTGAGGGTTACAATTTGTTTTTTCAGCAATTCGGATTAGGTGCCGATACAGATGATTCAATAGAGCATTACGACGGCTACCTAAGTTGGACTTTAGCTGAACGCGGGGACTTGCTATTACCCGGGCAGGGATATATGCTTGTAATAACAAAATCTATAATATAACTGCAATTTTACTAGACATAGGTAATTACACTTATGTATATTTGTTAGTATTGAAACTTAATAAAAAGATACTACTCTAAGTAAAGTAGGTTTAGACCAGAGGTGGAAGGATAATATATATGAACTCAACAGAGACAATCTAATCTTTAAGTATTAACATCAAAATGCCCACATCATTGTGGGCATTTTCATATAGAAATTAATTCCAATATAATTTTTTCTTAAAAACCTAATATATTTACCCATGGACAAAATTTATTTCCTCAAATACATGATGTTAGTAAGGTCTTGTCATTAGATGGCTCTGAGGTAGGTTATGACTAAATCCTAAAAATTTTTTCTGGTCAGAGCAGTATGTAAATTTAAAAGGTTACAAAAGGATATTTAGTAACACTAGAAGTAACATTGCTATCAATATAATTTATTATATTGATTAAAAACAATAGCTTAAGTTCTATAAATTGATCTGGCTCCGGGCACCATTTCTAAGTTTTAAATTCAAATCCCAATTCTTATACTGTTCTTTTTTCGCAAACACACCTACGCGGTGTTAGATTGTGTTTTAAAGCTTTGTAGATAACGTTTCAGTCAGTTTAATCTTCGGCACTTCCAAAGCCACAAGTCCAAAATAATGTTTTTCACTTCGACACAATATCTAGTTAGTCGTTTAAAAGTTTTTCTGTGTTAGTTTTACTAATTTCATGACGCCGTGAAAATCAATACGCATACTATTTAGGTTCGGGTTAACATATTCACTTACACCATTTTAGACCCACTTATTTTCACGGAGTGCACCATGACCCTCGCTGCTTATGAACACGCGGTTAATCTAATCGATAGAGCCAATAGTCAAGATCCAAATATTGAACACGCTGAGGGCAAAGATTGGCCAAAAGAGCGCCTCTATAGTCAGCGTATGTCTAACATGTTGGAACGTTACAGAAGTGATTCTGACTATGTGATAAAGCTAGCAATCCGCGGTCAACATATTCAGCGCTGGCAATCTCCTCGCAGTGCGTATCCTATGGACAGACAGGGATATCATCGTTGGCGTAGTGACCTTTATATTTTCCATGCCGATAAAGTCGCAGACGTGATGTTGCAAGCGGGTTTTAATGCAGAAGAGATTGAGCGGGCAAAAAATGCCGTGGCCAAAGTGGGTATCAAATCAAATCCTGATACTCAGTTACTCGAGGATGTGGTTGGTTTGGTGTTTATGGAGCATTACCTGCTGAATTTTGCCGCAAAACATGCAGATTATACTGAACAAAAATGGATAGATATCATCCGTAAAACGTGGGCAAAAATGTCAGAAGATGCCCATGCTTTTGTATTAGCTGGCAAAATAAGGCTACCAGAATCATTGACGCCAGTAATTTTAAAAGCTGTGAAAGCATAATCAATAGTTCTAAACCAATCTCAGATAATAAGAGCAAATCTGCTAAACTTTGAAAGGAGTTCTTAGGAGCTTAGTTTTCAATTAAATGAAATGATGAGCAAAATAACTTTGATTTTTTTAAGTCTCACTGACAGGCTTTAGTTTGGGAAAGACATTAAATATAGCCTGGTAGGAACTCAGTCGTTGCACTAAAAAAAGTTTAGTTGAGCGGCGGATGTATGTTCGATTTTTAATAATTACTAGTTTGACAGCTAGCCATTTTGCTTTTGGGCACTTAGGTGGGTTAATTACGCATCATCTTTGTGCCTTATATTGTAGTATAGTGAGTGCATAATAGAGTTTTAGGTATTCAGGTAATGAAAGGCCATTATAAATTGTCTTTAGATGGACAAATACTCATTTCCCACATTCAGGGGCAATGGTCTGGCACCACAGCACTGCGTTACGCAGAGGAGGTTAGGGAGCTTGTGGCTGGTATATCGGTACCTAATTTTGCGCATTTATTGTTTTTTGATGAATGGGAACTAGGTACACCTCAATCTCAGTTTATTACTGAAAGAACCGTAAGTTGGTTAGTCAGCAAAGGAATGAGTGTTTGTGCAGAAGTGTTTAGTCCTGACCATTTAAAAGAATTTATTCTTAATAAAGCAACAGCTGGTGTAAAAGGTAACTTGTCTATTCGGCGTTTTGATAAACAGGTTGATGCACTAGATTGGCTGGCAGCACGAGGGTTTGAACGAAGCAACAATAATTCAATAGACTTAGAAACGTTATAGAATATAAAGAGTAAAACCTAACATTAGTAATAGACTCTGACTGTGGTAAAGCCTTCAACGCTATCACAAGCTGATGTTCACTAAGTGAAGAGGAAGTATGAGGACTACTTTGTGTCATGAACATCCCTTCAAGATGCAATTAAAAGACGAGTTATCCCCGATACTATAAAATGAACATAAAAAAGCCACCTATGCAGATGGCTGGTTTCACTTTTGATTAATTACTATTGCTTTTGCACAGGCCCATAGTTGTTAGGGCCCTCATCACCTGATAAGCAGCCATTTTCAACAAAACTCCAAATAGCGCCAATAATCGGAACAAACCCAATTAGGATCCACCAGCCTGATTTATTGCGGTCGTGCCAGCGTTTTATAGGGATTGCTAAACATATCCAGATAAGCGGAATATAAAGTAGCGCAAAAAGCACCATAATAATTCCACTGGGCTCTGATTTTCCACCTGTCATTGCAGTAAGTATTCCTACAAACACTGCATAAATCAAAATGGTACCGAGTAATGAGAGCCAGTAAGTTTTTCTGCCAATTCGGCCCTTAAATGAAAAAAGTATTTCTTTGATTGTGAGTGTTTGAGTTTCCGTTTGAGGCTCTTGTAAATTTGCCTCAGGACTTGCATATACTTCGTTTGTCATTGTAATTCCCTGACGTAGTCTTATTTTTCGTAGTAGTACTGATATTTATCTAATCAGTTAATAACATAGTACACGGTATTTTAATAAGCCTGCAATAAAATATTTTGCACCTTGTTGGATAATTTTCTAAGCTAGAGAATTGAGCCAGATAAAGAAGGCAAGGTAATGGCTAGCATTAAAACTCAAGTAATCGATCGCAGAGTTGATGACTTCATCAGTGGCCTTGAGCATGAGCAACGTCGGCTGGATGCAGAAGTTTTGCAACGTTTGTTTAGTGATATTACTCAGCTACCAGCCCTGATGTGGGGGCAAAGCATCGTCGGTTATGGCGTTTATCATTATCAAACGACTGATAATAAAACTCAGCAATTTATGCGCACAGGATTCTCTCCCCGTAAGCAAAATTTAGCCGTTTATATCATGGCGGGTTTTTCTAAGCATGCCGAACTATTATCTCAATTAGGAAAACATACAGTCGGTAAATCATGTCTATATATCAATAAATTAACCGATGTAGATTTAGCGGTACTAGAACAACTAATTCTTGCGTCTTGGGCGGAAATGAACTCACGCTATCCTCACTAACTTGACTATTTACCCGTCCGCATTATGACTTAACACGTTTGTGTCTAGACTCAGTTGGCCCTATTATTAGGGCCAAAAGCTTAATTTAAGCTAAGGTCAACATTATCTATCTATCGCTCAGCTCAAAGGCGCCAGCAGGCTAGTAAGAATATCATTAGTTAAACTTAGTTTACCTTGCGTGACTTCTTCGGATAACAGGGCATTGGCCAACTCGGCTTTTCTCTCTTGAATCTGCTGAATTTTTTGTTCAATAGAATTTTCGATGATGAGCTTATAAACAAAAACGGGTTTGTCTTGCCCGATACGATAAGCACGATCAGTGGCCTGATTTTCTACCGCAGGATTCCACCACGGGTCAAAATGAATAACTGTGTCTGCAGCGGTTAAATTTAAACCTACGCCACCAGCTTTTAAACTGATCAAAAAAACTGGCACCTGGCCAGATTGAAATTGCTCAACCAATTCTTGGCGGTTTTTACTGCTACCTGTGAGTTTTACAAAAGCGATATTCTGCTCTTTTAGTTCAACTTCAATTAGGGCTAGCATGCTAGTGAACTGCGAAAAAATGAGAATTTTGCGACCTTCGTCGATCATCTCGGGTAGGGTTTCCATCAAAAATTCAAGCTTAGCTGACTGTGTAACTAATTTAGCACTGGGTAGCGACAGTAACTGCGGGTGATTACACACTTGGCGCAGTTTTAACAATGCATCGAGAATTTCAATTTGACTGCGTTGCAGTCCTTTTTGAGCAATCACTTCTTTTAATCGGCTGTCCATGGTCAGGCGCACTGATTCATATAGCTCAGCTTGTTTGCCTGATAATTGTAGTTTTTGCACAATAATAGTTTTTTCAGGTAATTCTTTAGCGATCCGCTCTTTGGTGCGCCTCAGAATAAACGGTTTTATGCGTTGGTTAAGCATGACTTTACGTTCATGGTCGTTATGTTTTTCAATGGGTGTTTTAAATAGCTTACTAAACTGTTTATAACCCGCTAAAAAGCCGGGTAACAAAAAGTTAAACTGGGCCCAGAATTCACCCAAATGGTTTTCCATTGGCGTGCCAGTTAAACACAGTTTATGGGATGCCTTTATTTTTAACACCGCTTGGTAAAGCTTGGTACTAGGGTTTTTAATGTAATGCGCTTCATCAAGAATTAAATAATAATAAAGTTGCTTGTGGTGCAGTTCGTTATCTTTTAATAAAAGCGGATAGCTGGTGATAACAATATCAAATTGCTCTAGCGTATCGAAATCTTCCTGACGCTTAGCCCCGTTAATCACAACGTAAGTAAGGCTTGGGGTAAATTTATCAATTTCATTAGCCCAATTAAATAACACACTGGTCGGGGCAATAATTAAAGTGGGTCCTTTTAATCGCCCTTGCTCTTTTTCTACCAGTAAGTGACTTAGGGTTTGAATGGTTTTACCCAAACCCATATCGTCGGCCAAAATACCGTTAAGTTCATATTCACGCAAAAACTGTAACCAATTTAGACCTTGGTGTTGATATTCGCGCAGCTCGGCTAATAGTAACTTTGGTACAGCAACAGTTTGAATGGCGTCAAAGTCACGCAGTTTTTCGGCAAGTTGACGTAATTTGTTAGCGCCAGTAGTAATGATCCCTTGATTATCTAATTCGCTGAGAGTTTGGTGGCCTTGGAAACGGGAAAGCCGCATGGTGCCATCTTTTTGCAAAGCACCAGGCATAAACAACTCAACAAATTGCTTAAGCAGTGGTTGAATACTTTGATAACGCAAAGCAATAAATTTGCCGTCTTCAATATCAACAAAAATCTTTTTGTCAGTGTCTAAATAATCTTGATCATTGAGCAATATATCATTGGGTAATTGTTCTAAAGCACTAAGTAAAATAGGAAAAGCCGCCATACTTTGACCATCAATTTGTAAATTAAGACCGATGGAAAAAAAGTCGTGACCATCTTCTTGTTTTACTTCAGCATCAAAAACACTGTCAGTTTCTAGTTCTTCGTATTGGAAACTGTCGTCAAAACTTATGTCCCAGCCTTTTTCCCTTAATACTGCCAACTGGTTATGTAAAAAAGCCAGCACCGTATGGCGACCTTGCAAGCTCATGACATAATCTGTATCGGTATTATCTTGATTCTTAAATAAAGGCACAGGTGGCATAAAATGCCATTTTTGTAAGGTGTCGATAACCTTATTTTCAAAAGCAAAATCCCGATAGAGCTTAGCTGTATCATCGCTCACGTGTACCTGAGGTTGTTTATCCAGTGGATGAACAAGGTTGCCTTGATAATCAAACTGCAATGTTAACTGTGCGCTATAGGCTTGCTGTTTATTAGGGCTGGCCAAATAAAGGTGGGGAATAGGGCGACTTAAGGCAAATCCTTTTTTTAATTGAGGCTTAGGCAGTTTTTCGACTATCTCGCCTAAGGTCATTTCTAATTTACTTAATATCCACGGCAACTTTTCTTCAGAAAAAGCGGGGCTATGCAAAAATTCAGCGTCATATTCACTGTTTAGGTCGGTTTCTACTAGACCAAGCTGGTTACTGCTAGGATCATAGTAGCTAATCGGTTGTGATTTAATTACGCGGATAAGCTCAGCAGAAGGATGGTCAAGTTGCAGATGTAACTTGTGTGCCGAGCCTAGTTTTCGCCATTGCCAATGCCCTTTTAAGGGAGTACCTAGGGTTATTGCATGGTTGAGATTACTTTCATCTTGCCAAAAACATCGGCCAGTGTTGATCAATTGTAACAAGGTATCATGTTGTTCTATGGCATCGGAAATATGGCGACCACGTATTACACTACTTATAATTTGCACGTCTTGGTCATTAACAAAAGATTGCTCAATAAGATCGCTATTTAAATATTCGTAACTTAATGTTTTACTCCAACCGCCATTCTTTTTTTGACTCGAAGTTTTAACCGTCAGTTGTAAGTAGTCATTGGGCGAGTAAGTGTTTTCACGCAGAAAATACAGCAAGGCTTTTTCACTTTGAAAACTTAAGGTTTGTTGGCCTGAAAACTTGTTTAGCCATTCTTCAATATGGTGATTTGAAGCGACATTGACATGCATATGTTTGAGATAATAATGAGCCAGTGCGGCGGCATGTTTGCAATCAAAATGCAGATAACAATTACAATAAGCTTTTACACTGTCAGTGTTAGCTTTGTATTCAAAGCGTGTAAGATACGTTTCGTTTTGGTGCGATTCACTTTTAACCGAACCCCTTAATATATTATCACTCACAGCGGCACTTACCACATATTGACCTTGATAGAGTCTTTCTCCCTTGGTCCAAGTTTGTTTACTAAATGCAGCGTGTAAAATTGTTTTGTTAAACATGTTTAAATCAAGAAACCTAAGGCTAGTGGGTAATTGAGAAGTAACTGTACGCAAAGTCGATTAAACTGGTTGCGTTGTAGTTGAGCTATAAATGAGGGTCTAATACCACTCATTATTTTGACCGCGTATTATAACATGGATTTGAGCTAATTTTTTTGCAATGACTTTTTTTGGGGATGTTGCGATGTTAATCGTCTATAAAACTTCGACTAATGACAATTTGAAAACTAGGATCCTAGCTTATTTTGTTTACATTCTCGTCTCTTTTCTACCCGCAATCGCCATGCTTTTACTACTGACCAGCGCCAAATATAATTTAGACTGAAATATCCCAGCAAGCCAAAAAATATTGAACAAATACCACAACCTAATAAAAATGCAGGGCCAATGGTTTCAACACTTTCTAACACCCACTGCCAACTTAGTTGGAAGGTAAATTTTTGTTCTGGTGCGCCGAGTACTTTAACGCCAACCAAATATGCTCCATAAAAAATAGGCGGCATAGTAAAGGGGTTAGTTAACCAAACGGTAGCGACTGCCAGTGGCAGGTTGACTCTTAAAGGTATTGCCACTGCAGCGGCTAACCACATCTGAAAGGGTACCGGCCAAAACGCAAAAAATAAGCCAATACCAAAGGCTCCGGCAGCTGAGCGGCGATTTAAATGCCATAAATTAGGATCATGCAGCAAGGTACCAAAAACCAGCAATACTTTATGTTGCTTAACCGTGTGTGGATTAGGTAAAAAGCGCTTAATAAACTTTTTCAGGATAATTCTCTATACTTACATTCTGATGGGATTATTATTTCTACATACTATGGACAGTAAACTTTTTATTTTCATTTTGGCCAGTATGAGTTCGTTATACTGGATTAATTTACCCAGCCTCACCATTACCTTGTGCTTGTTTTTTTTTACTATAATTAGTTTGTTGTATCGAAAAACGCGAACAGCAGCCTTTGCCTTTGTCGGCTTCTCGTGGATGGCGAGTGTAGGTCATTGGCAATACTCTTTGCAACTCCCTTTAACGCAAATTCAACAAGCCGTTTGGGTTGAAGGACGAATAGAGTCTTTGAATCATGAAACAACTCATCCACGATTTAATCTCAGTATTGAGCAAATTGAAACACGACCCTTGTCGGTTAAGCGCTTAATAAGAGTGAGCTGGAACAATGCGTTATGGCCAATAAAGCAAGGCCAGCAAGTGCGCTTGCTGGTCAAACTCAAACCCCCGCATGGGCTTGCTAATGAAGCGGGGTTTAATTATCAGCAATGGTTGTTCAGCGAAAATATAACTGCAACAGGATATGTCAAAACTAACACTCTTAATCAACTGCTCGACAATAATATCAGTTTTAGACAACAAGCTTTGGAGCGATTGATGCAACTTAAGCTCCACAATGAGCGTTGGATTATCGCTCTAACCTTAGGATATCGAGGCTTGCTGCAGACTGAGGATTGGTCGTTGGTGCAGTCCACGGGTATTGCACATTTAATTGCTATCTCTGGGCTACATTTAGCTTTAGTCGCGACCATGAGCTATTTTATTCTCGCTTGGTTAATGGGCCTGATCATCAGTCGTTTTTATCAGTTACATGGTCTGAATCTGCACAAATTGGCCATTGTCGCGACCCTATTTACCACTTACGCTTATGCTGCATTGGCCGGATTTGGTTTACCTACTCTAAGAGCGTGGTTAAGCCTTTTGCTCTTGGTTTGCTTATTTTTAGCCAATTTAAGCGTCACCTTACGTCGTGTCTTACTCATATGTTTGTTGTGCTTTATTGTGCTGTTTCCCCTCAGTTTATTTGGCTTGAGTTTTTGGCTCAGTTATTCGGCCGTGGCTATTATCATTTTTGTGTCTTGGCGGTGGCCAAGTCAAGCACGTGGTTTTAACTTGTTGACTAGTTTTAAGCTGATGCTACGCATACAACTGGCTCTGAGTTTATTGATGTTGCCCATTATTGCTTGGCAGTTTGGCTATGTTTCTTTGCTTTCACCCTTAGTCAATTTAGTCGCGGTGCCCTTTGTGACGCTCCTTTTAGTGCCGTTGTGTCTTTTGGCAATAATGTGTTTGGTATACTGGCAAAGTGCAGGAAGTTTATTGTTTGGCTGGGTAGATCAACTGCTGAATGTGGCATTGCACTATTTACAACAAACTCTAAGCTTAAGCTGGGGAGTTTGGCAGTTACCCGCGATCCCCTTAGGCGCATGGGTAATGTTTTTATTGGCTTTAGTGGGTTTACTGCTACCTCATGTTGGCAAAACCAAGCCTTATCTTTTCTTGTTGTTTATGCCTGTATTGAGTTTTGCGTTGACGTCGAATAATACAGATTGGCAAATTGATGTATTGGATGTGGGGCAGGGTACGGCGGTCGTTGTCAGTAAACAAGGCAGAGCACTGTTGTACGATGTGGGGCCAGCTTATCCCAGCGGTTTTAATATGGCTGATAGTGTTATTTTACCTTTATTAAAAGCCCGCGGAATTAAGCACTTAGATTATGTTGTTATTAGTCATTGGGACAACGATCACAGTGGCAGTTTACCAGTCTTACAAAAACACATGTCTATAGGGCAAATAATCACCACAGATAAATTGTGTCGACGAGATCAATCGATAAAGTGGCAAGGATTAAGTCTAAACATGCTGTGGCCTGATGATCCTGTGCTGCATAATGACAACAATAGCTCCTGCGTAATGCAAATAAGCGATGGCGTTCACAGCGCATTGTTGCCAGGCGATATTGATGCTCGCATCGAAAGAGGCTTAGTTCAATATTGGGGGGACCGCCTCAAAAGTGATATTCTAATAGCTTCTCATCATGGCAGTAATACCTCATCGTCAGGCTTATTTATTCAACAAGTGTCAGCAGATTATGTAGTATTTACCCAAGGTTTTATGAATCGTTGGCAATTTCCTCGACAAGAGGTCTTAGCACGATTTGCCCATAGCCCAGCTACCCTATATACCAGCGCAGATGCAGGGCAAGTGAGTTTTAAGCTTGTCTATCAGTCTAACGCAGTGATTGAAGTGTCTACTTTTCGCCAAGATTACTATCCGTATTGGTACAGTAACTTTCCAGAATGAATTTCTTTATTCCTTGCCAACTCCTAACAATCTTTAGTCTTTTCTTTAGCGATTTACATCCTACGTTTTATGTAAATACAGTATAACTTAGGGTATTTGTGGTTTTATTACGCATAAAGTTGAAAAGATCTTGATGAAAGTTGGGGAATTAACCTCAAACAGTTACACTAGCATGGTAATTTAAAAATTTTAGAAAGCCCATATTGCATGACAGTTGAAACCTCTGCTATTTCGCCAGATCCAGACAAGATCTTTTATCGTTTTAAACAATATTTAAAACCCTACAAACTAGCTTTTTTTGTGGCGATCATCGGCATGATTGGCTATTCGGCTATTGACGTTTATGTTATCTCTCGACTTAAACCGGTGATAGATGACAGCTTGGGTAACGGCAATTACGAGTATTTGCGCATTGCCGCGTATTTTATTGTACCAATCTTTATTCTGCGCGGGATTTTTAACTTTTTAGGCAGTTATACTGTTGCTTGGATTGGCAGTAATATTGTGATGACAATGCGTCAAACCCTGTTTTCACAGTACATCCACTTACCGGTTGAATATCATGATAAAAACAGCACAGGTAGCTTAATATCTAAAGTCATTTATGACACCGAACAAGTTTCTAATGCGGCCGGTAAAGCCCTATTAACCCTGGTGCAAGAAGGCGCTCTGGTTATCGGATTATTAATTTCGATGTTTTATTATTCATGGCAATTGTCTTTGATTTTTGTATTGATTGGGCCAGTTGTAGCCATCGTAGTGTCTATCGTTAGTAAACGGTTTAGAGCCGTCAGTAAACGTATTCAGCAGACTATGGGCTCGCTCACATCTTCGGTTGAGCAAGCACTTAAAGGCCACAAAGTGGTTTTGATGTTTGGTGGACAAAATCTTGAAGACGAGCATTTTAGACAGAAAAATAATCATAATCGCCAACAGAATATGAAGCTCATTGTGGCCCGTATTCTCAGCGTATCTTCTATTCAAGTTATCGCCTCCATTGCCTTGGCGTTTGTTTTATATGTCGCCAGTTTCCCTCATTTAGTTGAGTCTTTAACTCCCGGTATATTTGTCAATGTAGTAGTTAATATGGTGATGTTACTTAAACCCCTTAAACAACTGACTACCGTAAATAGTGAATTTCAGCGTGGTATGGCAGCCTGCAGTAGTATTTTTGATGTTATGGATCAGGAGATTGAACTCGACAAAGGGCAACATAACCTCGCCCGTGCTCAAGGCAGCATCGAATTCAAAGACGTCACTTTTTGTTATGCAAACAAGGTTAATCCTGCTCTTAAAAATATCTCATTTAGTGTCAAGCCAGGACAAACTTGCGCCTTAGTGGGGCGCTCTGGTAGCGGTAAATCGACCATTGCGAGTTTATTAACCCGTTTCTACAACCATCAGCAGGGTCAAATACTATTAGACGATATCAAGTTAGATGATATTCCACTGAAAGATCTACGCCGACAATTTGCTTTAGTTTCACAACACGTGGTGTTATTCAACGATACCATTGCCAATAATATTGCTTATGGCACTCAGGGCAAGGTTGATCGTGACAAAGTATTAGCCGCGGCTAAAACGGCTCATGTTATGGAATTTTTAACACAACTTCCTAATGGCCTAGACACCATAGTGGGAGAAAACGGATTTATGCTGTCTGGCGGGCAACGCCAGCGTATAGCCATTGCGCGCGCTTTGTTTATTGATGCCCCAGTTTTGATACTCGACGAGGCTACCTCGGCCCTTGATACTGAGTCAGAGCGTTTGATTCAAGATGCCTTATACAAATTACAACAAAACCGTACCAGTATCGTGGTGGCACATCGCCTGTCTACTATTGAAAATGCAGACACTATATTGGTGATTGAAAGTGGTCAAATTATTGAGCAGGGAAATCATCAAGACTTACTTGGAAAACAGGGTACCTACGCACAATTACACAACATGCAATTTGGTGAAGAGTTAACGAGTGCTTAGCCTTACCCAACTATGGTATGCCCCGCGTTGGTATCACTGGCCAGTGATCATCGTATTATTACCATTGACCCTAGTGTTTGCCTTACTCGCCATATTACGGCGTTTTGCCTTTCGAACAGGCTTTAAAAAATCAACCAAAATTGCGGCGCCGGTTATCATAGTGGGTAACATTAGCGTTGGGGGCAACGGAAAAACCCCCTTAGTGGTGTATTTGGCCCAGTTACTGCAAAAACAAGGTTTCCAACCGGGCATATTAACCCGAGGTTATGGCGGCAATAGTACGGTATATCCGCTAGCAGTGACTGCGCAAAGTTTAGTTACGCAGGTAGGCGATGAGCCGATGTTAATGCGTCAGCATGTAAGCTGTCCTCTGGTCGTTGATCCCATTCGTGCCCGCGGAGCCCAGTATTTACTCGAGCAATTTCAGTGTAATGTGATAATTTGTGACGATGGTTTACAGCACTACGCCTTACAGCGCGATATTGAAATCGTGGTAATGGATGGTAAACGGGGTTTAGGTAATCAACTTTTATTGCCGGCCGGGCCATTACGCGAGCGAGCATGGCGATTAAAAAGTGCTGATTTTATTGTCATAAATGGCCAGACTAAGGTAGAGCATGAATTTGCCATGAGTTTGCTACCGGGTGATTTAATTAACGTTAAAAACCCTAATATTAGCTGCAAAGTGAGTGAGTTAATGGGCCCAGTGACTGCCTTGGCGGGCATTGGCCATCCGCAACGTTTTTTCGACTTGTTGGCGAAGTATCCTCTAAAACTACACAACACCTTAAGTTTTGTCGACCATCATCAGTTTAGTGTTAATGATCTGCCAGCAGAAACCATTATAATGACCGAAAAAGACGCAGTGAAATGTCGTGAATTTGCCCATCAAGATTGTTGGTATTTGCCAGTGCAAGCCCAGTTATCTGAGTCTTTTGCTCAACAATTATTAAGCAAGTTGCGCAACATAAATACTGCACAATCAACATAGATATAAAGAGAATATTATGGCCTTTGATAAAAAATTATTGGAAGTACTAGCTTGTCCTGCGTGCAAAGGTAGCCTTGTCTATCAAGCGAATAATGCCCAACTCATTTGTAAATTTGACCGATTAGTATATCCCATTATTGATAATATTCCGGTTCTACTTGAGTCGGAAGCTAAGTCAGTCAGTAGTGAAGAACTAGAACAGTTAGTAAAATAGGGCGCAATGCTCAGTCAACCCCAGTTGAATAATTCCATGTTGATAAGAGGCTTACCATGAATTTTAGTGTGATCATTCCCGCTCGTTATGCATCTACCCGTTTTCCAGGTAAACCCTTAGTGGATATCAACGGTAAGCCTATGGTGCAACATGTTTATGAACGTGCGGTCGAGTCGGGGGCAAGTAGGGTAATAGTGGCAACTGACGACCTCAGAATTGCCAAAGTTGTCAGTGATTTTGGTGGTCACTATTGCATGACTGCAGCTCATCACGAATCAGGTACCGAACGTCTAGCTGAAGTTATTGATATGGAAGGTTTTTTATCCCATGAATTAGTGGTTAATGTGCAAGGCGACGAACCTTTTATTCCGGCTATTAATATTCAACAAGTCGCAGAGAACTTGCATCATCACCAACAAGCTGAAATGGCCACCTTGGCTGTCAAAATTACCGATGTTGAAGAAGCATTTAATCCTAATGTGGTTAAAGTTATTACCGACAAACAAGGTTATGCCTTGTACTTTAGTCGTGCCACTATTCCATATGATCGTTCACGCTTTTTAGATGAAGAAGTCATAGACGAGATAGGTGATTATTATCTGCGCCACATAGGCATATACGCCTACCGCGCTGGTTTTATTAAACAATATGTCAGCATGTCGCCATCAGGTTTAGAGCAAATTGAATCACTCGAACAATTACGCGTTTTATGGCATGGTGAAAAAATTCATGTAGATATTGCTCGTCAAACACCGCCTACAGGTATTGATACGCCGGAAGATTTAGTCCGTTTGTTAGCGGCTCAAAAGGCCTAATATTCACGATGCTGACTGACTCAATCAGCATCGACGATGCCCGCAAGTTAGTATTAATCAGTCAAGGCCTGCATCGGGCCAATCCGTTTGGGAGCGGTATTCAAGCCTCTCTTGAAGTGATAAAACGCTTAAGTTACGTGCAAATTGATACGATTTCAGTTATCGAGCGCGCGCATCATCATAGTGTATGGAACCGACAAAGCACTTACACAAAAAGTCATCTCGATACGCTGATGGAGCACCAGCAAATTTTTGAATATTGGTCACATGCTGCCGCGTATTTACCCATGGCAGATTATCGCTTTTCATTACCCCGTAAGCAGGCCATTGCATCCGGTAAAAAACACTGGCATGAAAAAAATACTGCACTTACCAAGTCTATTTTGCAACGCATCGCGCAAGAAGGGCCTTTGCAAGCCAGAGACTTTGAGCGAGGAAGTGTAGCTAAAAACAGTGGGTGGTGGGATTGGAAACCGGCTAAAAAAGCCTTAGAGCAGCTTTTTATGGAAGGCGAGTTGATGGTATTAAAACGTCAGGGCTTTCAAAAGGTGTATGACTTAACTGAAAGGGTCGTACCTGAGGGAGTTGATGCATCATACCCAACAGAGCAAGAATTCAATCATCATTTGATATTGCGCTTTTTAGCCGCTCATGGCCTAGGAATGGCTAGTGAGATGACCTATTTACGCAAAGGTATTAAAAATAAGTTAAGTGCGGCTTGTGAGCAACTGGTGGAAGATAAACAGTTGCTCACATTGGATTGCCAAGGCAGACAATATTATGCTTTGCCACAGAGTTTAAGCGTGTTGAAACAGGGTCTAGGGCGTAAGCAAGTGAGGTTTTTATCGCCCTTTGATAATCTTCTGATCCAACGCAAACGAACCAAACAATTATTTGATTTTGATTATCAAATCGAATGTTATGTACCAGAGGCTAAACGTCAATATGGTTATTTTAGTTTACCCATACTTTGGGGGCGCGCGTTTGCCGGTCGTATGGATGCAAAAATAAGCCGTAAATCAGGGGTATTGTCATTGCAACATTTACAACTTGATACCGCTGATATAGACGCTTTACTGGTCGATTTAATTCCAGCTTTGCAGGCTTTTTTACGTTTTAATCAAGGGACAGAAATAAGCCTTAAACATATTTCAACCCCCCAACACGTGACTCAAGTGCAGCGCGATTTTCTAAAACAGCAAATTGAATTAATTACACTAAACTAAGCGTGGTAATAATTAGCTAAAACGCTGCTCTAAGTAACGAATTATCTCACCACTTTCATACAACCACGTCTCTTTACCTTCTTCATTAATACGTAAACAAGGCACTTGGATTTTGCCTCCTTGCTGTTCTAATTCATTACGAAAAGCGCTATCTTTAGTTGCATTACGTTTTTCCATCGGTAAATTCAAACGATGTAAAGCGCGGCGCGTTTTAATACAAAATGGACAAGCAAAAAATTGGTATAAAGCCATATTTTTAAGCGCAATTTCTACTTGTTGTTGTGCTTCTACACTGCGTTTCAGTTTGCGTGGGCGGGTAATTAAATCAATTAAAGCGATGATGGAACCTAATAGGTTTCGAACTAAGTTTATTAAAAACGACATGAATATTTACTACTTTAAAAATCAGGAGCGTAGTATAAAACCAATGACGACACAAAGTAAGTGCAGCAGAAGATCATTCGCATAATTTTATTGTTCAGAACAAATCTCTACTCATATCAGAGTAAGGCAGTGTCAACTTTCATCGAGCCAAAGTGCCTAAAATCAATCTTTCGCATTGGCGTAGTCGGTAACCCATTTTATTTAGCTATTATCAACTAACAACTAAGCCTAATAGGGGCCGAAAATAACAATCTAAACATTCTATTATTCTGAAAACGGTTATCATGGGTGTCATGATAATTACCGCGTAGTCGGTAACCCATTTTATTTAGCTATTACCAACTAATAGCTAAGCCTAATAGTGACCGAAAATAGCGAACTAAACATTCTATTGTTCAGAAAACGGTTATCATGGGTGTCATGATAATTACCGCTGGATCTTGCAGCCAAAGCACAGTATTTTCGCTATTAACAATGCATTAAACGAACCATGGAGTAACGGTGTGAATGGATTTCAATAAGAGTATAAAACCGAGTGTTTTTTTATTTATTCTGGGTTTTGTGGGGATTGTGTCTATTGTCCCTTTTATCCCAAATCTATTAGCGCTTCAATCGGCACCCTTGCCTTTGACAGTGGAGATGATTCAAGTTGTATCAGTTATACAATCGTCAGTATTACTGCTGTTTTTGGTTGGACTTGGTTCAGTATTCTCGAAAAAGGTTGGATTAAGCTCTCCAGTTATTTTCGCTTTAGCTCACTCTGAGAATGCGCTCAAAGAGTTAAAACCACAAATAATACCTGCCATAATAGGCGGGATCGTTGGAGGTGTATTTTTACTTGCCTTACTTGGCACATTCTCTAGTTATCTTCCCGCAGAGTTTCTCAGCGCCGGTGAGAAGCTCATGCCCCCTTGGTATACCAAGTTACTCTACGGTGGTATTACAGAAGAGCTGCTTATTCGTTGGGGCTTGATGTCATTTTTTGTTTGGGGCATGTATCGTTTAACTCAAAAAAGTGGCTCTGATATTCGCTCGCACAACTATATTTTGGCAATTTTAGTGTCTTCTTTAATATTTGGTCTTGGTCATCTGCCTATCGCTTTTGCTTTGTCACCTGAAATTACTGCGCCTTTGGTTGCTTATATTATTTTGGGAAATGCCTCTTTTGGTTTTATAGCAGGTTACTTATATTGGAAGCGTGGATTAGAATGCGCTATTGGTGCACATATGGTTGCGCATCTGACAATGATAGTAGGTGCAAATTTTGCCTAACAAGCAATTAAAGAAGATATAAAAAACGCGTCTTGCTCTGCGCATTATTTAGGCCTTTGTATTAACTCGGGTTATTTATAATGAGGTTGATTTCAATACTGCGTGTTTTTTATTTATTAGTCACCTTGAGTTTGTTTTTAAGTGTTTGGGCATGGGCTAGGAGTAAAGCCATAACACTTAAATAGCACCCCATCTTCATAGATGCTTGATGCATACCCAAACGCCTCCACAAAATATGTGTTTATCATTTTATGTGCAGAATATTAATCAATCCAAGGAATGTTTATCTATGTCATTTGGCTCTTTAGGCTTGTGTGATGAACTATTAAAAACTGTAATTGAGCAAGGTTATAAAACACCATCACCGGTGCAAGTTGCAGCTATTCCTGCTGTGCTTAGTCAGCGTGATGTTATGGCGGTGGCTCAGACCGGTACTGGCAAAACAGCTGGTTTTACGCTGCCTATGGTGCAGTTATTATTTGGTGGCCCGAGTGCTAAAGCGCAATGTGTGCGAGCCTTAGTTATTACGCCGACCCGTGAGCTAGCTGCTCAGGTTGCTTCCAGTGTTCAAAACTATAGCCGCCATTTGGATATTAGCACTGCCGCGGCGTTTGGTGGTGTGAGGATTGAGCCGCAAATTAATCAGTTGCAAGCTGGTTTAGATGTACTTGTTACTACGCCTGGTCGTTTACTCGATTTGTATAATCAAAAGGCAATTCTCTTTGACCAGCTGGAAATCTTGGTTTTGGATGAGGCTGACCGTATGTTAGATATGGGCTTTATCGACGATATCCGTCGGATCCAAACGTTATTGCCAAGCAAACGTCAAACCCTGATGTTTTCAGCGACGTTTTCCACAACAATTAAATTACTGGCTAAAGGGATGTTAGATAATCCACTGGTGCTTGAAGTCGCTGCCACAAACAACTCTATCGATACGATAAAGCAAGTTATGCATCCTGTGGACAAGGCGCGTAAGAGTGAGGCCTTGATTCACCTAATTAAAAAGAACAAATGGCATCAATTGTTGGTCTTTAGCGGAACCAAGCACGGTGCTGATAGTTTGGTCCTGCAGCTGGAAAAGGCCGGAGTTTCTGCAGTATCAATTCATGCGAACAGAACCCAACATGCACGCACGGCTGCTTTAGATGGATTTAGAAATGGCAATATTATGGCTTTGGTCGCCACTGACGTTGCTTCACGGGGAATAGATGTAAATCAACTGCCTTGTGTGGTTAACTTTGATTTACCTTATGTAGCTGAAGATTATGTGCATCGTATTGGGCGCACTGGTCGTGCGGGTAACTCTGGTTTAGCCGTTTCACTATACAGCGATGATGAGTCTAAGCGCTTAACGGCTATCGAACATCTTGTTGGTCGTAAGTTTAAACTGGAGATCATTCCGGGCTTTGCCCCCAGTCTTAAAGCGCCAACAAACTCATCCGAAGATGATGAGTATGGTAATTTTGAAGCAGACCCCAAACCTCGACATAAAGGTCAATCTCAAGGACGTGGGCGGCGTGGTGGTAGGTAACTCAGCAAGGGCTTAACGGTGATGTTGTTTTAGGGTGTTCTAATCATTCTTCTGCCGGCAAATTTACCATTTTGGCTTGTTTTATTCGGCCCTGAAGGACCTCCTACAAAAAGGCGGTGTTATGGATGTCCTGATGATTCATTGCTGACAAATGTACCATTTTGGCTTGTATTATTCGGCCCTGAAGGACCTCCTACAAAAAGGCGGTGTTATGGATGTCCTGATAATTCATTGCTGACAAATTTATCATTTTGGCTTGTATTATTCGGCCCTGAAGGACCTCCTACAAAAAGGCGGTATTATGGATGTCCTGATAATTCCACTGATAATTCATTGCTGACAAATGTGTCATTTTGGCTTGTATTATTCGGCCCTGAAGGACCTCCTACAAAAAGGCGGTGTTATGGATGTCCTGATAACTCATTAGAAAACTCATTCAACTTCTATTGAATAGACAAGTGAGTGAGCTTCACCTTGCTCATAAAGACCGATTGTTACGCTTCGGACACGAGTTAGTCTTCCAGTTATGTAAATGGTCTAAAGCAACCGTCATTATTCACAAGGAGGCCGATGAGCAAACATTTGAACAAGAGTTGTGTAAAGACGTGATTACGCTCATGACTGTGTTTTCAGCAAGAATGTGTGGCCATCGTTCACATCAAAACAAAGGGCTTGCTCTAGCTGCTTGACACTGTACGAATGCCCAGTATATTTACAGCATGAAGATTGCCTTTAAAACTCGATTACTTGCCAACAACAAGCAAGCAAGCCATATGCTAAAAGCCTGCGGCGTCGCACGCTTTGCGTGGAATTGGGGATTGGCGGCATGGAATGAGCAGTACAAAGCGTTTAAAGAAGATAGCATCCAAACAAAACCCTCTGGGATGGCCCTTAAGAAGCAGCTCAATGCTATTAAGAAAGAGCAATTTCCATGGATGTACGAGGTAAGCAAATACGCATCTCAGCAGCCGTTTATTTTCTTAAATCAGGCGTGGTCCGATTATTTTAAAAAGAAAAAACAAAATGGGAAGCCGGTTGGCCGACCTCGCTTTAAAAAGAAAGGCAAATCAATTGATTCGTTCTACGTAGGAGGCGATCAAGTTGTTGTGTCAGGGCGCTTAGTCAAAGTGCCCAACCTGGGTTGGCTTAAGATGGCCGAACCCATTAAGTACGGTGGTCATATTAACAGTATGACTATCACTCGAACCGCAGATAAGTGGTATGTCTCGTTCTCAATGGATGTTGAAGTCTCCATGCTCCCAAGCAAAAGCCAAGCACGGTGTGGTGTAGACTTAGGTATCAATAAATTGGCAACATTAAGTAATGGAGACATCCGTTACTGGGACACCCCAAGACCACTAAAAAGCTCATTGAGAAAGTTAGCCCGTTATCAGCGACGCCTAGTTAAGAAAGTAAAATCATCAAAGGGGTATCAAGTGCTTAAGATGAAGATTGCTCAACTGCATAAGCGTATAGCTGATATCCGGCGAAATACACTGCATCAATTGACTCGTTATCTAACAGAACACTTCTGTGATGTGACAATAGAGGATTTGAATGTCAAAGGGATGATGGCGAATAGGACGTTAGCCAGACACATTGCTGATGTAGGTCTTTATGAGTTTCGTCGTCAGATGGTGTACAAATCAGACTGGTATCAAACAACACTCACAATTGCTGATAGATGGTTTGCATCGAGTAAGTTGTGTTCAGATTGTGGTGTTAGAAATGGTGAGCTGAAGCTTTCAGACCGAGTATTCCGGTGTGAATGCGGTAACGGCAAATGCCGTGACTATAATGCCAGTTTGAATTTAGAAATGTATACGGCACGCTAAGCCGGAATTTACGCTGTGGGAGATGACGGCTCTTTATTTGTTGCCTAGCAACAAATAAAACCAGCATCGTTGAAAGCAGAATTAACCTTCAGACTATGTGCTCAGGTTTGAGTAAGTGTTTTAAAGCGGCTACCATGCAATAAGCCCTTCTGATTTACCAATTCATTATTTATACTTCAATTGCGTAACTGGTTGTTATTTCAACGTTTCCTGTCAGCATTAACATGACAGAACAGTATTTTTCTGCTGATAATTGTACGGCTCTAGCGACGTGTTTATCAGTGATTTTTTCACCTTTGACCACATAATGTGCATGAATTTTGGTAAAAACACGCGGGGCCGTTTCTGCGCGCTCGGCACTTAATTCACAGTAACAATCGTGAATTGTTAAACGTGATTTTTGCAGAATATCGACCACATCAACTGAGGAGCATGAACCAACGGCAAGTAATACACTTTCCATGGGGGTAATGGCATCACCATGGCCATCCAAAACCAAGGATTTTCCACTGTCAGTTTCGCCTAAAAATGATAAACCTTGTTGCCAGCTTACTTTTGCTTTCATGGTGACCTACTTAGTTTTGTCTATTAGGGTGATTTTATTTTTATCGAGTAAGATGCGTTTTTGTTTGAACAGTCCACCAATGGCTTTTTTATAAGCACTTTTACTAACGTTAAACCGTTTAGTAATTTCTTCTGCCGGACTTTTATCAGTTAGGGTCGATAAACCACCGTGGGCAATTAAATCTTCAATAATTTGTTCAGCTAAACTGCCGCGCGCATTGGTATCATGAAACTGAAAGCACAAATCAATTTTACCGTCTTCGCGAATTCGCTTGATGAAACCTGGTAATTTATAGCCAATTTTGATGGGTTTGAATACTTCATCTTTAAAAATCAAACCCAAATATGCCCCATTGATAATGGCTTTATAGCCCATATCAGTGCGCCCGCAAATCAATAAACTTACTTCTTGCTTGGGCTCAAATTCAGTCGCTACTTCGGGTAAAAAGTCTCTTAAACGGGTTGAGGCGGCAATACGATTAGTTTCTTCATCGCAAAATAAATATACCACGTAAGAGATACCTTCAGACATCGGGTAGTCTTGTTCACTGTAAGGCACTAAGAGGTCTTTTTCTAAGCCCCAATCTAAAAATGCCCCAACGTTATTAACACTGACTACTTTTAAATAAGCACATTGGTCGACCTGTGCTCTGGGGTTTTTAGTGGTGGCGATAATACGATCGTCACTGTCGTGATAGATAAATACGTCTAGCCAATCGCCTTGTTTGCAGCCTTGTGGTGCAGTATTAGTGGGCAATAATATTTGACCCAGTTCACCACCATCGAGGTAAAAACCAAAGGGAACCTGATTAACAATTTCGAGGTGATTAAACTTTCCAATATGAACCATAAACAATGCTGAGCCTAATAAAGTAATGACTTGTTATTGTAACTGATTATTTTCATAGGCTATACATGCAAGAAAAATTAGTTTGCAGTTAAAATTGTCGATTACCCTGATATTTTTCGTGGCATAATCAGCCTTATAGCGGGGTTATAATCTAGGAAAAAGTATGGGTACTGTGTTTCTTAACGGTGAGTTTATGCCGATGTCAGAAGCGAAAATTTCACCGATGGACCGGGGCTTTTTGTTCGGTGACGGTATCTATGAAGTTATTCCTAGCTACGCAGCTAAATTGGTTGGTTTTAAACCGCACATGAAGCGCTTACAAGTTGGTTTGCAGGCCATTGGTATGGGCATGCCAATGGCTATATCTGACATCCAGACTGTAATCGACCGCTTAGTTGTTGACAATGGCGCAGGTAATTTAGGCATTTATTTACATGTAAGTCGTGGTACAGACAGCAAGCGCTTCCATGCTTATCCAACGGGCGTTAGTCAAACTGTATTTGCTTTTACCTTTGAGATCCCGCCTGAACCGGTCGCGGATAAACAGCATGTGAAAGGCTACAAAGTTGTCAGTAGTGCGGATTTACGTTGGAAACGCTGCCACATTAAATCCACATCTTTGCTGGGTAATGTGATGCATTTTCAACAAAGTCAAACCGCAGGGGTGAATGAAACTTTACTTTATAACGACGCGGGTTATTTAACCGAAGCCAGTGCGTGCAATGTGTTTATTGTGCAGCAAAATACGATTATTACGCCTCCACTGAGTGAACAATTATTGCCTGGGATCACACGGGGAATGTTACTCGACATTCTCAAAGTAGACGGACACTTGCATTTTGAAGAGCGTGCTATTCATATGGACGAAGTACGTAATGCAGATGAAATTTGGCTAACTAGTTCATCCAAAGAAATCGCGCCTGTGATCGAGCTTGATGGTAAACCGGTCGGTAATGGGCAAGTGGGTGAAATGTGGCTAAAAGCGCAAAGCTTATTTAGTGCTCATAAATATAACTATTAGCCAGCGGTCTTATTATGTCTCGTCCAACTAAAATTATTATTGACACTCAGGCAATTAAATATAATTGCCAGTTGGTCACAATGATTGCACCACAATCAAAAGTGGTCGCGATGGTTAAGGCTGATGCCTATGGGCATGGCGCCGCTGAAGTGGCCAAAATATTAGCGGCGCAAGTCGGCAAATTAGGTGTCTGTTGTTTGGAAGAAGCGCAATTACTGCGAGACGCCGGCATAAATAAGCCGATAGTCCTGATTGAAGGTTGCTTCGAAGAACATGAGTATCATCTTTCTGCCAAGCTTGATTGTGAAATCGTGATCCATAATGAGCAGCAACTGAGTCAATTGTTGGCGCTCGAGCAAACCTTTGCGTTTACGGTGTGGTTAAAAATTGATACTGGTATGCATCGACTCGGTATCAGTCTTGAGCAATCCGCTGAAGTATTTGCCCAATTACAAACAAGTACTAAGGTGGCAAAAATCATTTTAACCAGCCATTTTTCTAATGCGGATGAATTAGACAGCCCCTCTACACCAGATCAAATTAGGAGATTTGAGCGCAATATTGCACCACTGCTGCAAGCTCAAACTAAACCTGTCGAAATCAGTCTCGCTAATTCTGCCGCTATTTTGGGCTGGCCAAAGAGTCACTATGATTGGGTTCGCCCCGGTATTATGCTTTACGGCATTAGTCCTTTTGCAGGCGCTGAGCACAACGCCGATAAACTGCGTCCTGCCATGCAGTTTTGTTCCAAGGTCATTGCGCTTAGAACAATTCAAGCGGGTGAGACAGTAGGATATGGTAATACTTGGCAAGCTGAGAGAACTTCGATTATTGCAACGGTTGCTGCTGGTTATGGAGACGGTTATCCACGTACTGCACCTTCCGGCACACCAGTATTAGTCAATACTCACAGAGCTAAATTAGTGGGTCGCGTATCCATGGATATGTTGAGTGTGGATGTCACTGAACTACCTCATGTTGCTGTAGGTGATGAAGTTGAACTGTGGGGAGCGAGACTGTTGGTTAATGAGGTTGCACAATATGCAGGCACCAATGGCTATGAACTGGTGACCCGCATGCCTTCTAGAGTTGCGCGCAGTTATCAATAATGCGTTTATACTTCAGCTATTAGTACTGCTCTCAATGGCGCGGGATAACCTTCAATGGTGCGCGTAGGGTCTTGTGGATCCATAAAATCGGCAAGAGAAAGGCTTTCCATCCATGCTGTTTTGCGCTGTTCTTCGATGGTGGTATGGGCCACATCAACGACTCTAATATTTTTAAAACCCACTCGCTGCATCCACAGGGTCAAGGCCTTTGTCGAAGGTAAATACCACACATTTCGCATCTGAGCATAGCGGTCTTGCGGCATAAACACGGTTTGCTCGTCCCCTTCAACCACCAGTGTCTCTAATACTAACTCGCCGCCTTTACGTAACTGATGTTTAAGTTGGTACAAAAAGTCGATGGGGCTTTTGCGATGATAAAGCACGCCCATGGAAAACACGGTATCAAAAGCTTTTAAATCGGGTAACTGTTCAACTCCGACTGGGATTAGATGGATGCGGGGATCAGGATTAAAATGTTTTATAGCTTGAAACTGCATTAAAAATAGCTGTGAAGGGTCCGCGCCAACCACGAGTTTGGGGTCGTGAGCTAACATGCGCCACATGTGATAACCACTGCCACAGCCAACATCTAAGACATGGCGATCTTGTAAGGAATGAATATGTGGCAGCACTCTGTCCCACTTCCAATCAGAGCGCCATTCAGTATCAATATAAATCCCATGAATGTTAAAGGGGCCTTTGCGCCAAGGCATAAATTGTTTTAATAAACCCATCAGTTGTTTATGGGTATGCTCGTCAATATCTTCTGCCTGGCCCAAGGCAACGTGGTTTAGTAACTCTATGTTGGATACTTTTGTGTCGGGTAACATAGCCAGTAATTTTAGCCATTTGTTAAAATCACCATGCAGTTGTTGTTGCTGCCACTGGGATAATTGTGCGGGTAATACTTCTAACCAATGACTCAGTGGTGACTGGGCAATTTGCTGATAAAAATCTTTAAACCAAGGTAAAGACATAAACGTTAGGTCCTTATTTTATTGCCACAATAGAAGCAAAATTAAAGCATTTGAACCATTGCACAACTTCTTTAAAACCGCTGTTGGATAGTCGTTGCTGATGGCTCTCATACGTTTCAATCCGCATTACATCTTCTAAGGCACTGCGTTTTTGACTAATTTCGAGATCACTATAGCCATTACGGCGCTTAAATTCATGATGTAGGTCTATCAGTACCTCGTTAGCCATAGTCTGAGTATCGCGTAGTTTTTCTGACAAAATTAGGATGCCACCGGGTTTTAGGCCTTGATATATTTTATCGATGACGCTGGCTCGTTGTTCTGGACTGATAAACTGTAAGGTGAAATTCATAATGACCACACTGGCATTGGCAATATCAATATTTTGTAATTCATCACAAATCACTTCGATGGGAGCAGCAGACTTAAATGCTTTAGTATGTAAACGGCAACGTTCTACCATAGCAGCGGAATTATCGACTGCTAGAATCTTACAATCTTTTGCTTTAAGATTTTTACTGGCGGCTAAACTAGCCGCACCGAGTGAACAACCTAGATCGTAAATGTGACTGTCGTCTTGAGCAAATTTACCCACTAGTTGACCTATGGTATCGATAATAGTGGCATAACCCGGCACTGACCGTTGGATCATATCTGGGAAAACTTCGGCCACAGCTTGGTCAAAACGAAAGGGTTCGACGGCCTGAGGCTGTGAATAAATGGCGTCTTTGCCTGTTAACATGAGTTTGTTTTTCTAACTGTATAAAAGAGCCGGTAATTCTACCCGCCAAGCGGCTGGCAAGCAATTTCCTTTGTGGCTCGCGAATAAAATGGAATATAAAAAAAGCCCTGATTTCAGGGCTTTTTAGCTTGGTTATCTTAGTTAGGCTGCTTCAGAAGCTTTTGGTTTACGCTTTGCCCTAGGTTTAGCCACCGTTTGCGCCAGTTCACTGGGATCAAAATCATCAACGTTGATGGTACGTAGACGTCCTAATTCAGTTTCTCTTAACAATTCAGCTTGTTGCTCATTAATGACTCCGAGTTCTAAACCTTTGTCGGCAATTTTGTCTAAATTGGTGAAAGGATAACGTTCTTTCGCTGCTGCACATATTTTGATGTACAAGGGCTCAGCGGCAATTACATTTTCAAGCGTTTGCTCTAAGTCACCCATTAACATTCCTGGTTTGCGTGACAAAAATTGTCCTTTGCCCAGACGTGTACGCGCATCACAAGGTGTTTGCAGAATAGTCGCAATTTGGTGGTCTAACTTATCTGAGGGTTTAGTAAAATGCTTACCAAAGGGCATAATAGCCAGTTTTAAAGCCTTACCTAACCATACATTGGGGAAGTTATTTAATAGCTCCTCTAAAGACACTTCTAGCTTATGTAAGGTATCTTGCATCGCCCAGTGTACAAAAGGCAGATCTTCAGGTCTGCGGCCTTCATCATCAAAGCGTTTAAGCACACATGAACCTAAATATAGATAGCTAAGCAAGTCGCCTAAACGAGCCGATATGCGCTCACGACGTTTTAACTCTCCGCCTAATACACCCATGGCGACATCAGACAAAAACGCCATATTTGAGCTGTAACGCTGCATTGCACGGTAATATTGACTAGTTTCATCCATAAAAGGAGAGCCTGCTAAACGAGCACCTGTCATTGAAAACCATAAACTGCGGCTAAAGTTGCTAATGGCAAAACCAACGTGAGCAAACAAAGCTTTGTCAAATTGCGCCAAGCCTTCTTTTTCATCGGGATTATTGGCCGCAAAAAGCTCTTTTAAAACAAAAGGATGACAGCGCATCGCACCTTGACCATAAATCATCATATTTCGTGTAAGGATATTGGCACCTTCCACAGTGATGGCAATGGGGGCACCCTGATAACTACGACCTAAATAATTATTTGCGCCTAACATGATGCCTTTGCCACCATGTACGTCCATAGAATCATTGACGAGCTGACGCATCTTCTCAGTTAAGTGATATTTACAAATCGCTGATATAACCGAGGGCTTTTCACCTAAATCAACACCTTTGGTAGAAAATGCGGTTACGGCGTCCATCAAATAAGTATTACCGCCTATGCGGCCCAACATTTCTTCGATGCCTTCCATATCGCCCACAGGGATCTTAAATTGACGACGAATACGTGCATAAGCGCCAGTGGCCAATGCAATGCTTTTTGCGCCACCCGCGGAATTTGAGGGGAGGGTAATACAACGACCAACCGATAAACATTCAACCAACATCCGCCAGCCTTGGCCAGCCATTTTGGCTCCGCCAATAATGTAATCTAAAGGCACAAAAATATCTGTGCCGCGAATAGGGCCATTTTGAAAAGGGACATTTAAAGGAAAATGTCGATTACCGATCTCGAGACCTTCAGTTTCCCTTGGCAGCAGAGCACAGGTGATACCAAAGTCTTTTTGCTCACCTAATAATCCATCAGGATCATACATTTTAAAGGCTAAACCGATGACGGTAGCTACCGGCGCTAAAGTAATGTAACGTTTATCAAATGTCAGTTTTAAGCCAATGATCTCTTCGCCTTGCCATTGACCTTTGCACACAATGCCAGTGTCAGGTAGTGAGCCAGCGTCAGATCCGGCTTCGGGTCCCGTTAGGGCAAAACAAGGAATTTCTTCGCCGCTTGCTAATCGTGGTAGATAATGATTTTGTTGTTCAGGTGTGCCGTAGTGTTGTAACAATTCACCCGGGCCTAATGAGTTAGGAACACCGACTGTGGTGGCAAGTACAGCGCTTACTCCAGATAGTTTTTGCAATACACGAGATTGAGCATAAGCAGAAAAATCTAAGCCACCATATTCCTTTTTAATTATCATCGCGAAAAATTTATTATCTTTGAGATATTGCCATACTTCAGGTGATAAATCGGCTCGGGTATGGGTGACATCCCAGTCATTACACATATGACAAACTTCTTCTACTGGGCCATCTAAAAAGCTTTGTTCCTCAGCTGTTAAGCGGGCTTGTGGAATATTGTGCAGCACTTGCCAATTGGGGTTGCCGCTAAAAATTTCTCCATCCCACCATACTGTGCCTGCGTCAATTGCATCTTTTTCAGTACTCGACATTTCAGGCATGATTTTTTTGTACAGTTTAAGTACAGGCGTCGTGATGTATTGAACTCGAATAGATTCAAGGTTGAGGGGAATAGCGATAAGCAGATACAGTAGCCAAGTAAACTCACCTACGATACCCATGATACTGCCCAATACTAAGGCACCAAACATGGCGACTGTTGCATTAAACATGCTCATTCGAAAATAACTTACCGCACCAAAAGCGAAAAGTATCAATAAAAACCATAACAAAAATTGCATATTAGCTCCAAATTTAGAGGTCAGACCACGACGCAAGTTATAATCTTGTTAAGCAAAGATCAACAGTAATGCGTCATTTTATTTACTGGGTTACTTGATAATAGCTAGCATCCCCTCAACAAGCGAGATGCTATTACATTCTTCTATAAGTGTTTATACGCAGTTTATTCAAACTGGATTATAAGCGAGACAGAAAGGATAGGGGATTTTGACTCATGTAAAGATCCCTTGCAGATACTCTGCTAAGACCGAGTTGCACTGTATTGACTTAATTTAATATCGCCTTGTTCGTCACCATCTTTAAATTGTTGGAGTCTGACCAATTGAAAATTAAGTGCCGGTGAAAACCAAGCAAAAGTATTGCGACTGGAGTTTTCTCTGACAATGCCTACTTTTATTGCCTGCACTTCGCCAAAAGGTAATGATAAGGTTTCTATGCCCAATACTTGCATCTGATATTCGCGATATTGGCCTCTGTCATTAATGACTCGATAGTCAAATTGGGTTTCACCCAGCGCTAATTTAGCTTGCAAATCAAGGCGATAAAGTTGATTGTCAAGCTGATCTTCTAAAGGGAAGCTTGGACGGTCATTAACCAATATCTTACCTTTTTCATGATCAAATTCGATGCGCATATGTTTATCTGAGCCGGTGCCCGTGCGCTTAAAAACATAACTTTTCGGAATGATTTTATTTTCTTCAACAGTAAAATAGCTGGTTTCTTTACGTTTGTCAGAGAGGAAAAAAATAGAGACACTGGAGCTATAATCGAGGCGGTATTGATTATTATCTAATTTGCTGAGGGATATATTGGCCTTCCCCAATTCTTTGCCGTAACGGTAAGCTTTGAATTCTGCGGCAAAATTTGCAAAAGGATCTACTTTAGGCAAGTTATCGACAACCTCATTTTTAACGACTGGAGTGTCACTGCCAGCAACTAATTCGGTCGCGTTGAGAGGCAAAGACAAAGCCATGAGACTCCCCCAGAGACACATCCAAAAATTAATTAGCCGCGTAGCCTTGTTCTTCGAGTTCAATACCATCTAAAAAAGCCTTATTGTTAAGCATGATTAGTCTATCCTGACAAAACCATTTTACTACTAATGGATACATTTGACGTTCTTGCACAATAACACGCTCGGCCAGTTCTTCTGCATCTTGGTTTTCAAATATTGGAACTTTAGATTGCAAAACTACCGGGCCATCATCTAAATCGGCCGTCACAAAATGTACAGATGCACCGTGTTCTTGGTCTCCTGCATCGATCGCGCGCTGATGGGTATGCAGACCCTTGTACTTCGGCAACAAAGACGGGTGAATGTTCAACATCTGACCCTGAAAATTTTCAACAAATTCGTGACTCAATATACGCATAAAGCCAGCAAGAACAATTAAATCGGGTGCAAACTTACTGATTTGTGCCAATAGTTGCTGATCATAGGCTTCGCGGGTGAGATAAGCTGTATGATCAACCACCACAGCCGGAATCCCAGCTGTCTTGGCCCGCTGCAAACCATAGGCTTGTGCCTTATTGGAAATGACTGCGGTGATTTTTGCTGGAATTTTACCTTGCTCACAAGCATCGATAATGGCCTGTAAATTAGAACCATTACCTGACACTAATACTACGATAGATTTAAGTTTAGCGGCGTCACTCACTTAGTTTATCTCAACCGCTTGGTCGGCATTGCGGTCTGCGATATGACCAATTTGCCAAGCGTTTTCGCCTAAGTCATTTAATATAGACAGGGCTAAGCTGACATTTTCAGGTTTTAAAGCAATGATTAAACCTACGCCACAGTTGAATGTGCGATACATCTCATGAGTCGTAACATTGCCTTTTTGTTGTAACCAATTAAATATGGGAGGCCATTGCCAACTTGTGCCATCAATAACGGCTTTTGCATTGTCGGGTAATACGCGTGGGATGTTTTCCCAAAAACCTCCGCCAGTAATATGCGAGATAGCGTTAACTTCAACTTGTTCTAACAAGGACAGTACATTTTTAACATAGATACGAGTCGGCTCTAATAGCACATCACCAATTGTGCTACCTTCAAAGACTTCATCGGTAGAGCTACCTGATACTTCAATTATTTTTCTTATAAGAGAATAGCCATTGGAATGAGGACCAGAAGAGGCAAGAGCTATCAATGCATCGCCTGCTTTTACTTTTGTACCATCAATCACATCATCGGCTTCAACAACACCAACACAAAAACCGGCAACATCATAATCTTCACCATGATACATACCTGGCATTTCTGCGGTTTCGCCACCCACTAAAGCACAACCCGCCAACTCACATCCTTGACCTATGCCAGTAACAACTTCGGTAGCAGTGTCAACGTTGAGTTTACCCGTTGCATAGTAATCTAGAAAAAATAGTGGCTCAGCGCCTTGTACGATTAGGTCGTTGACACACATAGCGACTAAATCAATGCCAATGCCTTGGTGTTTTTTTAAGTCCATGGCTAGGCGTAATTTAGTGCCCACGCCATCGGTACCTGAAACAAGCAAGGGTTTGCGGTATTTTTCTGGCAGGGCGCACAGAGCACCAAAGCCACCTAATCCACCTCTCACTTCAGGACGTTGTGTTTTTTTAGCTACCGATTTAATTCTTTCAACGAGTTGGTTACCCGCATCAATATCGACACCTGCGTCTTTATAGCTTAATGATGAATTGTTTTCGCTCACGTCTAGACCCCAAAAAATAACCACTGAAAAAAAGAGCGGGGATTTTAGCAGTTTGCTCGATTAATACCAATCACAACGACAGTGATTTTTTGATGTGAAACAAATGGTGAATTTTTAAGGTAAATACTGGACAATACCAGCTGAATTTAATTGTCTTGTGGTAAAGGAGAATGGGTACCTGATGTCATCATTACTATTTTTACGTCAAATTTTGATGAGTACCTTTGTTGTGTTTTTGCTTATAGAGTCTGCTTCAGCGGCAATCATTGAGGATCTATATGATGCTAAAGTAGCGGTGAGTGATCAGGCGGAAGCGACACAAAATAAGGCGATAAAACAAGCCTTGAAACAAGTTTTTGTCAAAGTGAGTGGCTCAGACGTCTTATTGAATGATGCAAATATAATCAAGCAACTCAACAAAGCGTCAACATTAATCCGTTCGTACACCTATGAGAAAAATAAGAACCAGCTGTATTTAGTGGTTAATTTTGATCAGGAAAAAATTCAGAATGTAATAAGAACAGCGGGTTTCGCCGTTTGGGACAAGCGTCGACCCGACACTTTGTTATGGCTGGCGATTGAAAATAAGCAGCAAGAGAAACAGATTATCGGTCAGGAAAACCAAAGTGATTTTGTTAAGCGACTCTTTGAACAAGCGCAAGTAAGAGGCGTAAGAGTTGTTGTGCCGTTGTGGGACTTAAATGATTTACAAAACCTTAATATTTACGATATTTGGGGTGGTTTTTCCCAACCCATACTGCTTGCGACTGAACGTTACGATCTTAACACTTATTTATCTGCTCGCATTTATCTTGAACCACTCGATACCTTACAAGCACAAAATAAAGAACAACTTTGGTTAGTAGATTGGTTGATGTTCGATAATGGTCAGATGAATAGTGGCCAAATTAGTGTGCAACAAAGCGACTTGATAGCGAATGAAATCGTGGATGTAGTGGCTAAACAATTATCAGAAAAATATGCTATTAGTCAGCAAAATCGTTTACTGAATGCGGTGAAAACGCAAATTACCCTTAACAATGTCAACTCAATTACGCGCTATGCAACTATATTAAAATTTCTGAATGGTTTGAGTGTGGTCGCCAATGCCACCCTAGTAATGCAACAAGGCGAGAAAGCCACTTTTGACCTGGAGTTATTGGGTAATACCGATGATTTACTTAATACTTTTAGTTTAGATAATAAAATATTGCCGGTCACTGCAGACTCTGGGCTGGAGCCTACTGTTTTGGAATTTATGTGGAACAATTAATGAGTAAGCAGCTTTCCCTGCCTGTTTCATTAAAAGACCAGGTGACCTTTGATAATTTTATTGTAGGTGAAAACCAACAATTAGTGAGTCACTTACAAAACTTGTTGGTGCCTGAGCAGAGCGGACCTTCATTAGCTTGGCTTACTTATTTTTTTGCGGAAACTGGCTTAGGTAAAAGCCATTTACTATTTTCAACCTGTTACTTGGCTGAAAAAAATAATCACAGCTGTGTCTATTTGAGTTTTAAAGATAAAGAATATCTGTCAGTTGAAATGCTGGAAGGATTGGAATTGTATGATTTGGTCTGTTTTGATGACGTTGAATTAATTGAAGATGATTTGCCATGGCAAGTGGCTTTATTTGATTTGATTAACCGGGTTAAAGAGCAAGGACAGAGTAAATTGATTATTGCAGGGCGATTCCCCTTACAATCCCTGCCTCTGCAATTACCAGATTTGGTCTCACGTTTAAGTTGGGGTGTCAGTTTTAGATTAGTGGCACTAGAAGACGTTGAGCGATGTAATGCCCTCATTATAAGAGCAGAACAACGGGGTCTGAGCATGCCGATGGAAGTGGCTAAATTTTTGATCAATCATCTTCAACGAGATTTGCCCGCGTTGATGCAAAGTCTCGATAAATTAGATGAGTTCTCCTTACAGCAACAGCGCAAACTCACCATACCTTTTGTCAAATCCACGCTAAACCTTTAAGGGTTTTACGCCTTTTCGTATAGAGCTTAGCCCTATGTCAAAATTAACTGCATATTTTTAGGGTGTGGTTGGTGTATGTGGAAACACTTGCCAAAAATCTCCGGGTTCTAGTGGTTTTGTGCTGTTTGATTTAGCTTGAAGTGTGTTTGAGTTATTACCCACTGACAAATTAATATTGCTGAACCAATCATCACCGACTCTCATATTAAGGGTTCTAGGCAAAGTAGTTTGAATTTGTGCCACATTTAATTGCGGAAAAATGCTTTCTACTACTGCTTTGACCCGTGGCTGAATTTGCGTCGAATTAACTCTGTCTCGCTGTCCCCAAGTAACCTTAAGTTCATCGTTGTCAACTGAGCTAATGATAGCGACATCTGCGCTAACGCCTAAGCGATAAGCCATCATAAAATGACCAAATAAGGTAGCAAAGTCTTCGCGTATGGTGGAGTAACAATAATAGTCTGGAGCTTTATCTGGGCTAAAAAAGCCCAATACGTCTTGCGCTACTAAAGCCTTTTGACTTTCAGTTGCGGTAATTCCCGAGAAGCTAACATCTGCTAATTGCACCATTTCAATCGAGTCTAAGGGATAAGCCTGGCTAAATTGACTCGATGAAGCATCGTGATTATTGGCATAAGACAAAGGACTGTCATTATTTGATAAACTGGCCCAACTTGAATAAGGGAAAAAATCGTTTGCATGGCCAAGTTCGTGATACATCAACCAGCTTGCATTCGCTTCTAAAGCAGAAAATGGTTTGCTTAAACGACTTTCAGCAGGGAAGTCACTATTGCGAATGTAATACTGATTATTTTTTACATAGCGCCAGGGGATAATAAACTGCAATTCATTACCAAAATTGCTGCGATAATCAGCTTGGTCGTTAAGGGTATCTCGCTCTTGCGGACTGCGCCAAAAATTTGCGGCGTCTAAGTAGATTGCTCCGGTAGCTGACCAATAGAATGAAGGACGCACATCATAAGCAATCACGATAGCTGTGGTTGCTTTTAAAAGCTGGCGCATATCTTCTGAAGTGGCTGATTCTTGCAAAAATTCCTTGAACCTGTCACCCATCCAAGGATGTGACACCACCAAGCGCGCTAATATGTCATCTATTGATGGTGATGGGGTTTGAGATCCTATTAGGGGCAGTGTTTCAAAGGTACAACTTGAGGAAATTTGATTGTTGTACACACAGCCTACTAATACATCAGCATATTGGCCATCGCTGATATAGGGCCTGACTTCTGTGGTGACAATACGTTCCGCGAATTTGGGGAAATACCCATCAGGATTAATAGTCGACTTTTTAACTAATACGTAGCTTTGGTCCGACGCTACGCTGCCATCAGTAAAATTTAAGGTGGCTGAAAATTCGACCAACACATCTTGAGCAACAGTCGGCGCTACAAAAAACAAATAATGTTCGTCAAAAACCAAGTCGCTTACTTCAGGACCAGCAATCTGTCGCCATTGAATTGAGCGAATAGCCTTATTTTTACTAGAACCCGTACTATCGACTCTCAGCGATACTTTACCTTGTTCAACGACAACATGGTCGAGTCTTATGCTACTGAGAGCTTGAGTATTATCTGAGGCGTCAAATGTTATATTTTTTTGCAATACAACACCGGTATTTAATGTAACGGTGAGGTCAATGTTATAACTTGCAGCTTGTGTGATATCAAAAGAGACAAGCTGACTGTCGGGCGCTAGGATAATAAGTTCTGGACCTGAACTTTGTTGCCAATATACTGACTTGATGTTGCCGCTATCTGCAGTAACTGCGAGGCTTGCCGCTTGGTTTACCCAAAATGACTCAGGATAATAAAGACGTAATCCATCTTGCACCAGCTTAGCACTGACGGGCGTGTTAGCACTCGGTGGTTGATCAGGTATAGGTGTAGGGGCGGGCGCGGAAGACCCACCACAAGCCTGTAAAAACAGTACAAAAACACCAACTAAACTGAGCCTTAGTGCCATAGACTATCCTCGTTTATTACTTTCAAACGCTTGTTTTTCTTCGAGTAATTCTTCTTTCAATTTACGAATACCCAAACCTAATTCACGACCTCGTAGACGCGCGTAAAAACTCCCACCGGTAAATAATGCGCAACATAACAGTATCTCAATGAGCGCATAGAGCCTCTCACCCTCTACTGCATATATTGAGGTTAGGCCATGTAACAAATAGTACATGACAATAAAATTAGTCCATGCGTAGGTATAAGGCTTTCCTTGTAATAAACCTTTCATTGGCAGCAGAATAGGAATTATCCACAAAAGTACGGTAAACAAGGTTGACGTCACCTTATCTGGAGTAAGGAAGAAGTGCCAAATAACTAACCAAGCGATAAGTAAAAAATAACTGCTTAGGGTCAAACGGCGATAAAACTGGGTGTCTAATTTCATTAACTATCCTAATTTACTGGCAAAAGTCGCTAAACGTTTACCTTGGGCGATACACAATGCAATCTCTTCATTGCTTAATTTATTCGGGCTACGTTTGTCGGCTAAATGGCTCACACCATAAGGGCTTCCCCCTGTAGTGGTGGTGTGTAGTTCAGGTAAAGAATAGGGCAAACCACAAATTAGCATCCCGTGATGAAGTAAGGGTAACATCATACTCAATAAGGTCGTTTCTTGACCGCCATGCATGCTGGCCGTAGAGGTAAATACACAAGCAGGTTTACCTTCTAATGTACCTGATAACCATGCTTTGCTGGTGTCGTCTAAAAAGTACTTTAGTGGTGCTGCCATGTTGCCAAAACGTGTGGGACTGCCTAAGGCTAGCGCACAACATTCACTTAAATCGTCAAGGCTGACATAGGGATCACCTTCCTGTGGAACACTTGCTTGGCTGATGGATAAATTAGCCGAAACCTCAGGTACCGTGCGCAATCTAGCTTGTAAATCTGCTTGCTCTATGCCCAACGCAATTTTATTTGCCATCGCTTGTGTCGCACCATGGCGGCTGTAATATAAAACTAATACGTCTTGTTTCATAATAGGGTCAAAATATTTTCAGGTGGACGTCCGATCACCGTTTTTCCTTTGTAACACACTATAGGGCGTTCGATGAGTTTGGGATGGCTAATCATGGCATCAATCAATTGTTCCTGATTGAGCAGGGTATTGGCTAATCCCAAAGCTTGGTATTCATCCTCACCTTTGCGCATTAACTGCCTCGCACTAGTAAACCCGAGTTGCTGAATAATAGTGGCCAACTCACTATGGTTTGGTGGGTTTTTTTGATAATCAATTACAGTGGGCTTTATTCCTTGCTGTTCAATTAACTGCAAAGTTTGGCGGCTCTTTGAACAACGATTGTTATGATAAATAGTGAGTTGAGACATAAAAAAACCGTTTATTAGTATAAAAACATTATTGTAACCTGTATTTTCTCAATACATCAAAGTGAGGAATAAATTAAATATGAAAAATTGGCAGTGGCTGGCTATCGCTCTTTTCGCCTTAACAACCGGTTTATTGGTTAATACGACGATGAAAAAAGATTTTGTCACCTTGGACGGCGAAGCACATCAATGGCAAGACTTTGAAGGTAGCTGGGTAATTGTCAACTACTTTGCTCGCTGGTGTGCTCCGTGTTTACGGGAAATACCTGAGTTAAATCGGTTTCATGTTGAAAATAAGTCGGTGCCCATATTTGCCATTAGTTTTGACCCTTTAAGTCAAGAGCAGCTCAGTGAATTAAGAGACACCTACGACATTGCTTTTCCCATTCTGTATAGCATTGAATCACTGCCTTGGCCCAAAGCACCTAATACCCTGCCACATACAATCATTATTGATCCGAAGGGCAGAGTAGTTAAACAACTGAAAGGCGAGCAAAGTGCCGAAAGCTTGCGCCAAGTACTGGTCGAATTACAAGGCCCTTAGCTTCTCTTGAGCATCTCTAAATTGCTCAATTCTGGCGCGTATGCGTTGTTTTTCTAATTGTTTGTTGTCGGCAAAATTATAGGCACTTTGCAATTCGTCAATGGCGCGAGGATAGGCGGCTACTTGCGCATAAACTTCAGCTTTAATTTGATGCATTTCCAAGGGTTGTTGGTTACCTCTATAGGCATCACCTAACAAGTCATAAGCCAACATATTATTAGGATTTAACAGCAAGAAGTCTTTTAAAAGAGCAATACCTTTGGCGTACTGTTTATCTTGTATCAGTATATTGGCTAAGTTAAGCACCAGAACTTGATTACGCGGAGACTGCTTTAGTTTGGCCGAAAGTCGTTCTATTGCAGCAGAAAACTGCTTAGTCGCAATAGCAATATCAGTGTATACATCTAGATAAAAGAGGTTGTCGGGATCGTTGTCGAGTAAGTCTAAAATGATGCGTTGTGCCTGACTGTATTGCTCATCAGCTAAGTATGATAGAGCCAAACCATATTCTGCTGCTTGTTTAAAAACATAAGACTGTTTATTTAAACTAGCAGTAAAAAACTCGATATTGAACTTAGGATTTGAATAATAACGTGCCAAAATCCGTGATTTAGCTAAATGAAAGGTTAAACTTTCCGCAACTGGACCGGAATTATAACTTGCGGCACGACTACGAGCATCGGCTACCCTTGATTCTGGCAAAGGGTGAGTTTGTAAAAAAGCCAGGCTGCTCGATTTCAATCTGTTTTTTTCAGTTAAGGTGGAAAAAAAGTCGCTAGCGCCATTGGGATCGAAGCCAGCTTGCGCCAAAATTCGGATACCTATACGGTCGGCTTCTTTTTCATTTTGCCGAGTATAGTTGATTGACGCTTGTTGTGAGGCTGCACTGCTCGCTGAAATCGCAGCCATGCCCGCTTCTGGGTTGGCTACGGCTAAGAGTATACCGCCCAACAATGATGCTATTTGAAGTGGTGATGATTTTTGTCTTTCTTCTATGCTTCTGGCGATATGGCGTTGGGTAACGTGACTAATCTCGTGGGCTAATACAGAGGCTAATTCAGATTCATTTTTAGCATTAAATATTAGACCAGTATGGATACCCACATGTCCGCCAAAAAAGGCAAAGGCGTTAATTTCAGAACTATTGAGTAAGAAAAACTTAAAACTAAACTTAACGTCATCAGCCTGAGCCACTAAACGATTACCCAAGTCTTGAATATACTCGTCTAATAAGGGATCGCTGATAACTGGGCCTTGGCCCCGAAGTTGCCGCATCAGCGCATCACCAATCAACAATTCTTTATCTAAAGTGATTGCACCAGACGCCACAACCCCTATTTCCGGCAATTCATTTTTTTTATTATTGGCATGAGAGCTAAGTCCAATACTAAGTAGGATACTGAGGGTGATAAAGTTTAATTTGTTTATTCTTTTGGTCATCTAATTGGTCTAGTTATTTAATCTATGATGTGAGGGTTTAAGTACAGCCCCTCGTGATATTCTATTTGAACGCAGTATACAGACATAAGTTCATTTCAAACTTTTACCAAGCGTAATTGTTATTTGGTGTCCAGTATCGCTGTAGTTTAATCGTCTAAGGGCCTTACTTACCAGCCAAGACCTTATACAAAGGTGTATCGTTACACAAGATTAAAAAGCGAGTTAGCAAAGCTAATAGCAGTGTTTAATTAAAAAAAATAGAATATTTCAGGTTAGCGCTTGTGAACATCGGGCAAAATTTATTAATCTCGTTTAGGCATGTTAAGTCTTATCATTTTATCCTTCGTCGCGGTAATATATCTTTGTGTACAAGCGCTGTGGCGAGTTTTTGACTTTTCGTTTGAATTTAATCTTAGAGTTACAAGGAATATAAATGTTTCACCTTTTTGAGCGTTGGTATAAACGAAAGTTTTCAGATCCTGATTCTGCCATGTTACTGATGATGTTACTGGTTTCATCATTATTACTGTTGGTGTGGGGAGGGATTTTAATGCCAGCCATTGTCGCTGCCGTGATTGCTTATTTGCTAGATTGGCCTGTGACTAAACTCAACCAGCTAGGATTGTCACGCAGTCTATCTACTTTGGTGGTATTGATAAGTTTTTTAGCGATTTCTATTTTGACTTTTATCGGTGTGGTTCCGGTGGTAACTCAGCAAAGTATCAATTTAATCAAAGAGACCCCGCAAATTTGGGCTGGCGGGCAGGCTTGGTTGTTGCATTTGCCTGATACCTATCCTGACTTTGTGCAAGTGGCCCACATACAGCAAATGCTAGAAGGGGTTAATGTCAAAATTGTCGCTTATGGTGAGAAGTTGGTGTCCGCGTCTTTTAGTTCATTGGTGGATATTGGCATGTTATTGATCTACCTAATTTTAGTGCCTTTGATGGTGTTTTTCATGTTGAAAGATAAGGAGGAATTAGTCCGCAATATGGCTAGTTTACTGCCTTCTGAACGGCGTTTAATCAAGCAAGTCGGTAGCGAGATGAACTCACAAATAGCGAATTACATCAGAGGTAAGGTAATAGAAATTGTGATTGTAGGTGTTGCGTCAGCTATTACCTTCGCCTTCATGGACCTACGCTATGCTCTGCTGCTTGGTGTGTTAGTCGGCTTTTCTGTTTTAATTCCCTATATTGGCGCGGCTGTTGTCACCATTCCGGTTGCTATCGTTGCTTTATTTCAATGGGGTATCACGCCAGACTTTTGGTATCTCATGGTAGCCTATGCAGTTATACAAGCCCTTGATGGTAATGCATTAGTGCCTATCCTATTTTCAGAAGCGGTTAGTTTACATCCGATATATATCATTATTGCGGTACTATTTTTTGGTGGTTTGTGGGGTTTTTGGGGGGTGTTTTTTGCTATTCCTTTAGCCACCTTAGTCAAAGCGGTAACTAATGCGTGGTCTGCACCTACGCCTCAAGTCGAACCGCAGAGTAATGAAAACTAAGTAATCAATAGCAGGGCACCTAAAGCTGCCCTGCGTTGCTATCACTAAGTGTTGCTCAAGTAAGTAAGCAGCACCTCATGATGATTTTTTGTGGTAAATTTGTCGAATACTTTTTCAATCGTGCCCTGCTCGTTGATTAAAAAACTAATGCGATGTAAACCATCGAATTCTTTGCCCATAAATTTTTTCGGTCCCCACACTCCAAAAGCATCGGCAACGCTGTGATCTTCGTCACTAAGCAATGAAAAGTTAAGCTGCTCTTTTTCTATAAATTTTGGCAAGCGTTTTACGGCATCCGGACTAACACCAAATACTTCAACATTGTGCTTCTTTATTTCACCTAGACTGTCGCGTAGAAATTGGGCTTGAATAGTGCAGCCTGGTGTCATGGCTTTAGGATAAAAATACACTAATACTTTTTTACCTGCCAAGTCACTGAGTGCGATTTGTTGGTTATTTTCATTTGGCAGAGAAAAAGCAGGTGCTTTATCTCCAGCTTGTAACATTTGCATGATGTTTCCTATTTGTTTTGTTAAGCATTAAATGGCAATACGCAACATTTAATGATTTTGTTTAATGGAGCCTTGTAAATTTAATGCAAGGAGTAAGTTTTGAAATGCACTTTCAACTTCTTCAACTGAAATGCTATGCGGAATAGAGACCACCATCTTGCATGTCATCTGTTCGGGCCCCGTGACAATTTGATCTGAATTTTTTGATGTTTTTAAGCGAAAGGCACTAACGGAGATAGTGAATTGCGCGAAAAAGCTGGTAATTTTTTTGATCACACCATTGGCGTTTTCACCCTTAATAATAATATCGGCAATGTGTTCTAGATTTTGTTTGTTGTGACGCTTGGTGCGTTTGAGCAAACATAGAAGTTCAAGTTTGTGGCAGGTATGTGGGATGGCAAATTCAGCATTGGCTATCGCTGCCTGACTACCTTCTATAATCATAGTTAATGAGAAGTCTTGGCCAAAGACGGCCTGACGGCTATCTAATATATTACATCCAACATCGCATACTGTGTCGACAATCGCGCTTAACATTCCAAATTTATCAGCACCTAAGATGGTAACTACAAGTTGTTGACTCATATTTTATTTATTTTTGTCGGGCTATTAGGCCCTATAACATACCTGAAATTACCCTGAATAATCCAGTTTGAATTATTAAGCAGCGAAAGCCTAATTCATTGCTTGTTTTTAAAGGGTTTGGTCTTTACCATTAGGCGCGAAATTTTAGGAGAAGGCATGTTTACTGGTAGTTATGTAGCACTCGTTACCCCAATGGATGATCAGGGACAAATCGATTATCCATCACTGCAAAAGTTGGTTGATTTTCATATTGAAAATGGCACCCACGGCATTGTTGCTGTTGGAACAACTGGTGAGTCAGCAACCCTACCGTTTGATGAACATATCGAAGTGGTAAAACGCGTTGTTGAATATGCGCAAGGAAAAATTCCGGTTATAGCGGGCAGTGGGGCGAATTCGACTGAAGAGGCAATATTTTTAAGTAAACAACTTGCCAACAGCGGCATCAGTGGTTTTTTAAGTGTTGTTCCTTATTATAATAAACCACAACAACGTGGTTTGGTCGCTCATTTTAATGCCATAGCGGATGCCACTGAATTACCGCTATTGTTATATAACGTTCCGGGACGCACAGTAACTGATATGTTGCCAGAAACTGTAGCTGAATTAGCTAAACATCCTTTAATTGTCGGTTTAAAAGATGCTACTGGTGATCTCAATCGTTTGAAGCAAACACAAAAGCTGGTGCCTGATAATTTTTTATTGTTAAGCGGTGATGATCAAAGCGGTTGTGCTTTTTTAGCGGCGGGTGGGCACGGTGTAATTTCAGTAACAGCGAACCTAGTGCCAAAACAAATGTCACAGATGTGTGAGGCAGTGTTAGCCGGCGATATTTCAGGGGCGCAACAGATAGACAAAAAAATAGCCTTACTCCATACAGCATTATTTATTGAGCCAAATCCAGTGATGCCCAAATGGGCACTGTATAGAATGGGACTCATGAAATCTGCATTTTTACGACTACCTTTAGTTGAATCAGAACTAAAGAGTCAACAACATATTGAACAAGTCATGCGCAGTTCTGGCGTATTATTTTAAGGAGATAGCATGACACCTAAGTTTTTTGCTTGTAGTTTAGTTTCTTTAGCTATTTTAACTGCTTGCAGTTCGGTAGAAGATAGAGAAATAGCCAGTGGCGGCTTTAGTTATTTAAAAAATGAAGTTGGTCAACAAATCAAAATACCAGCTGATATAGATACACCTGATTTTAATGATAGCTTTAAACTACCCAATTTAGGCCCAGAGGCGCCACGTGATTTTATTGGTGAAAAGTTAAGTATTTTATCTCCTTCTCTCGTTTTGCCCTTAGTCACTGGTTCTCATGTCGAAGAAGGCTCAAAATCAGCAACGGTTTGGTTTGACAAAATAGATGATAGCCAAGCTTTAGATACCACTATCTGGAATTCATTGTTAGCTTTTTTAGAAAGCCAAGGTATTGGTGTTCAAAAATTTGATAAAGAAAAACAACAGCTCATATCTGATTGGATGGTTATTAAAGAGGGTGAAGAAGACGACAGTTGGTATAGCTGGTCAAAATCAGAACGCAGTGTCGGTCAGCGTTTTGAATTTAATTTAGATCTTAAACCTCACGGACGTATTGCCTCATTAAGTGTTGATCTTATTGATTATAAAGAAAAACAAACTTTACAAGGACCAGAATCAACTACCCCCAGTGATGCCAGACGTCAGGAAGTTGATATTCTGAATCAAGTTATCGATCACTATGAACGTGAAATTCGCCTAGCAACAGCTCAACGTATTCAAAAAATTCGTCAAGGTTTACCGATGGAACTCGGCTTTGATGAAGATGGTGAATCGGCCTATATGGTTAATGCTGAATACGAAATTGCTTGGCCTCGATTGCTGCTGGTATTGAGAAAGTTAGGCTTTGACGTCAAAGATTATGACCAGTCAACAGGTCTACTGTTTGTAAAATACAATGGTACTGACGCAGGTTGGTGGAGTACCTTATGGTCTAAGGATCAATATGCCTTGGATTTAAAGACAGAAGAATATCGCATTAAAGTCACTGACTTGGGCGCTAAAACTTCAATCACTCTGCTCGATAACGAAAGCGTCGCCTTCCCGGTGAATAAAATGACTGATTTATTCCCAACGTTTGCTCGTACTATGGAGGCTGACGACTTAGATATTTAAGTCTCAGCTCCTGACTCAATATTATACTTGGGTCAGGAAAGTATTGTTATTATCAGAGCACCCCGCTTGTTTTGCTGGGTGCTTTTTGTTTTTATTTGCTTAAATAAGGGCAGGCATAGCTTAGGGTTATGCCGTTAGGTGGAGTAAGTTTGGCAATGTCATACAGCGATAAAATTTTAGCAATTAATAACGATTTACCGATCCGCACCGATTTACCTGTGCATAGCGGCAAAGTGCGTTCGGTTTATTGGTTAACAGCCGCTGATAGTCAACGTTTGATTCAACAAAAGTCTTACAATGTGCCACTAGATACTCCTCTGGCTATCATGGTGATCAGTGATCGTATTTCAGCTTTTGATTGCATTTGGCATGGCGAAAACGGCTTGTCTGGTGTGCCGGGTAAAGGAGCAGCATTAAATGCCATATCCAACCACTGGTTTGGCTTATTCAAGCAACAAGGTTTGGCTGATAGCCATATCTTAGATATTCCTCATCCGTTTGTTTGGATAGTGCAAAAAGCTAAACCTGTGCGTATTGAAGCGATTTGTCGCCAATATATTACTGGTTCAATGTGGCGGGCTTATGAAAAAGGTGAGCGCGACTTTTGTGGTATTACACTTGAAGATGGTCTAGTCAAAGACGGTAAGTTAAATGAGCTATTGTTTACTCCATCGACCAAAGGGATTTTACGCAATATCCCCGGTGTGCCTGAGGCGGATGATGTGAATATTACTCGGCAAAATATTGCAGATAATTATCAAGCATTTAATTTTGAATCGCTGGACGACATTAGTTTATATGAAACCTTATTGCGGGATGGTTTTAACCTTATCGCTAAGGCGCTGGCCGACATTGGGCAAATTTTTGTGGATACTAAGTTTGAATTTGGTTATGTCAAAGACTTAGATGGCAATAATAAACTTATTTATATGGATGAAGTTGGTACGCCTGACTCATCAAGAATATGGGATGCACACCAATATCGACAAGGCATGATAGTTGAAAACTCAAAAGAGGGTTTTAGGCAATTATTGCTCAACCATTTTCCTGATCCTGATATTTTGCTGAACAAAAACCGCATGCCCGAGCGAGAGTCCTTAGCCCGTGATAATGCCTTACCGCTCGAAGTATTGTTAGATGTATCAAAAACCTATATCGGTATTGCAGAAAAAATTACCGGTAAGAAGATCGTATTAAGTGCTAAGCCCAAAGCCGAAATTATCCAAATTCTGCGCGATGAATATCAATTGGTAGATTAATTAAGACTACACTAATGATTATTAATCCAACTCAACTACTGAGTTGGATTAATAATAAAGCCCATACTGTCATTTATAACACCGAAAAAATTATTATCTCACTCGCCACTTATAACATTGAAAAGGGTAATGTGATCGAAACTAAAAGTCCACCTTCAATCTGATTTTGCATACTTAGCTGACCTTGATGCTTTTTAATCGCTCTTGCAGCAATACTTAAACCGAGGCCAAACCCTGGCGTATGCATAGCATTGCCGGCGCGATAAAAGGGTTGCAATAATTGACTTATTTCTGTGTCATCTACCCCAGGGCCGTGATCTTGAATATCAATCAGAACCTGATTATTAGTTTGCGTAAGTCTTAGCTCCACTGCTTTCCCCTCAGGTGAATATTTACAGGCATTGCCGACAATATTGTCTAGAGCTTGGATTAGCGCCTCTGGATAGCCCATTATTTCACATTGCTCAAGACTTGACTCAAACTGGATTGGAATACCAGGGAATTCAATCGCCATATTGTCAACCACTTGCTGGCAAAGCAGTTGAACATCACAAGCTTGTGGATTTTGCTGATCTTGTGCCAATTTTGAATAATTTAAAATTTGCTGGATCAATTGGTCAATACGCAGACAATCACTATTTATTTGTAACACATGGCGGTTGTCAGGGTTTTTTTGCTGGATGAGTGCTGCAGAGACTTGTAAGCGTGCCAATGGCGCTCGTAATTCATGTGATACATCGTGTAGCAATTGTTGCTGGGCTAATACGGTTTTTTGTGTTTTCTTGACCATATAGTCAATGTCATGGGCCAACGATCCCAGTTCATCACCCCGTTTAAGTAAGTTTTTAGGCAGCTCTGTTATCTGTTGTTGATTGGCAAAACGACGGCTAAAAACACCCAAACTTTTGAGCGGAGCGACAATACTCCAACTCAGTAGCGCACTGACCAGCGCAGAGGCAAATAAAACAAAGACAAACTGTACTGACTGAAATCGAAAAAGAACTTGTTTAAAAATCCGCGGTGGTTCTGGCTCATTGGTAAAGACCTGGTACTCCGCATTTGACGGCCCAAGTACACTCAATTGTTCGAGCTCACCAATATGCTCTTTTTTAATATGATAACGATAAATTGTTTTGTTGTTGCTATCTAAAATGCGCATAGGCAATAAACGTTCAGCACGGCCTGCCAGTTTCTGTTGCCAATTTTTCATCTTAGTGTCTAGTTTATTGGCATTAAAGCCTTCATTCTCATAGCGCCATACCATTCTCTCAGCTTGAGTGGTCACGTCGCTGATGTGACGTTGATGGGCTTCATTTGATGAAAAACTATTTACCATCACAAATCCGGTGGCAAACATGACCAGTAAACTGGATAACCAAAATGCAATAAAGATGCGCCAAAACAGCCTTTTGAAGCCTAATATGTTAGTAAATTGCGTCAACCAATGGCTAAGGGACTGCAAGGACTTAGTCTCCTAATCGTTCTGTGAGAAACTGGTAACCCAAACCGCGTACCGACTTAATAACATCAGGCACACCCATGGCTGCTAATTTTTGTCGAATGCGGCTAATATGCACATCCATACTACGATCATAGGCATCAAGTTGACGGTTGAGCACCTCAACAGTCATATCTTGTTTGCTAATGGCTTGACCCGCATTTTCCATTAAATAACGTAGGGCATTAAACTCTGCACTGGTAAAGATCGCAATTTGTCCATTGACTGATACAGAACGAGAACCGCTATCAAGCACAATGCCGTGTAACTCAAAATGTTGATTACTTGATATAGGCTCTTGTTGTGTACGGCGTAAAATGGCGCGAATTCGTGCCGCTAACTCACGTGGGTTACACGGTTTTGTCAAATAGTCATCAGCGCCCATTTCCAGGCCAACAATCCGATCGATATCATCGCCGCGACCAGTCAGCATTAAGATGGGGACTCTACTTTTGGCGCGCACCGTTCTGAGCACGTCTAGGCCACTTACCTTGGGCATCATAATATCGAGAACCACGGTATCAAATTCTTCCTGCTGTAATAAGCGGCTAATGGCTGCGTCGCCCGAATGCAAGACAGTGACGTCAAAGTTGTCTTCTTGCAGATATTCTTGCAGTAAGGCGCATAGGGTCACATCATCATCGACCAGCAGTATTTGGGGTTTGTCATTTTTCATGGCTTAAGTGTAATCTGTAATGTCTAAGCTTTGACATAACTTTACCTAACTTTACACTAGCTTTACCCTACTTATCGAATGATGGGCGCATACTTTGTTTCGTTGATGACCAACTACGCTTAATCTTGGTTATCCTTAACCAAAAAGAGGAATATTACGATGAAGAAATTAATATCAGTTATTTTATTTAGCGCCTGCATCACAGGTTCTGCCTTTGCCGGCGCACATAATGGTGACAGACAAGGTGGACATAGAGGCGAAGGTCCTATGCCATTGCATAAATTAGCGAAAGTACTCGACCTTAGCGATAGCCAAATTGAACAATTTAAGTTGTTAAAGCAGGAATCTAAGGACTTACGTGTGCAAGGTAAGCGTGAAGATTCAGTCATGAGTAAGTTGGCTGATCTAGATCCAAATGCCAACGATTATTTAGACAGTCTCAACGCATTGGCTGACCAACGTGCAGCACAAGCTCGTGAACGTTTTTTATCTATGGCTGAACAGCGTATTAAAATGCGCGAAATCTTGACACCTGAGCAGTTAGTAAAACTTAACTCTCTGCAAGAAAAACGTGAGAAACGTCAAAAACACGGACAGGCTGAAAGCTAAAAAAACTGTCGTTTAAATACCGCCAGAGACTTAAATACTGGCGGTTTTATCTATTTCAAAATATTTTTTATAGTTGCTTAGCTAGGGCGTTTAAGTCTTCACCACTCACTCGATTTACTGTCCATTCGTCCATCGCTTTAGCCCCTAATGAATGATAAAAATCAATAGCCGGTTTATTCCAATCTAATACCCACCATTCCAAGCGGGCGCAGCCCTTGTCAATAGCGAGTTTAGCTAGATAGGCCAGCATTAATTTACCAAAACCCTGACCTCGAACTTCGGGCCTGACATATAAGTCTTCTAAATAAATACCAGGCTTACCGGTAAAAGTTGAAAAATTATGAAAATATAAGGCAAAGGCCACTGGGTTACCGTTAAATTCACCAATGACGGCTCTGGCATGGGGAGTTTCACCAAACAAATTGTCTTTTAGTGTCTCAGCATCAGTGACTACTTCATGCAAAAGTCCTTCATAATCAGCTAACTCACAGATGAATTGCAGAATTAATTCAACATCATCTTGGCCGGTAGGGCGAATAATAAAGCTAGGATTTGACGTAAGTTGCTGCAGCATTTAAGTCCTCGAGCGTTTTGTAAAATAAAGGGCCGTTACAAAACTCAATATTGCACATAACCAAATAGGCAAATCTCCGAGTTTTCTGTATGGCGTTTTGCCTGAGACAAGTTGAATGTGGTCGACTAATACTGCGGACTCAAACTGCGCAAGACGACTTTGTATATCACCACGTTGGTCGATAAAAGCGGTAATACCATTATTCGTAGCTCTTAGCACCGGTAAACCAAACTCTTTTGCTCGTACTTGAGCGATTTCTAAATGTTGGGCAGGGCCATGAGAATGGCCAAACCACGCATCATTACTGACGGTAATAATAAAATCAGTATTGGCATATAAATTACTGGCTATTTGGCTTGGAAAAGCAATTTCAAAACACAGCGCTGGCGCAAAGTAATGACCTTTGGCTTGAATATTTTGTTGTTGATAGTCGCCACGAGTAAAGGACGACATGGGCAGGTCAAAAATAGGCGCTAAGCCTCTTAGCCAATTTTCAAAAGGGATAAACTCACCGATGGGCAGCAAATGATGCTTAGCATAACGGTTATCGTGTCCATAATAATATTGACTAAGTGGCTGAGTTAAATCAGGCAATTCAACCGCATCTTTTAAACCCAAACCAATTAAGTTGTTAAAGGCTTCTCGGGTTTCAAAATTGTAATTTACGATACCGGTGATTAATCCAGTTTGGTGCTCAATCGCCAACTTATCCATTTGATGCAAATAATCAGCTGCAACGGGCTCTAGTTTAGGCACGGCAGCTTCGGGCCAGATAATGACATCTGCGTCCCAATGGTCTTCAGTCATATTTTTATATTTCTGCATAGTAGGCAAATCTTGCTCTGGGGTCCAACGCAACGCCTGTGGAATATTACCTTGTACCATGGCAATTTTAACCGAGTTTCCAGTTGGTTTTACCCAGTCGTATTTATCTAAAGCAAAACCACTGATTAAGATGACCGCAATGAGCAGCAGGCTGGCAAAGGCTTTCGTTTTGAGGGGCAACCAACAGGCAATAACACCGGCAATAAGCACCACAAATGCACTCACACCAATTTCGCCGATGATTGGCATCCAGCCACGCAAGGGACCTGATAACTGACTGTAACCTAGCGATAACCAGGGAAATCCCGTCAACAACCATGAGCGTAACCATTCAATTAAAAGCCAAATGAAGGGCAGGGCTAAAGGCCATAAACGCTGGGGGAAATAGCGATGCAGCGTCCAAAATGCGGTGGCCGGAAATAAAGCTAAATAACTACACAAGACCAACATGATAGCCACAGAGCCAATTAAAGGAATGCCACCGAAGTCAGCAATACTGACATGTACCCAACTAATACCTACGCCAAACCAAGCTAAACCGAAGGCAAAGCTCAGCTTAAAAACCTGCTTTAAAGGTGATTTAGACAGTAAATAAACGAAGCCTGAAAGACTGGCGAGAACTACCCACCATTGTGAAAAAGGTGCATAACCCAAGGTAAGTAAGCCGCCCAATAATAAGGCAGCGGCATAGGGATAAAACAAGCGAATCGATTGCAGGGTTTATTCTTCCGTATCGGGCATCGTCACTTTTAACTGAACGAGGCGTCTTTTATCCGAGTTAGTGACTTTAAACGAGATATTATTGATAGTGACTTCTTCATCTCTTGCAGGCATGTGGCCAAAAGCACGCAAAACAATGCCACCGATAGTATCAGCGTCTTCTTCATCAAATTTGGTATTAAAAAATTTATTAAAATCTTCTAATTGAGTTAAGGCTTTGACCGAATAAGTATGTTTGTTCAGTGTTTTGATATCGTCCGATTCTTTTTCATCATCGTCGTGTTCATCTTCGATTTCACCAACGATTAATTCGAGAATATCTTCAATGGTGACTAAACCAGAAACACCGCCGTATTCGTCAACAACAATCGCCATATGATAACGTTTTTGGCGAAACTCTTTGAGTAATACATCAACTCGTTTGCTTTCTGGCACTATTACGGCAGGGCGAAGAATATTTCTTAATGAGAGTGTTTTGCTCGGGTCAAAGGCATAAGCCAGTAGATCCTTTGCAAGCAGAATACCTTCAATATGATCTTTGTCTTCACTGATAACGGGAAAACGAGAGTGGGCGGATTCCAAAATAGCAGGAATAAACTCTTCGACCGTTTCATCAATATCGATGGTCATCATTTGTGCTCTGGGGATCATAATATCTCGAACCCGCAGATCACTTACTTCCATAACACCTTCGATCATCTCGCGGGTTTCAGGATTAATAACACCGCTTTGTTCAGATTCTTGAATAACGGTTACAAGATCTTGTTTGCTTTTCGGTTCTGTCGCGAACGACTGGACAATTTTATCAAGCCAGCCTTTATTGGCAGAACCGCTACTAGATGGGGGATTATCTTCGCTCATTTTCTCGTAATTATGTTAGTTCTACTTTGGTGAATCGAACTGTTTAATTCACCTTGTTGTTGTAACGACTGCTATCTTCAATGATCTTGATAAGGGTCGTCAATGTCTAATTGTTGCAATATCTTCCGCTCCAAGCCTTCCATGTGCTCAGCTTCGGTATCGTTTATATGGTCGTAGCCCAATAAATGCAAGGTACCATGTACAACCATGTGCGCCCAATGATGAGCTAAAATTTTATTTTGTTGTTGTGCCTCAAGAGTAATAATCGGCGCACAAATAACTAAATCACCAAGTAGACCGAATTCAGTATCTATAACATTTAGGTCTGACGAGTCACTTTCTTGGGCAAATGCACCAAGGTCTGGCATTTCAAAAGGGAAAGACAATACATTGGTTGGGGCATTTTTACTGCGATACTGATAATTTAGTTGTTGGCTTTCTGCCTCGTCGACTAAGCGAATAGTCATTTCTTTGTCTTGAATACCAAGCTCTAATAACACCTGCTCTAACCATAGAGTAAACGTTGCTTCGTCTGGAAGGTCTGTAAACTTTGTGGCAATTTGTAAATCGACAAGGGCGGTCATTCGTTAGTGGTATCCATAGCCTGATTAGCAAGAGCTTGTTTTTGCGCTTTTTCTAGTTCTTTTTGGCGCTCATGTTCCTCGTAGGCCATCACAATACTGGCGACAACAGGATGGCGCACAACATCACCGGCACTAAAGAAGTTAAAAGATATCTCGTTAACATCTTTAAGCACCTCAATAGCGTGGCGCAAACCGGAGCGCACGCCTCGCGGAAGATCTACTTGAGTAATATCGCCAGTTATCACCGCTTGAGAGTTAAAACCAATACGGGTAAGAAACATTTTCATCTGTTCAACCGTAGTATTTTGACTTTCGTCTAAGATGATAAAAGCATCATTTAAGGTACGTCCACGCATATAGGCTAGCGGAGCCACTTCTATTACATTGCGTTCAAGCAGTTTTTCAACTTTTTCAAAGCCCAACATTTCAAATAAAGCGTCATACAAGGGACGTAGATAGGGATCGACTTTTTGCGATAAATCGCCAGGTAAAAAACCGAGCTTTTCACCTGCTTCTACTGCAGGACGAGTCAGTAAAATTCGACGAACCTCTTGGCGTTCTAAGGCATCAACCGCACAGGCAACGGCTAAATAGGTTTTACCTGTTCCTGCCGGTCCTACACCAAAAGTAATATCATGATTAACGATATTAGCTACATATTGGTTTTGGTTGGGGTTGCGAGGTTTGATGACACCACGTTTGGTTGTGATAGTAATGTCTTTACCATACTTTACACTTTGCGCAGGATCAGTCTGTTCTATAATTTTGGCTTGTTGAATCGCCAAATGTACTTTTCCTGGATCTAAATCTGGCACAATGCCTTTTACAGTTTGTGTTTCGATATAAAGGTTTTTCAGTAAACTCAGGGTATTTTGCACCTGCGACGCTGGTCCCAGCACTTTGAACTCATTGTTACGGTAGGTTATTTCCACCCCTAACCGTCGCTCTAGTTGCTTAATGTTGTCATCAAACGGACCGCATAAACTGGCTATTCGTTTATGCTCAGAAGGTTCTAAATAAATTTGTTCACTTACTAATTTAGTCAATATAAGGCTCTCAGTAGACTGTGGTAGCTAGAATGTAATGATGTACGGTCGCTAGTGAAAATTAGCTTTCGCTAGCGACCCAACACTTAGATAGGTACGAATTGGTTGACACCCAACTCGTTAGCAATTGGGCTTTGTTTGGCCAGTATTGCTTGGGGCGCAATGCTATTGCGTAAGCCCATTTCGGCTTCGGTACGTAATACATCACCGCGCAATGAATTGGCAAATACACTGGTAATGTTAACGTCAACAAATTTACCGATCATGCTAGGTTGTCCCTCAAAATTAACCACGCGGTTATTTTCAGTTCTGCCTGTCAGTTCCATTGGATTTTTCTTAGACGGACCTTCTACTAAGATACGTTGCTCGGTGCCTAACATGCCTTGCGCAATACGCAGGGCTTGTTGATTAATGCGTTGTTGTAAAATTTGTAGACGTAATTTTTTGGCTTCTTCAGTGACATCATCGGGTAAGTCAGCTGCCGGAGTACCTGGACGAGCGCTGTAAATAAAGCTAAAGCTAAGATCGAAGTTCATCGCTTGGATGAGATCCATAGTAGCTGTGAAGTCCTCATCGGTTTCACCGGGGAAACCAATAATAAAGTCAGACGACATGCTTAAATTTGGGCGAATTTTTCTGAGTCTGCGAATTTTAGATTTATATTCAATCGCAGTATGTCCACGTTTCATCATGGTCAATATGCGATCTGAGCCAGATTGCACCGGTAGATGCAAATGATCAACTAATTCAGGGATCTGCGCATAGGCTTCGATAATGTCGTCAGTAAACTCAACCGGGTGGGATGTGGTATAGCGTAAACGGTCGATGCCATTGATCGATGCAACTAATTCTAATAATTCGGCAAAGGTACAAATACTGCCGTCAAAATTGGGACCTCTAAAGGCATTGACGTTTTGTCCCAATAGATTCACTTCTCTGACACCTTGTGCCGCGAGCTGGGCTATTTCTAATAATACATCATCAACCGGGCGACTCACTTCTTCGCCGCGGGTATAAGGTACTACGCAAAAGGTACAATATTTTGAACAGCCTTCCATGATCGACACAAAGGCTGTTGGGCCGTCAGCACGAGGTTCAGGCAGACGATCAAACTTTTCAATTTCTGGAAAGCTGATATCAATAACTGATCTACTACCACCTTTGATTTGATTAATCATTTCAGGCAAGCGATGCAGTGTTTGCGGACCGAAGACCAAATCGACAAAAGGTGCGCGTTGGCGAATTACTTCACCTTCTTGAGATGCTACACAGCCACCCACACCGATAATAAGCTCAGGTTTAGCCTTCTTTAGATTCTTCCAACGCCCCAGTTGATGAAAAACTTTTTCTTGGGCTTTTTCTCGGATTGAACAGGTATTAAGTAGAATGACATCGGCTTCTTCAGCTGTTTCAGCCAATTGATAACCATGTGTTGAATCGAGTAGGTGGGCCATTTTGTCCGAGTCATACTCGTTCATTTGGCAGCCCCAGGTTTTGATAAAAAGCTTCTTAGTCATACTAAATTTAGGTACCTTTGCGCAATATAATGTGATGGCTGTTCGTCAAAGTAATGAGACTAGGAGTCTTGAGCTTCAAAACATAACCATCAAGTCAATCTGTTGTCCCTAAAACACGGGTGCTAAACACACGGAAATCTAGGTCGAAAACGAACCCCATATTTTACGGGTTATTTACGCGCTCCGCCACTTTAAAGCACAGTTAAGTGTTGCTTTATGTGTAAATAAGTTGAATTTTGGATATTAATCGCTTCTGGGCATGCGATTACCTCATCACTATTTGGGCTAAAAGTAGGGGGGGCAATATAGCTCGGCAATATACATAGGCCTTAACTACCGAGCGACTTAGTCGGCATGATATCACTAGGTGTAGTTTATTTGTGAATCTGACAGCCGCAAAACGAGCGGTCTGGAAACACAGAGCCGGATTAAACGCGACTGATTCCAGAGCGTTCTGCGTTGGCGCTCGCTAAAACCAATCACCTTGTAGCATTACTAACGTAGACGAAAATCAATGATTTTTAGCCCTAGTCGGGATATTTAAAGTGAACTTAGGTATTTGTATTGTGTTATGTCAATATAATTCTGAAGCGACGTGTTTTTTTACGTTGATCTATGCTTATTTACTTCATAATTTTAGATTTACCAAGGATTACGTTTTAATTGGCTTATCTGGCAACTGGGCCATTCGTTTAGATCAAGACGTTACTTATTTTTTATTTTATCTAGAAGACAAAAACTACATATTTGACTTATTCGGTGGATTTGATGAGGTAGAAGAATTCATGTTGAAAGAGTTTGATGGCGTCAAGGGAAGGGATGGAATTGTAGAGAAGTTTGTCTCAGCACTATTAAAAAATACTTGAATAATTCGATATGTAAATTAATTCAAAAATTAAGTAGACACCCATTGTTAGCTTTTAAAATCTCAATTTCGGACTAAGCTCAAATCTACTCGAGCAACCACGCACGTGATTAATACCTCAATCTCACAAATGCCAAATCTGTCTTATTAAGACTCCTTATTTTATGAATAACATCGCTGTTATTTAATTGTTTGACGTCAACTAAGATTGTTCAAATTTCTTTCAGTCGAATTAATTATTGAGTTTCCTGCTTTGTGGGACGCTCTTTCTTATAAGGAGAGTGATATGGGTAACGGTGCTACCTGCTGAATCATTCAGCCCAAAAGGTATTTAGTCGGTAGAAAGAGTTTGTAAAGCGTGGAAGATCTTACTCATTCGCGTCGTCGTCACTTTTCCGTGAACCTGCGATACCAGATCACCGTTCTTATCCAGCACAACAATGACGGCCTCTTCGCTATCGGAGGGCACACCCAGTGCTTCTTCCATAATCTGCGAGTTCAGAATCCAAGTTTGATCGTGGTAGTGCTTCGGAACTTTTTCCTTGGCCCGACCAATAGCGTCTTCTTCAGACATAAAGAATGGTAAATCGACGGCCAGTACATCGCGAACCCGATATTTACTTTGGTCTATGTTTGTTCGCAAAGTATTAACCCACTCTCGCGTTGATTTTGCGGCATTACTAGACGGGGTAAGTATGAGCAATGTCGGTTGACCTATCAGTTTGTCGCTGTCAACTTTTTCTCCGCTCAGCGTCGTCGCCATAAACGACGGCCATGGTCCATCGCCTGCGATAGCAGTTGTTCCAAATAGCGTTAGTATCGCAAGTAGAGTCATCTCAGCAACGCGTTGGATTGTTGAGCCCCAAAGTGCTAACAATATCGTTAGTCTGGATGTCATGGTATTCCTCCTAGACCGTATGTCGTATTGAAAGATAAGGTGATTACGCCGTTTGTCTATTTACACATGTATAAGCTAAGAATTGACGAGACCTTTTACATCCCGATTTTTAATTCGTAAGCATTAACCCATAAGCAGCGGTAATGTCTTTCCAATGACGTTGTTGTTCAACAAATTGCTTACGTAACAATTGAACATGTTGTTGCAGTTTTTGAACAGTATGTTTTTTATGTTTTGCTTCTAGTAGGCTCTTTTTGGCCTCAAAATACTCTAGTAACTTATTTTTCATCAGCTTATGCTGTATCTCGATTCTGTTCATTATCTCTGTGCAGTTAGGTAAGTGAGCAACTTGTTGTTGGGCCCGAGAAAGTTGCATTTTTAAACGTTCACTTTCAATTCGTTGTTCTGGCACTTTGCGTAAGTCACTGGTTAAGTGAATCAAACTCATCAGTTTAATTAGCCATTTTGTTGGGTCGTAATTCCACCATTTGATGCCATTGCGGTAATCATTTTCGAATACGTGATGAAAGTTATGGTAGCCCTCGCCGTAGGTTAGTAGTGCAATAAAGGCATTGTCTCTTGCTGAATTTTTATCAGTATAGGGTTGATTACCCCAGATATGAGCTAATGAGTTTATAAAAAACGTGCAATGATGAACGACTACTAAACGCAATAGTCCAGCCATGAGCAGCATTGATATTATATCGCCATTTAACCAACCCAAAAAAGCAGGTAAGAAAATATTCATCACTATCACTAACGCTAAGTAGTGTTTGTGTTGCCACATAACGATGGGGTCTTTTTGCAAGTCACGCACGTTATTGTAGTCACTATAACTACTGGCATGATACTCACGTAACATCCAGCCTATGTGGCTATACCAAAAGCCTTTCTTAGCTGAATAGGGGTCTTTATCATTGTTATCCACATATCTATGGTGAACTCGGTGGTCGCTACACCAATGTAATGCGCTATTCTGTAATGCCAAAGCGCCGCCTAAAGCATATAAAAAACGGATAAGGGGGTGCGCTTTATAGGTTTTATGTGACCATAATCGATGGTATCCCGCTGTAATCGAAAGACCACTTGTGTAAGAGAAAACTACAAAGGCAAGCCATTCAATGCCATCAAAGCCGTGAGTCAATCCACGCCAAGGAATTAATATTAAGGCACCAAAAAATGTAAGAGATAAGAGCAAGGTAGTCAGCCAAATAATTGGAGGTTTTTTCATTTAATTGAGATTCCAATAATAGGTTTAAATAGGTCAGCATATTTGTGTACGCTAATGCGTGATTAGTGTTGAATAGATTAAATGTTAAAAACAAAAAAGCACGGTTGGTTTGTATTAGCTCCCAAGGTCATAAATTAAGTGTCTCTAAACATCAGATAACAAAATGTTTATAGGTAGCACGAAAACAGTAAGTTACTGATAGCAGATAGGCTTGTTAATTTAGAAGATTATTATTTTACACAAACCGATGCTTTTATCGGTGCGTTACCGAACATAAGCAGGTTTCTAGCGGTTGAAATTAGGGCTTAAATACGCAAAAGGGCGTTGAGTGTTCTACATATTATTTTTCCAAATTTGGATAGCCAAAAGGTATTAAATTAGGCTTTAGATAAGTCTTGTTTCAATTGTTTATCTATCTTAATTCAGTTGAATGGGTTGATTGATTTTGTTTGTTCGCTTGGTTTGGCAATATTTTTGTCATACACATCAATTGCAGCTCCATAACAACTGCAAGACGCGCTTTCTAAACCTTCTCTAGACAATATGTTAATTTGCCCACGGCTGTAAGTTATTAGCCCTTGTTGCTGCAATACACCGGCAGCGATTGTGATTGAGCTGCGGCGCACTCCCAACATCTTTGCTAAAAATTCGTGGGTTAAATAAAATTGATTAGAATGAGCGCGATCATGACTCATTAACAACCAGCGTACCAATCGCTGCTGTATTTCGTGAAAACAGTTACAAGCACCAATTTGCGCTAGCTGCAGCGAAACGACATACAGATAACTATGAATTAACTGTCGTAATGGCGCATTGGTTTCTAAACGCTGATCAAACACCTCTGCATCCATCCTTAGGGCGCTCCCTGAACCTTGAACAATTGATTGCATTGGCACATGATTGTTACCCAAAGCCAATGTGGCACCTAACATGCCCTCATTACCAACCAGGCCCATTTCTATAGAGGGGGCATCCACAATATCCACCAATAATGAAATAAATCCACTTAAAGGGAAATATACATATTTCATTTCATCATCTGCATTATAAAGCACCTCACCAAACTCTAAGTGAATAGTGGTGCTATGACTCAAAAACCATTCATGGTCTGGTTTTGACAAAGAATTTAACAGGTGATTAGTAATAAATAAGGGCTTCACTGCAGACACTTGACTCTCCAAAAACGAATGTGCACATTCAAAGAAAAATGCTTGTTTTCCGTTATGTGATTTACCTTGAACTAATCCTAAGCTTGAGTCTGTGCGATAGAGCACTGAGTTGTTTTTCTGAATTTATGTTTGATACCGAACAGAGGCGCAAAGTAAGGTTTGCTAGTATAAAGCGACAATTTTGTTTTACATCCCAATTTGGAGATCAACCATATTACGCACGACTGATGATTTATACACATGTCAGATCAAGTCTACCGATGGTGACTTGGGCAAGATTAATGATTTTTATTTTGATGATGAAGACTGGGTTATTCGCTATCTTGAGTTTGATACCAGTAACTGGTTAATCAGACGCAAAGCACTTATATCGCCTGTCGCATTGACTGCGCCAGATTGGAAGAATAAAACAATTCAGACTAACTTGAGTCAAGAGCAAATTAATAATTGCCCCGGTATCGGTGTGCACAGACCAGTGTCACGTCAGCAGGAAATTAAGTATTTCGCTTATTATGGTTATCCCATTTATTGGGGAGGGAATGGTTTGTGGGGAGAAGGGCTTTACCCAGCTGGCTTAATGTCAGCAAACAGCAAAAGAGATCCTCAACCAAATGCAGTAGCAGCAAAAGCATATTCAATAGCTCAAAATGACGATCCACATTTGCGCAGTTGGGAAAAAGTAAAGGGATATAAGGTGAAAGGCGCTGATGAAGATATCGGTCACATTGCAGATTTTTTAGTTGATGAACAAACATTTGCCATTCGTTATGTGATTGTGCAGACCAGCGATTGGTGGTTTGGCCATCAAGTATTAATTTCCCCTCAGTGGTTTAGTGAAGTGCAATGGTCTGATTCAACGGTAATCGTTAAACATACTCGCGGCGAGATACAAAGTGCGCCGGCTTATAATTCGAGCGAAAAACTTGATCGTAGTAGGGAAGAAGATATTTACAAACATTATGGATTTCACGGCTATTGGCAAAATGAAGCGAGTGGCAGACCTCAACACAACATAACCATTAACTTAAAATAGCCTGAAACCTTTTTGTTGTGTCTGCTGACGCACAGATAAATCCCTATAAACCCATTATGTTATATACAGGCTGCAGCGAAGCCCCTTATTTACTGGGTTGAAGTGTTAGCTTAATTAACAGTGAAATTTTAATTTTAACAGGCGTCATTTTTACACTCATTAGTGTGACGACTTGTGAGCGAGATGACATAAGCCAAGCAGCTTAGTTCACAGAACTAGCTGTAACAGGAGTTTAAATATGTATGCTTTTAGTACTCAGTTAGATCTACCTTTCAATACAGTGATTGAAAAAGTAATTCAAGCACTAGGCAGTGAAGGTTTTGGTGTACTTACCGATATCGATATCCAAGCTACTTTAAAGACTAAGCTCAATGTCAGGCTGAAGCCTTACCGTATTCTTGGGGCATGTAATCCGCCACTGGCCTATCGTGCAATTCAGGCTGAACCAGACATAGGGTTACTTTTACCCTGTAACGTTGTGGTGCGAGAGGAAGCCGATGGCATCATTACAATTGCCTTTATGGATCCAGAAGCGGTTTTGCAATTAGTTGACAATCCGCAAGTACATGCCTTGGCTAAAGAAGTAAAAACATTACTATTGAAGGTATCAAAACGACTGCATGATGATGATTTGGTGCAAAAATAGTTGTTTGCTAACAGTCCAACAACCGCCACTTTTTAGTTTATCAAACACAAAAATACATTGGGTTAGATAAATAGACTATCTGAATTTTCCAAAAGGAATCAATTATGAAAACGTATTTAAATATTATGTTACTGAGCAGTTTTATATCCTTCTCTGCCGTATCGTCTCCTGTTGAGGGCTTAACTGTAACCACTCACTCAAACACCCAAGGTATGATGGAGCATCGAGAAATGATGGCGACTGAGGGGGCAATGAATAAGCAAGGCAAAATGCGTGAAATGTCTGCCGTTATGCAAGACATTGTCAACGAAGAGAATGTGGAAACACGTCAAGTGTTAATGGCAGAGCATATGAAAAAAATGCAGGAACACATGCACGCTATGCGTAAGTTTATGCCAATGGATAAAGAAGAAGATAATAACCGCGAAATGCCGATGATTGAAAGAATGAAAAAGATGGAAGGGCGCGTCGATATGATGCAAATATTGATGGACCAAATGATAACTCATTCTGCTCAACAAGAAATGAAACCCAAACAATTGCATCAGGTCAATTAAATTTAACTATCTAGATTAGACTGAAAATCAGGTATCAAGATAGCGCTTGATTACCATGATTTTAAACATATTGTTGCTGATGAGTTTTTTCAAGGAGGAGGCAATAAGTGCTTGTTTTCATCATTATTGTGTTCAAACAGGCATAGATTGATGCATATCAAGTTACTTATCGAACTATCGGATAGTTTATATCCCATCAACTTTATTTAAGTGGCTACTATGAACATCATGCATCGAATTCGGCTCTATCATGCAGCACTTGCTGTGTTAGCCATTCTAGCGTACCTGACAGGTGAGTTGGGTATTGTCCATTCGTGGCTCGGTTATGCTGTTGCAATAGTGATTACTCTGCGCTTGATCTGGGCCTTAAGTGGCAATCCCAATGTGGGTTTGATGCGCTTTTATCCTTTATTCGACGGCTTGAAGTTATCAAATGTATTCACTCATCCCGCTGTTACCAAAATATTTATGTTGGGTATCGCTTTGAACTTATTAGCGACTGTCGCAACAGGCATCGCAATGGACAAAGGTGGGGCAATTGGTTTGGCAAATGTAAATGTGGTGTCTATGGCTTACGCAGATGATGACAAACATGCAGAAAATGATGAGGGCCAAACAGAAGATTCATATGGTGAAGGGCTTGAAGATTTGCATGAATTTTTCGCTAACTTGTTACTCATATTTGTCGTATTACATGTTTGTTACTTGGTGTTATTCAAACGAACATTAGCTAAATTTATGCTTTTTGTGCCAAAAAAATCTGATAAAAGACAAGAGTAGTCTTGCTTTAAGTAGCAGATTTCTAGACTTGAGCCATGCCAAAAGAATGTTTCCCTCCACTCAGGGCTTGTCAATCCGCTAAACCTATTGTCAGTATCGAAGTGTTAGTAGTCCAATACTCTCTTTTTGAGCGCGCCATGATTATGCCAAACAAGACAGATTAGGTATTCTAAGCCGTTTGTGGAACTGCGCATTGGCGCCGCATTACATGGCGCAATTCAAACCTTGGCAATCGATAATGGTGGTCTGTGCCACACCAAGTATTGTTTCGCATTCCACTTATGACAATGCTTATTTATACAGAATAGGTATCCTGTTAGCTCGATTGCCGACTGCATGCGGTGATCCCTTTAATTTGTCATTTGAGTCGAATTAGGAGAAAACGGTCAAACGTAATTATTTACATTGAAACACTCATTTTGCGTAAAATCAGTGACAACTTACTCAAGCTGATAGGCTGGTTCAAGCTCATAAGCGCCGTTAGCTCTATCATTGTGACTGACTATTAAGAGCTTTAAAGCGAAAATATAGTATTGGAATTCTCTACGGCAGCTCTGTGCTAAAGCGGAATCCGAATAAATCGCATCACCCAATTATCCCCACTTGAATTCACTGTGTATAAAAACTAATAAAATTTGATTTTGTTAAAATCCTCAATTTCAATTCCTCTTAGATATTTTAATAAGTCTCACTTTGTTTTTCCTAAAATAGCTAAGTTATTAATTTAATTATGGAAAATATTTTGCTCATGGTTTTTAATAGGAAGACTAAAAAGTCTCTTTAAAGACAGTGTGACCCTATCAGGCTCCTTTTGTTGTTTTCGAATGTATCAATAAAGGTCGAGTTAAAGCATGAAATACATAATAGAATCAGAAGGTAATCACTGAAAATGACTAAAAAAATAATCAAACCGAGCAGTGACAAATGCGAAATGCTCGTTAATAAGCGTTAGCTTTCAAGGAAGTTATGAGTAAAATTTTAAATAGTGCGGTTATTATTATTCTCCTAGGATTTTGTCATCTAAGTTATGGCGAAGGGCTGAGAAAAGTAAAACTTGATAAAACTTTAATTTGTTATCCGGCAAGCTACTCTCCAGACACTTCATTTTTGAGTGCTATTTTGGCAACCATATCTGATCAACTTGATAGTTCAGATGGGCAAGATTTAATTTACATTCCAGCTTCTGAGATAAAGAAGAAAGTACCTGATTACACAATAAGTCATATAAATATTCACAATGTTAATTTTGAACATTCTTTAACTGGCTTAGCTTATGCAAAATCTCAAATAGGTAATCCGAATGGCATGGCAAGTTCGGCTTGGAATATCTATTCTGAAAGCGAAAGTGTTTTTATTGAAAAAGACAATATTCTCCCATTAACAAGGGTTTACAAATATCATAAACCTCTATTTATGTGGCACCTTGTAAAATACCCGCCACAGCAGAAACCCGAAACAAAACTCCCTGACGATTGGTATATAGGTAGCTGTTTAGAATCAGCAGGTAGTTACAGCTGTAGACAAACCGTTGAATATAAAACAATCTATTATGAGTATGAAGTTCAGGCTCAGGATATGCATTTGCGTAAGGAGATAGCAGAAGCTGTAACAACACTTTTTACTGAGTGGGAAAAGTGGTGTAATGAAAGCTAACAAGCCAAGTCAGCGGGAATTTTACTCGCTGAAAAACACTTACAAAATCCCCTGCTTGGGGCGTTAGCGTGAAGAGGCAAAAATAGTAGGTGCAACAATCACAGATTATGGAAGATAAAATTATTTCAGCAGTGAGAACTTTTACTATTTCTATAAACTCAGGTAGCAAAGTAGTCGCTGATATGTCTGAACTAATTGACGTTACGTCTCAGTTGCCTTTTTCGAGTTTTGACTACTGGGAACGAATTATTCGTTCAGAATTTTCTTCAGCTTTAAAGGAATCTATTCACCCTAAGTGGAAGGTGTGGTCAAAATCCAAGGAATTAGTAACTTGGCTTGATCTTATGAGCTGGGATGGTTACAAACGTGAAAAAGCACTTCGTGCCCTATGTGGGGCTGCGCCGAATACTTTCTTTTTTTCTCTTACAGTTCGTAGACTCAACGATTGGGTTCCCCAAGTTCGTAAAGCAGCTAGGGAAAAGCTCCCTGAGATAGTAAGTTCTACTGATCCTGAATATGTAGTAGAGGCATTATGCGTCGCGCTTTCCAATTGGAACTCATGGGGTAGGATAGAAGAAGCAGATAAAGAGGTTCTACTGAAAATTATCTGTGAAAAAGAGATAGCAAAGTCCCTTCGGTCTAAATTAATTTTGTCTGCTTCAGGGCCTATGCCAGCAATCTTTTCTCAGCTTGGCCGCACTCCGGTACTTGATGGGCAAATTGAAGAAATAGCTAAATCCGCTATCCAGCCTTCGGTTCGAGCTAAGGCATACCGCAGCTTATTTGAAGGGCGGGTTACATGGATCGAAGGTCGAAAATGGGTGTGGACTGATATTAGGTATTGTGAAGGCAGGTAAAACCTATCGTTGGCGAGCGGAGGTTAGAAATTGAAACTCCATTGATAGACTTACTAAAAAGATCATCTGAAGATCGTTCATCAATCGTTAGGCGTGTTTCAGCAGAGATTCTAATAAGAGAGTTAGGCAATCTAGGTATAAAAGCCAGAGTGTTTGCCGAACGTTTCGCTTCTGATAACTCACGCGCTGTATCTGAAAGGGGTGAGTTTGCCATAAAGACATTAGACGAGGCAGAGCGAGCCAATGCCTCTTAACAAGCGCAAGTTGTCGGACTGGTTTTCCACTGCGCTCCAAACCAGCCGAAAATGCGGGCATTATACATACTGGATGAGTTATCCATAATGAACTTTTCAAATAAATGGTTAGTGGGTTTAGCTACCACACCTTATATCTATATTGGGATGTTTGGGAGCATACAACGTAATTTTCTTGTTGGGTTTGGTTGCTTATTTTAATCAACCCTAGCGTGTTCAATTCTCGTATCAAGTGCAAAGCGTAAAGTTCAAAAACAAAGGTTCATTATGTTCGTGTTATTCCCAGTAATTTTGTTTATTTTGGCAATGTATGTATAAAAATTAATATGCGGTTCTTTGGGGCCGCATCATTTAACTGTTAGTAGGCATCATAATGTTCAAGGGAAATCTAAAGCATCCGTTTCAGTCTGTTTGGATCGCATTCGGTCTAGGTGTTTTACTATCTTCATTTTTAAATGCTGCATATCATTTGGTATTTACTGGGGCTTCATTCTCATCTGCTAGCGACTGGTTTAGCGTTCTAGGAATCATTTATCCATTTGGCGCTTTGGTAATTATTGTGATTGTAATGCCATTTGTGTATATCTCTCAAAAATTCAGTTTTTCGGGTCCAGCTACTGCATTAGTAATGCTTATATTAGTGGTAACTATTGGCTATTTATCGTTTGATCATCAATCGCCAAGAATTATTGTGTTTAGCAATGCAATATCATGTTTTACTATATTTTATTATTTAGCTTACGTGCGGCAGCCAACTAACGAATGAATAATGTCGTTCGTAAATTCACTGGGAATTTTACTCGCTGGTCTACGGCTAACGCGCTCCTAAAATCCCCATATTCAAAGTGTTAGTGTGAACAAATGAAACTTGTGATAATCCTATTAGCCTTATTCATAATTCAAGGCTGCAATGAAATGGAAAGTAAAATGCTATCAAATGGAAGTGATGTCAAAGAGGCTCTTCAAGAACTTAAATCGCAGAAAAAATTCATTGAAGATAGAGCTTTATTTTACTCTGGAACACCTGACGAGCTAACACGAATTGCAGCTGAAAATATAATAAATTCAGCATTAGTTAAATTCATAGAGTCGCCATCGGATAAATTTTCTAAAAAAGAGTTTTGGTCAATCTTAAAAGTCGCGGCAACGCAACTCGCTAAAATGGACTCTGAAGAAATGGATCGTGGTTTATCCTATATGGAAGAAATCATGGATATCTATAAAATAGAATCTTCAGACGGTAGGTTAAATGAGTGGCGTTATGGTTTCGATCCAAGTTCACACTAACGAGTTTATTAAATTTTGTTACGGCCAAAAGGCGGCCTTCACTGGGCGCGGAAAAAAGCGCGCGCCATTTATAAAAATCTTTAGCTATCAAGGAAAGTCGTGAGCTGTAATCTCTATTTATTTACTGTTGAGAATTATCCTGAAGGTATTGCCGATCCCGAGTCATTGTTATTAATGCAAGAAGGGTTTGAGGGGAAAAGTGAAGATGAAGAAATTTCGTTGGATGAATTAAACTTTGCTTCAACTCTTGCTATTCATTCTGATAAACCGGAACTTGTAATTGCCGATTTCCAAAAATGGTGGGAAGATCGAACAGGAGAAATACCAAAGGTAAGCTTATTGGCTTGTGATGCATCACATTTACAGGAATTTAGAGAAAAAGAAGTTCGCTCATTGGGTATTGATACTTGGTCTATTAAATCTAACTTTGTAGCATATGCATCGAGCTCTGATGAAGGGAAAATCTCTGCTGTTGGGCTTATTAAAGAAAGTGAATTGAATATTCAGTAGTTTAATAGCTAACAAGAGACTGATACGAGTGCCCAGCAAGGTCTAAAGGGACAATTATTCGCTGGCCGCGAGCGGCCAAAACACTCATAATCTTACCATCGGCGAGCGTTGTATTTAAATGGAGAATTCAAAAATATGCATAAATTAAAGCTATTATTAATTTTTATATCATTAACAGTAAGTTCAACTACGTTCGGAAATGATAACCCTTTCAAGCCGGTTCAGGATTTATTTGCAGCTATGTCTGCATTTGATCATGCAAAAATGAAAAGTTTGGTAACTACAGACTTTCAATTATTGGAAGCCGGTGAGGATTGGGATATTGATGATCTGATCAACGTTATTAATCCATCTGAATATAAAAGACGAAATTACTTCAATGTAATTAATACTAAGATCAGTGGACAAGTTGCATGGGTTAGCTATTGGAATAAGGCAACTATTAGTAATGGTGATACTAATAACTCAGTGGCTTGGTTGGAAAGTGCAGTAATGATAAAAGATGAGGATAAGTGGAAAATACAATTGTTGCATTCGACTCGTATCAAACCTGAAAACATACCTAAGCATATTGAATTAACAGAATATGTGAATTAGTTTAAATTTAACAAGCCAGTCAATAAAGACAAAAAACAATGGGCTTTTTTGTCACTTCGTACTTGTTTTAGCCCATAATTTTTTGCCTGTTAATTAAGCATTAGATTTACTGAGAGATTTTGTGCAAGGTTCAAAGTTTTTACTAATTATTATGAGTGTTTTGGTTTTGCCATTAATGCTTTTTGCTCTTTATTCATCCTATCGATATGTTTCCTTTCCAGAAGCAGATTTACGGCATGAAGAGTTATATATCCTTGCATTTATGGTTTTTTACAGTGCATTGCTCTTTGTTCCCTACATTATTACTTTATTGGTTAAATGGCGCACTCACTCAACCAAACTAAAATTAGCGACTTCGACACCTTTTGCTGTGATGTTGCTATTCGGTGTGTTTGCTGAGCTTAATGGTGTTCCGTGGTAGGTAAACCATACAAGTTGCCCAAAATGGCCGAAAACAGCGCGCTGGGTCTTGAATTTAATTTTTAGGATCACTATGAAATTATTCTAAAAGTTGTTTGGAAAAACCGATAACATCCCTGCTCAAATTTTTACGTTTGTGCCCATAAGTACGACATTTGTATACTCTAATTAGGCAAAGAGTCGATGCATTGCTTAGGTTCAGTATTATCCTTTGTTTTTTCTTTCCAGTTTTTGCTGTTAAAACTGCTTGGGTGCGAGTTTAGTTCAGCATACCTAAATATTAATCTCTTGCTGAATTTAGCTTAACTAAATGATTTATATTAATAAAATAAAACTTCTTCGATATTCATTAAGCAGAGTTTAACTTGAGTAGCTTGATCAAGTTAGCCCCTTAGCTAGGCTTTTTACTTGTAATTGATATACCCAAGGTTGCCACGGCTTGATATGCTTATGTTCTATTTTTCTGCTTAGAACTTTAATAATGCAAAACTTACACACTATTACCATTGGTGATATACAAGTCGCTAATGACAAGCCGTTTGTGCTCTTTGGCGGTATGAATGTACTTGAGTCGCGAGATATGGCGATGCACATTGCTGAATACTACAAAGAAGTCACCACTAAACTGGGTATACCTTTTGTATTTAAGGCCTCGTTTGATAAGGCTAATCGATCGTCAGTTAATTCTTATCGTGGCCCAGGTATGGATGAGGGGCTGAAGATTTTTGAAGAAATTAAAAAAACCTTTAATGTACCGCTAATCACCGACGTGCACGAAACACATCAGGCCGCGCCTGTGGCTGAAGTTGTTGATGTGATCCAATTACCGGCATTTTTAGCCCGTCAGACTGATTTAGTCGTGGCTATGGCTAAAACGCAAGCCGTTATAAATGTTAAGAAACCGCAATTTTTAGCAGCCCATGAAATGCGCCACATCATTACAAAGTTTCATGAAGCGGGTAACGATAAGATTATACTGTGTGAACGTGGCTCGTGTTTTGGTTATAACAACTTGGTCGTAGATATGTTGGGCATGGATGAAATGAAGGCTTACGCGCCGGTTATTTTTGACGCCACACATGCTTTACAAAAACCCGGCGGTAGACAAGATTCTGCTGATGGTCGTCGAGCGCAGGCTGCTCAGTTAGCACGTAGTGGCATGGCCTTGGGTTTAGCGGGTTTATTTATTGAAGCCCACCCCGAGCCTAATCAAGCCAAGTGTGATGGCCCTTGCGCCTTAAAACTGGATAAATTACACGCCTATCTGGAGCAAATGTTAGCCTTAGATCAATTAGTTAAAAGCTTTGCCCCCTTAGACACCAGTGCTCAATAACGAGCTATTATCAGTCGTTTAAATAAACGTTAGCGCACCCATTCGGGTGCGCAGAGCAAATGTAATCAATATAAATAGCTTTAATAAGGACAAAACACCTTATTCAGTAATAATGACTTTAAACTTGTATGTTGGCAGTTGATCAGTGGCTTGTTTTAGGGCGTCAGCTGCGTGTTCTTCGGTGATACTGTGTCTAAGCTGTCTGTGGGCTTGAGGTTTAACATCAGTTACGCCCAGATCTGCTAGTAATTCAGCAAAACCAATCGAGATTTCATCGACGATGTGTACTTGTTGAGTTTGAGTATGGCTATTGTTAACGTCTTTTGTCATTGAAGCGTGCGCCACTTGACTGAATAAATATGCAGATAAAACCGCGATAGTGCTAAGTTTTATGTTTAAAAATCGAATTTTCATTAATTTGCCCTTATATATTTAATGTTAAAAAAACATTTTGTTAGTTTTTTGTACTATTTATGTAAAAGATAGTGTTGGTGTTACTTATTGTTTTAAATAGATAAATTTTATTTATTGGGTAAATTATATACAGGTTAATTAATTTAATAAAATGACATTTAGTATGGGTGTGCATTAGAAAAACTAATGGTGTAGACTGGGTCTATATCTTATGAATTGACATTGAGCCATGAATCGCCGACTCCCTCCCTTAAATTCACTCAAAACCTTTGAGGCCGCTGCGCGACACTTGAGTTTTACCCGCGCAGCTGATGAATTATTTGTCACTCAAGCAGCTGTGAGTCATCAAGTTAAAGCATTGGAAGATTTTTTATCGATGAAATTATTTTTACGTCGCAATCGTTCATTATTATTGACAGAAGAGGGGCAAAGTTATTATTTGGATTTAAAAGATATTTTTCGCAGTATCCAAGATGCTACAGAGCGTTTGTTAGCTAAGGGAGCAAAAGGTGCCCTGACGGTCGCCTTACCGCCAAGTTTTGCTATTCAATGGTTGGTACCAAGAATTAGCCGCTTTAGTCAACAGAACCCAGATATTGATGTGCGAATAAAAGCGGTTGATTTTGATGAAGGGTTTTTAAGTGATGATGTCGATGTCGCGATTTATTATGGTAAGGGAAAGTGGTCAGGGGTAGTGGCTGATAAACTGCACACCGAGTACTTAACTCCGATGTGTTCTCCTTTGTTGTTTCAAGGCAATAAGCCCTTAACGAAATTAGATGACCTGCGCCATCATGTTTTGTTGCATGATTCTTCTCGAGATGCATGGAAAGGCTGGTTACGACAATTTAATGTGCTTGGTGTGAATGTGAATCATGGGCCGATATTTAGTCACTCCATGTTAGTATTGCAAGCCGCTGCATTAGGACAAGGTATAGCCTTAGGGCATAGTGTACTTGCACGACCAGAAGTAGAGTCGGGTCGCTTAGTTTGTCCTTTTGAAGAAAAACAAATTACCAATAATGCGTATTATTTTGTCTGTCATCAATCACAAGCAGAGTTGGGTAAAATCGCCGCATTTAGACAATGGCTTATTCAACAGGTAGAAGATGATCAACAAGACGAAGAGTTTATTTAGTATTTTTTCGATTGGCATAGGAGAGGACGGTTTATGCAGTTTTATTTAGTTACCGCAGCATTAAGTGCCATGTTGAGTGTCATGTTGGGCGCGTTTGCTGCTCACGGTCTCAAGTCTCGGATAAGTGAAGCTATGTTAGTTACTTTTCAAACAGGCGTGCAATATCAGTTTTATCATAGTTTGGGTTTAGTGCTGATTGTACTGTTGTATCGCCAACAACCGCATGGACTAATGCTTTGGAGTGGCGCGTTTATGTTGGCCGGCATAGTGTTGTTTAGCGGCAGTTTATATGCATTAGCCCTAAGTCAGTTTAAGTGGTTTGGCCCTATTACGCCGCTCGGTGGCCTATGTTTTATTCTTGCATGGCTATTGTTAGCCATCGCGGTAGTTAAAAATGGATAATAAAAATATGCTGGGATTGTTGTTTTATTGCCGCAGTGGTTTTGAAAAAGATTTAGCCGCAGAGGTTCAAGATAAAGCGAGTCAGCTTAATGTCTTTGGTTATGTGAAATTAATAGCCGATTCTGGGTATGTGGTTTTCCAATGTTATCAGCCCGAAGAAGCAGACAAATTAGCCAAAGAGCTTAATTTTTCGCAGCTTATTTTTGCTCGTCAAATGTTTGCTACAAGTCAGTTAATCGAAGGGATGGATGTGAGTGACCGCTTAAGTCCCTTGCTCGCTACAAGCGCGAATTTCCCCTTATGTGGTGATCTCAGAGTAGAATATGCAGATACCTCTGAAGGGCGTGAATTATCAAAGTTTTGTCGCAAAATCAGCGTACCCTTGCGCCAACAACTGCGTAAAACCAATAAATTAACTCACAAAGAAAATGCCAGTAAACCGGTGTTGCATGTATTTTTTACCGCTACCGACGCTGCTTACATTGGTTATTCTTATAGCAATAATAATTCACCTTTGCCTCTGGGGATATTACGCCTGAAATTTCCTCATGATGCTCCAAGTCGTTCAACCTTAAAACTAGACGAAGCCTTTCAAACATTTATTCCAAAATCTGAGCACGAAGACCGGCTGCGGGGCAGTTTGCATGCGGTAGACTTGGGGGCTTGTCCAGGGGGCTGGACCTATCAGTTGGTTCGGCGCAGCATGTTTGTTGAAGCGGTTGATAATGGAGCCATGGATCAAGCCCTAATGGATAGCGGTTTGGTAACCTATTGTCCGGAAGATGGTTTTAAATTTAAGCCTAAAAAAAATAACATTTATTGGTTAGTCTGCGACATGATAGAACAGCCGCAAAAAGTGGCTAAATTAATGGCGCAATGGGTGGCCAGTGGGCGCTGTAAAGAGGCGATGTTTAATCTAAAGTTACCCATGAAAAAACGCTATGAATCGGTGCAAGAATCGTTGGCTATCATTGCCAATGAAATACATGCTCAACAGGCTGGGCCCTACCAGTTACAAATTAAGCATCTGTATCACAACAGAGAAGAAGTGACAGTGCATTTGCGCTTGATAACTAAGTAAGTATTATCTCTCACATACAAAAAAGGGCCTTCAAGCCCTTTTTTGTTATTTTGTCGATGTTAACTGACGATATTGACGTTGGTGATATAACAATGCACCGGCGTCTTGTTGTTGTTTAATATCGACTACTTGACAGAAAAATACGTCGTGAGTAGCCACGCTTAAGCGCTCTGTAATGATACAGTCAAAAGTAACAGCTGCACCAACAAGTGCGGGAGCACCTGTGCTCAATGTATCCCATTGTGCGCTGGCGAATCGCTCATCCATCGTCGCCTTACCACCAAATAAGTTAGATATAGCCTCTTGACCCTGATCTAAGGTATTGATCGCTAAGCACTGACTTTTATTAAATACTTGGTAAACCGAGGTGCCGCGATTCAAACACACCAATAGAGTCGGTGGGTTATCACTGACACTGCACACTGCTGTGGCTGTAAACCCAGCCATGCCTTCTTCACCCTTGGTGGTGACAATATTGACTGTTCCGGGGAAACCCGCCATACCATTACGAAACGCTTCGGGAGACACACAGTTTAATGTTGGGTCAGCGCTTTCGGTACATGTTCCACTAATTGGCATCTTGGCTCCTTACTGCAAAAATGGCTGCTTTTTATAGGTTTTCTAATCCCCACGATGATACGTAATGAGGATACTTATTTGATCACAACAGTCGCACTAGACTCCTTTTGCAATATGCTGCTGATTTTTTCATGCTTAGCCTTGAACTTACAGCTTAATTTTACATTATCAGCTTTAAGGGGCTTGTTTGTAGGGCAATACTGAGAATACTGGCGTGATTATCCGTCTTATCGCCAGGTAGCTAAGTTTATTTTGAACATATTGACGGTGAAGTGATAGGCTTGTTTTAACCGCTAATTTTTAAACTAACTTAATGGAATAACTATAATGACTTTAAGTCAAAGTGGGTCTGTTGCAGTGACGGGCGAGACCAAAAAGCTTAAAAAATCGATTAGAGCAACCAGCGCTAGTGTGATTAAGCGCCGCAAAACAGCTAAAGAAAGTAAACGCAAAGTCATCATGCAGGCTGCTTTAGACTTGTTTTCACTCAGTGGTGTACACGGCACCAGCATTGAACAAGTTGCCGCTCATGCTGAAGTATCTAAGACTAATTTACTGTATTACTTTAACAGTAAAGAGCAATTATATTTAGCCGTACTCAATCAACTACTGGATGTTTGGTTACAGCCTTTGCAAAGTTTCAGTATTGAGCAAGACCCAGTGACTGCTATTAGTGATTACATCCGCGTAAAACTAGAATTATCCAGAGACCATCCTGCAGAATCTCGACTATTTTGTATGGAAGTTCTCCAGGGCGCTCCCTTGATGTTAAGTGAACTTAAGTCACCATTACGAGAGTTAATCGAAGCCAAAGTCCAAGTAATACGGATTTGGATAGAAGCGGGAAAACTCGCGCCAGTTGACCCTTACCATCTAATATTCTCAATTTGGGCAACCACGCAGCATTACGCCGATTTTCGGGTGCAAGTAGAGGCGGTAACAGGTAAAAACCTCAATGATCCGACTTTTTTTGCTGAAGCACTGCACAATGTACAAACTATTATTTTGGGCGGTATCGAGCCACGGTAGTGGCATCCCCGGTAAAAATAGATTTAGAATTCCATAGGCTTTAAAGCTTAATGTTATTGGTCTTTGAGTTGTTTTTTTAACTCTTTTATCAAGCTTTTCATGCGTTTCACTGCCTGATGATTTGCCATTTTATTGCCATCCACAGTTGCCCTGTTTGTATATAGGGCAACTGTATACTGTTCTGTAATGGCATTAAATATATTGCTGATTTTTGTGGGTAGCTGTTGCTCAACACTATATCTAAAGCTTTCTGAACCTTGCCAAGTAGGACGAATGCCGACGTATGCTTGCATTAGTTTTACGGCTGATTTGTAACAGGTTTGAATTGGATTCTTGCGTTGGTTTAACCAATGAGGAATAAAAAATAAACTAAGCAGTAGACTAATGAGTAGCAATATAGCTAAACCTAACAGTGCAAGTCGCTGTGGAGTGAGCGAGCCAAGAATACTTTTAAAAAATTCCTGTTGTTTTTGTTGATTAAAACCGATGACCAGCCGGCTCCAGTCATAATCTAAGTCGGCTAAAAATAAACGCAGATGATTGAATACAGCAATATTAGTAAATTTTGCTAGAGAAAAAGGTGAATCAGCTAAAAAACTTCCCTCTTGTAACATAGCTTCACGCAAACCAAGCGATAGCCTGTCTGGTGCCACAACACTTGTGGGGTCAATTCGTTGCCAGCCGCTTTGCTGGTTCCAAGCTTCAACCCAAGCGTGCGCATCATATTGATAAACGCTCAGATATTGTTTCTGATTAGACTTGGTGATTAATTCTCCGCCTTGATAACCTGCGACGACACGAGCGGGGATACCAGCTAAACGCAAACTATAGGCGAGGGCACTTGCATAGTGGCTGCAAAATCCTGCTCGTTCGTCAAATAAAAATGTGTCGATGGGATCAATAAACATAGTGCTTGGTCGCAGCGTATAAATAAATTGTTGCTGACGAAAATAATCTAATAGTGCCTCAATTAAGTCGGCATCGATGGGATATTGTTGACGAAGTTGTTTGAGCCACTGCCGGGTAAGAGGATTACCTATTGTGGGCACTTGCAGATTGAGTTGCTGCTCAAATTCGTTACTTTTTTGATAACTAATAGCTTGACTATATGAACGCACAGAATATTGATATTTACTGTGCAAGGTCTGCTGACTTATTAATAAAAAGTCGTCGCTTTGCCAAATGTCAGCTTGGCTTTTTGCATCAAGCGGTATAGCCAGGTCAAGGGCATATAGCCATTTTTGCTGGGTCGGTTCGGCAATGATATCGTAGTCCAGAGAGGGGCCATAAAGTACCGGTTGAAATTCTTGTTGGCGGCGTTGAGCGTTACGTCGTTGCAGTTTGCGTTCGGGATGAACGCGCCAAGTCCGACCATCAAAATCTTCCATTACAATAGCCCGCCAATAACGTTCGCGGGCAAGGGGAGCTTGGCTTTCAAAGGTCGCCCTAAAGGCTAAATCACTAGACTGGGATAAACGAGCAATGTCACCGGGGGTAATACTCTCAGCTAGTCCGGTTTCGGTACTTTTTGCTTTTGGGGTTTGCCACAATGGTGGTAGTTGCGGCAGCAGTAAAAACAGCAAAATACCAATAGGTAATGCCTGAATTGATAAAATAAGCGCTCGTTTAAGTTGTTCTTTGGTAGCGAGTTGTGGTGCGTGAAAGAAACCGAGTGATAAGATTACGGCTAAGGTCAATAAGGCGTAAAATAAAGTGTAAATAATCGATTGATTAAAAATAAAACCACAGCCAATCAGAAATAAGAGGCTCACGACCAATTGATAAACGTCTCGTTGAGTGCGTACCTGCATGAGTTTTAACGCACAGGCTAATACCAATAAATTTATCATGGCGATCAGTAATCCCAAAGGCCAAGCTGAATAAATTAAGCCTACTATGCTGAGCAAGGCAAGTAGGTTGAGAGTGCGGGTCGTAGGTATGTGTTTTTGATAGGCAAAAAAGATAGCGCAACGTATCACAACGCTGCATAACACTAACAAGCTTATCCATTCAATCACGGTATCAAATAAGCTCAGGTTGAAGAGCAGTACAATCATACTGAGGATAAAAAATGCGGGGTTGTTGCTTTGGTGCTGACGATCTTTAAGGGACGTAGCTCGGGTTTTCGCTTTTAACAGCCCGGCGATCCTCAGTGTGATAGACATTAGCCTTCCCTCTCGCCTGTTGCATTGCTTTGTGGGTAGAGTGCTAATGCGTGTAAACAAGCTACTCGGTGAGATTCACCTGAATTGGGTGTTAATTTTGTATAGCCCAGATCAAGCCCAAAAGTACTGCCACTGCGACTCAGTTCAAGTATCTGGTAGCATAAGGTACTTAAATTGTATTCTATTTGCGAACTGGCGTGTTTGGGCATAATGAGCCAAACATCGACCTGCTCAATACCAGAAAATTGTTTACTATACATACCCCGACCTTTAGCGAGTTGCTTCCATGCAACATGACGCAAAGGATCGCCTACCTGATATACTTTTAAATGCGAAAAATCATCGTGATTATGCTCTGTATTAAGCGTGGTTTCGCGCTGTTTAGTATCATCTTGTTGGCTATCCACTTCTTGGACATTAACGGCACAAGGAATAGGTTTCGGATAGACCAAAATTTCACGACTAAAGGCCAAATGAGTCCAACATTTATATAGCCCAAGTGGATAATAACTACTAAAAGTGATGCGCGGCAGTTTATGCCATCCACGGCTCTGACTTGGATAATTTAACATCACTGGATTGGTTAAGGAGTCACACTCAAACCAATGACTGACTTTTTGACCCATCAAACTGATATTTATTATCCCGTGTAGGGCATTACCCTGCATTTTATCGGCATTGATCCACAAGGGTAAGTGAACCTCATCACCCATATAAACTTCTGGGATTCTGCCAAGTTTGACCGCCAACTGTGCAAAGTTGGTATAGCTAGCGAGTAAGTTAACTAAAAAAAGAGCCAGTAAAAAATAACATAACAACAACATCAAATTATTTTGGTAATTCGTGCCCAGCAAAAATAGTAGGGCACATAGAGCTAAAAATAAGCCGCCAAATTTGGCTGGAAAAATAAAAATACTCCGATGATTCAACTGAAATTCATTGGCGGGCGGAATGCGCTTGTCTAACCACTTGCGAATATATTGTTGCGCAAACATTCATTCATACTCACTAATTAAGGGGATCAACTGACTCAAGTAAAGCTTGACTCAAACTGCCTTGGGCATTGATATCACTGGAGGCGCTGCGCAATCTGTGTTCTGCCACGGCGGGTAATATCATTTGCACATCTTCAGGTATCACATAGTCTCTATGATTGATAAATGCCCAGCTCTTAGCGGCACTTAACAAGGCTTTGGTTGCTCTTGGGGATAATGGATTAGCAAATTGTTGGCTTTCTCGGCTAAAAGTCACCAGCCGAATAATGTAATCAAGTAAAGCGTCTGAAGCATGTACTTGCTGAGCAAGACCCTGTGAGTCAGTAAATTGTTGAAAACTTAATACGGTATGAGCCTCTTGACTGCGTTGAGTTTCTTGCTGACGCAACATGGTTTTTTCGGCTTCTTTGTCTGGGTAGCCTAATTGGATGCGCATTAAAAAACGATCAAGCTGAGATTCTGGTAAGGGGTATGTACCAGCTTGATGCATCGGATTTTGTGTACCAATAACAAAAAAAGGTGTTGGTAAGGGGCGTGTTACGCCATCTAAACTGACTTGGCGTTCTTCCATCGCCTCTAACAAAGCACTCTGGGTTTTGGGACTGGCACGATTGATTTCATCTGCTAACACTAACTGGCTAAAAATCGGACCAGGGTGAAACTGAAAATTTTGGGCCTGATTATCAAATATGTTGATCCCCAACATATCAGCAGGTAACAAGTCAGAAGTAAACTGGATGCGTGAATATTGCAAGCCAAGTACCTTGGCTAATGTGTGCGAAAGGGTTGTTTTACCCATGCCCGGTAAATCTTCGATCAATAAGTGACCGTTAGCTAGAAGGCAACTTAGGGCTAATTTAACTTGCTGCTGTTTACCGATCAAAATTCGGCAAATTTGCACAATCGCGTCGTCAAAAAGTTTATGGGCCTTAGCTTGATCTAAAATTTGTTGTGTCATTTTCATCCAATTAATGACTATAGTATCTGCATACTTTAGCCTACCTGACTGAGTTTTAAGATAATTTACCTTAATACCTGCGTATTAATCGCTGGTAACCATACTCTTTTACAATTAATCGGTGATTTGCGATCAGCAATCCGTATAATTGCAGGTTCTGATCATTAGACCTTAGAATTTCATGAAAAATATCGAAATAGAAGAAGACCTGTACCATTTTATTGCCTCAAAAACCCAACATATTGGTGAGAGTGCCTCTGACATCTTGCGTCGCTTAGTGATGCCCGATTCTTTGCCTGCAAAAATAGAGCAAGTAGCGGTGCAAGAGAAAACGCAGAGTAGTCTAAATATGCAATCGAGTTTGCTAGCTGAGTTGGCAAACTTAAAATTACTTGAAATGCCTAAAATGGTAGATCGTTTTTTAGCGATGTTGGCTTTATTACATCAATATCATGCAGGTAGTTTTGCCGCAGTACTTGCCTTAAGTGGACGCAATCGCACTTATTTTGCTATTACTAAAGAGGCATTGTTGGCAACTGGTAGCAGTACCAACCCTAAACAAGTTCCACATTCAGATTATTGGGTTATCACCAATAATAATACCGTTAAGAAAGTCACTTTGGTTAAAGAAGTCGCTCAACTTTTAGGTTACTCTGAAGTACAAATTGAACAGTTAATTGCATTATTTTGTCCCGAGCCGGCATAACTATATCGTTATTACATATTAAGGAATTTTATGGCACTTCATCCCGAGGCTGGTAAACCAGCAAGCAAAGATCAATTGGTTAATGTTGCGCGTTTAATTACCGCCTATTACACCAATAAACCTGAAATAGGTAACAGTACTCAAGCGGTTGCTTTTGGTACGTCTGGCCACCGAGGGAGTGCGTTTTTAAATTCGTTTAACGATTGTCATATTGCAGCGATTTGTCAGGCCTTAGCGGAATTCAGATTAAGCCAAGGAACTACCGGCCCACTATTTATGGGAATGGATACTCATGCTTTATCTGAGGCTGCGTTTTCGACTGCGGTAGAAGTTTTAGTTGCCAATGGCGTGCACTTAATCGTGCAAGAAAACCGAGGCTATACTCCCACTCCAGTTATTTCACACGCTATTTTAAATTATAACCTGGGCAAAACTGCGCAATTGGCCGATGGCGTGGTAATAACGCCATCACATAATCCACCTGAAGATGGTGGCTTTAAATATAATCCAAGCCATGGTGGCCCGGCGGATAGTGACGTAACTAATATTATTCAGGCCCGGGCTAATGAGCTGATTACTCAGGGTTTAGCCGGTGTAAAACGCTTGGATTTGGCGAAGGCTTATCAATCTGAATTTGTACAAGAAATAGATTTCTCTGAAAACTATATTGCTCAACTTGATCAAGTAATAGATATGCAAGCTATCGCTAAAGCCGGTTTGCGTTTAGGCACCGACCCATTAGGTGGAGCAGGCCTAGCCTATTGGGATAAAATTGCCAAGCATTACAACATTAAGATTGAAGTGGTGAATAAAAACGTTGATCAGCAGTTTGGTTTTATGCGTCGTGATAAGGATGGAAAAATTCGTATGGATTGCTCATCTCCTTACGCTATGGCAGGCCTTATTGACTTAAAAGACAAGTTTGATATCGCCTTTGGTAATGATCCAGACTTTGACCGACATGGCATTGTCACACCCAAAAGTGGTCTGATGAACCCCAATCATTATCTCGCAGTGGCGATCAATTATTTGTTTCAACATCGTCCAGAATGGCCGCAGAATGTCAAGGTTGGTAAAACTCTAGTATCGAGCAGTATGATTGACCGTGTAGTTCGGAGCTTAGGCAGAGACTTGGCCGAAATGCCTGTTGGTTTTAAATGGTTTGTGCAAGGTTTGCTCAATCAAGAAATTGGTTTTGCTGGAGAAGAAAGTGCAGGGGGCATTTTTTTAAGACGCAATGGGCAACCCTGGGCCACGGATAAAGATGGCATCATTTTATGTTTGTTAGCGGCAGAGATTATGGCGGTAACGGGAATCGATCCTGGCGAACATTATGAAAAATTGACTCAGCAGTTTGCTGCACCTGTTTACACACGAATCGATGTAGCGGCAAGTCATGAACAAAAACAAGTACTCAGCAAAATGGATAAAAGTGTCATAACCAACACAGAATTAGCCGGTGAAAAAATACTACAAATCCAAACCCATGCTTCAGGCAACAATGCCGCCATTGGCGGTGTTAAAGTGAGCACTGAAAATGGTTGGTTTGCCGCGAGGCCCTCTGGTACTGAAAATGTGTATAAAATATACGCTGAAAGTTTTAATGGCGAAGCACATTTGCATGCCTTAGTAAAAGAAGCACAGGAACTTGTTGATGGTGTGTTCGAAAAGGCAAATGTAAAATAGAATAAGGTTTAATGTTTTTTTAATGTAAATTATTGGGAGCCAAACAGTAAGATGTTTGGCTTTTTAGTGTTTGTTAACAAATATTTAACAGTAATGTAAGAAAAATACTGCTAAAACTGGACTCTTAGCCCTATTATGTAATTTAATTACACAATTAGTTTTCATATAGCTTAATGTTGACAAGTTCAATTGTAGAAATAATGACCAAGGTAAGAGGCAAATTATTATGAGTATTAAAACCACTAAGTCCCAATCGTCTGCTAAGAGCGCCCCCAAGGTTCAGCATGACAAAAAAGCCATTAAAGAAGCGATTGTAAGAAATCTGCATTGCTCACTGGGTACGGATGAAAACAAAGCCAATAATCACGCTTGGTGGAAGGCAACCTGCGGCGCAGTGCAAGAACAGGTGTTAGAACAACTGCGAAAAACGCAAAAATCGCATTACCTCAATGATACTCGTGCGGTGCACTATTTTTCTGCAGAGTTTTTGATGGGCCGTTTAATGTCTAATAACTTACATAACTTAGGCATGTTTGAACAAACTGAATTGGCATTAAAAGAACTGGGTGTCGATTTACATGATGTGATGGAAGAAGAGCCTGATATGGCGCTTGGTAACGGCGGTTTGGGTAGGCTTGCGGCATGTTTTATCGATTCACTCGCAACCTTGGATTTGCCGGCTGTAGGTTATGGTCTGCATTATGAACATGGTTTGTTTCGTCAAGAGATAAAAAATGGTGAGCAAATTGAGCGTCCCGATAGCTGGCGCGATTATGGTAATCCATGGGAAATTTGTCGTCCTGAATCTATTCAAGAAATTCCACTATTTGGTTATGTTGAAACCAAATATGGCGAAAATGGACGTATCCAAAAAGAATGGCACCCTGGACATATTGTTAAAGGATTACCTTGGGATATCCCAGTAGTTGGTTATGGCGGTAAAACGGTCAACGTTCTGCGTTTATGGCAAAGTCAGGCATCAGATTACTTTAACTTAGATGTATTTAATGCTGGTGGTTATGTTGATGCACAAAAAGAAAATGTGCTTGCAGAGACCATTTCAAAAGTACTTTATCCCAATGATGAAACCGAAGCAGGTAAAGAGCTACGCTTGATCCAACAATATTTTTTCAGCGCTTGTTCGCTAAAAGATATCATCCGTCGTTACAAACGGGCCCATGGCGACAACTGGGGCCGTTTTTCAGAGCAGGTTGTTATACAATTAAATGATACCCATCCGGCTATCGCTATTCCTGAGCTGATGCGAATCTTACTCGATCGCGCTGAATTGGATTGGGATACCGCGTGGCAAATTTCCAGCCATACCTTTGCTTACACCAATCATACATTGTTACCTGAAGCCTTGGAAAAATGGCCCGCCCGCATGTTCGAAAAAATATTACCAAGGCATTTAGAAATCATCTATGAAATCAACCACAGGTTTATGCTGGAAGTAGAAAAAATGTGGCCCGGCAATGTGGCAATAAAACAGAAATTGTCGATTATCGAAGAGAGCAACGAAAAAATGATACGTATGGGTAACCTGAGTGTCATCGGTGCTTTTGCGGTAAACGGGGTAGCTGAAATTCACTCGGCATTGGTCAAGAAAAATCTATTTCCAGAATTTGACCAAATGTGGCCTGGCAAATTAATGAATGTGACCAATGGTATTACTCCGCGTCGTTGGTTAAAAGCCTGTAACCCCAAGCTATCCAGTTTAATTGACAGTAAAATCGGTGCAGATTGGCCCCTCGATTTAGATAAGCTCCAAGGCCTAAGTCAATATGCTGATGATGCCAAGTTCCAAAAGCAGTTTATGCAAATAAAGCATGAAAACAAGGTGGCGTTGGCAGCAGAAATTTTGGCTTTGACTGGCATTGAGGTTAATCCAAAGGCGATCTTTGATGTGCAAATCAAACGCTTACATGAATATAAACGTCAGCACTTAAATTTGTTGCACATCATGGCACTATATCGTCGTTTGTTAGCAAATCCGAATTACGATATTCATCCTAGGGTTTTTATTTTCGGGGCAAAAGCTGCACCGGGATACAAGCTAGCCAAAGATATTATTTATGCAATTAACCAAGTTGCCAGTCGTATTAATAATGACACGCGGGTTAACCATAAATTGAAAGTGGTATTTTTACCCAATTATCGAGTAAGCCTAGCTGAAAAGATTATACCCGCTGCTGATGTATCCGAGCAAATATCTACCGCAGGTAAAGAGGCCTCTGGCACCGGTAATATGAAGTTGTCATTAAATGGTGCACTAACTATTGGTACTATGGATGGCGCTAACATTGAGATTGCCGAAGAAGTCGGCGATGAAAATATCTTTATCTTTGGATTAAACGTTGATGAGGTTCATGCCTTAAATGTCAAAGGCTACAATCCTTTTGATTATTACGACAATAACCGAGAAATTAAAGCGGTGTTGGATTGGTTAGAGACAGACTACTTCACTCCTGGTAAACCGGGGGCCTTAGCCGCAATAAAACATAGTTTGTTAGAGGGCGGAGATCCCTATAAGGTGTTAGCTGATTTTGATTCGTATTCACAAGCACATGAAAAAGTTGATGCAGCCTATAAAGATTCAGTTAATTGGGCAAAAATGGCTATTTTAAACTCAGCTAAAATGGGTAAATTTACCTCTGATCGTTCTATCCGAGACTATGTCGAAAGGATTTGGAAGTTAGAACCATGTAAGGTTGATGAATAATTAGCCAAGTGGGCTAGATAAACAGAATGTCTGTGGTCTAACTCAAAGCTTATAAGGTATAATTATTTTTTTCGAGTATGCTCAAGTAAGTGTTTGAGCATACTTGTTTAAATAGCATAAAAGGAAACCAATCTTGAGGGATAGTTATTTCAGCGAATAGATATCTAAGTGGAGCGCATAGGACTTAATGATACAGCGACATGATTCGTTACTTAGTATTCCTAATCGACACATATTTTTAGAGCAAGTGAATAAAATCATTCAGGATGCGCCAGAGCAGTCCTTGCTGCTTGTTGATATAGTGCGTTTTTCTGATGTGAGCAGTAGCTTTGGCTATTCATTTGGCGATAAAATTTTACTTGAAATTGCTAATCGTATTGCCATGTTATTCGAGGGCAAGGCCATTCTCGGTCGAGTCAGTGGTGATGTGTTTGGTTTAGTCATGCACGGTCGTCACAATCACGAGCAGCTCCATCAATTTTATTGTTATTTAATTGAGTATTTTAAAACACCTATTTCTTGCGAAGAGCATGCCTTTATCGCTGACTTTAACGTCGGTGCTGCCTCAAACCCGACTGCCAATAAAAATGTAAATAGCTTGTTTAGCCTAGCTGAATCTGCTTTAAAACAGGCTAAAACCAATAAGTTTGATAATTTTCAGTATGCTCAAGTGTTTAAAGAGCAAGGTAGTGGGCGCGCATTGGCGCTCAAGGCTGATATAGCACGCGCCTTTAATAACGACGAATTAGAAATTTATTTTCAACCTAAGATTAATCTGACAACCTTAGAGATTACTGGTGCTGAGTGTTTATTGCGCTGGAATCATCCGTTAGATGGGGTGTTATTTCCAGGCGCCTTAATCGAGGCAGCAGAGTCCTACAACATGATGAATGAAGTTGGCTACTGGACCTTAGAACAAGCCTTTAAAAGTGCCGTTATTTTAAATGCCAACGGTTTGGCCATGAAAATATCAGTCAATATGTCGCCCACCCAACTGTATGATCTGTCCTTTATCAGTAATTTAAAAAAATTAGGTAGTAAGTATAAGCTTGAATTCAAGCAATTTGAGTTGGAGTTAACTGAAGATGTGGCTTTATCCAACTCTTTTTTAGTTAAAAATCAATTGGCGGAGATACGGGCTTTAGGGATGTCTATCGCTATAGATGACTTTGGCAAAGGTTATTCCAACTTAGCTTACATGCGCGATATCGCCATCGATACCATTAAAATTGATAAAACATTTGTAATGGAATTGGAACAAACTCCCATTAATCGCGCCATTATTGAAGCAACCCAATTGATTGCCAAAGCGGCCAATTGTGAATTAGTGGCAGAAGGGATTGAAACCTTAGAGCATTTACATATTTTGCGTGAGATTGGTATTACGCAAGGGCAGGGCTTTCTGTTTTCAAAAGCTATTCCTCTCACTCAATTTATTGAATTTGCACAAAAAGAACTGGCAGTGGGCTCTTCTTTTATTCGCAGACAACAAACGGCTATCTAAGTCACTGCATGTAATAAATCCATTAATTAAAGATAATTTTACGTTATCATTACGCATCAGTTATCCAAACAAAATATTATGCCTACAGTCACTACCCCTAATTCAAATAATGTTTCTCAAACCCTCATTGATGAAGGGCAATTTCTTAATCTATCTCGCTTTCAGCCGGAACTATTTGCTCAAGCCCTGACATTTGCATTAAGTAACCAGACAAAAGTGAGTATTCGTGCGCCAGGCATTATTATGTTTGAGCCACCGGCCATAGGCGATAAAGATATAGTATTGTCTAGTGGTATTCACGGCAATGAAACTGCACCGATTGAAATTTGTGATGCTTTTGTGCAAGGAATTTTGCGGGGTGAAATTGTATTAGCCAACCGAGTGCTATTTTTATTTGGTAATTTACCGGCGATGAATGTTGCTAAGCGTTTTATTGAAGAAAATTTGAATCGTTTATTTAGCGGCGCACATAGTGTGGCAAACGCTGTTGCTAATGCTGAATGTGTGCGGGCCAAAGAATTAGAAGTCGCGGTTAGTGAATTTTTTCTGGCTCATACCGGACGCGAGCGTATTCACTACGATTTGCATACTGCGATCAAACCCTCAAAGAATGATAAGTTTGCAGTTTATCCTTTTAGACATGAACGGCCATGGAATAAACAGCAACTCGCCTTTTTGCTTGCCTGTGGCATTAATACTATTTTACTGTCAGGGAGTGCAACGACGACTTTTAGTTATTATTCTTCTAATCAGTTTCAAGCTGAAGCATTTACGGTCGAGTTAGGTAAGGTTTTTCCCTTTGGAGAAAACGATATGAGTCAGTTTGAAGCCCTTAAAGCCGCCTTACACCATTTACTGTGTGGTGAAGAGTTGAGCCTAAAACCGTTTAATAATGATGACTTTCTAATTTATCAAGTTAATCAGGTTATCAACAAACACAGCGAAGCATTTCGTTTTACTTTTAGTGATGACGTCGCCAATTTTAGCGATTTTGGTAAAAATCACTTACTTGCCACTGATGGTGATGAGCGTTATTACTGCGAATATGAAGGGGAAGCCATCGTTTTCCCTAATGAAAAAGTGGCTATTGGACAAAGAGCTGTGTTAACTGTGATCCCTACAAAAATATAATAAGGAACTAGGATGCGCACTTTCCAATTAGACCCACGACTAAAAAATGACTGTGAATGGGTCTGTGACTTAGAATTGTGTAAAGTCATGTTGCTAAAAGATGCTAATTATCCGTGGTTGATCTTGGTGCCCATGGTAGATGATTGCGTGGAGATAATTGACCTAGATAACGCGCAGCAGCAGCAGTTATGGCGTGAATCCAATATTGTTAGTCACACTCTAAAGCAGCTATTTACACCAGATAAATTGAATATTGCCGCTATTGGTAACGTAGTCGCACAATTGCATGTGCATCATATTGTCAGATATAGTTCAGACTTATGTTGGCCTAAACCCGTTTGGGGGCAGCACCCTGCAAAAGTTTATGAAGCAGAAAAATTAGTCCAACGGATTGAAAAAATAGCACAGTTACTACTGCAAAAATGAGGGAACAGCATGATCATTACGACTACTAATAATTTAGAAGGTAAAAAAATAGAAAGCTACTTAGGTATCGTCGTTGGCGAAGCCGTAATGGGAGCAAATTTGTTTAAAGATATATTTGCTACTATTCGCGACATTGTCGGTGGCCGCTCCGGTGCTTATGAAGATGAATTAACCAAAGCCCGTAAAATTGGATTTTCAGAATTAGAGCAAGAAGCTCGGGCTATGGGTGCAAATGCCGTGGTAGGCGTTGATATTGATTATGAAGTTGTGGGTAAAGGCGGCAGCATGTTAATGGTTAGCATCAGTGGCACGGCAGTACGTTATACGGATATTTAAAACTAGACTAATATGCCCTTGTGTAGCTCATCCAAATTTCCTATAGGGCATATAAATCAACTGTAACGTTTATTTGTCTTCATCTTTATCGTAATGGGCGTTGTTATCTTTATTTACCTTCGGCATAGGGCGTTTGGCGCTTTCTTTTAACAGTAAAATATTACCTATGATGACGCCAAGTACAATTAGTATTATCACCACAGCTAACCAGATGTTCATACACGTCCCTTATTTAAAATAAAACGCTGATATATATCTTCAAGTTTTAGTAAAACTAGCTCGAGTCCAGGCAGGCGCGCGTGGCTTAAGGCGCTTTTTAGTGCCTCTATGTCGAATGCTAAGCTCATTTTGCTCGCTATAGCTGCATAACTCAGGTGCCAGGGTTCCGCGGCAACGCCTCCTGAGTAAGTGGCATAGGGTCGATTGAAACCAAATTGGCTAGCATGTTGGTCTAACCATTGATTTAAGCGATAACATGGGCCATCAGCACTCAGGTATTCTTGTTGAATTAGCCGCAAAGCTTGCCCTGAGTGCATGATAGATTGTTTATCGTACACATCTAAATCTGTGCCCCAATGATGACGACTTGCGCCCGGTAAGGCTGACCATGTGAGTATTGCTTCGAGTTTTTGTTCATCACTTAAAGAATTGAAGGGCAGTATTTGCTCGTTAATATCCAGTAATGTTTTTTCACCTAACCATTTTTTTTGCCAAATAACCTGTTGCTGAGCAAAACTGCGATAGCTGCTGGCTATTTGGCAATCTACACCATCAGCTTTAGCGGCTTGCTGCATCTTACTAAATGCTTGGGCGACTTCAAGTTGTAATCTATGACCTTGTTGGCAAGCAACTAAATGATTGTCATCAAGGCCTAAGATATTTTGCTTAGTGATCATGCCAGCAGTCGTTGCAGTATGTTTTTATAGACAGAAGTTAATTTGCTTAGATCGTCAATTTTGACACATTCGTTAATTTTATGGATAGTGGCATTGACGGGACCTAGCTCAACAACTTGGGCACCAGTCGGTGCAATAAAACGTCCATCAGAAGTACCTCCAGCCGTTGACAACAATGTGTCCAAACCAGTGCAATGTTTGATGGCTTCGACAGTTGCCGCCACTAAATCGCCTGACGAGGTTAAAAACGGTTGGCCATTGAATGTCCATTTAATATCGTAATCAAGTTGATGTTTGTCTAATAGGTCAATAACTCGTGCGATCAGTTCATGATCGGTGACTTCGGTTGAAAACCGAAAGTTAAAACAAACATGGAGTTCGCCTGGAATAACATTACCCGCACCAGTACCACCATTTATATTAGATATTTGAAAACTGGTGGGCGGAAAAAATTCATTACCGTTATCCCAATGGGTTTGCGCTAATTCGGTCAACGCAGGCGCCACTTGATGTATGGGATTGCGCGCTAGGTGAGGGTAGGCCACATGACCTTGTATGCCTTTGACTATTAGATCGCCCGTTAATGAGCCTCTGCGCCCATTCTTAACCACATCGCCCAATAAAGAAGTACTAGAGGGCTCACCAACGATACACCAATCTATTTTTTCGTTACGGGCTTCTAAGGTATCGATAACCTTGGTGGTGCCATTAATAAAGGGACCTTCTTCATCACTGGTGATTAAAAACGCGATTGAGCCCTTATGATCAGGGTATTGGGCAACAAACTGTTGTATTGCGACTACCATGGCGGCGATGCTGCCTTTCATATCCGCTGCGCCACGGCCAAATAACATTCCGTCTTTTTCACTGGCTTCAAAGGGTGGTGTGTCCCACTTCTCTGCAGGGCCAGAGGGCACTACATCAGTATGTCCGGCAAAACAAAATAGTGGTGCTTGCGTACCTTTGCGGATCCACACATTTTTTGTATCGCCAAAGTTTAATTGTTCTACTGTAAAACCCAGTGGTGTAAGCAAGGTGCCAAGTAATTCCATGCAACCTGCATCTTCTGGGGTTACTGATTTTCTGTTTATCAGGTTCTTAGTTAGGCTTAATACGTCATTCATAGACTGAAAATCTCTTGGTATTGCTTCTCATCAAAGCCACAGTAGTATTGCTGCTTATGAATCAAAATAGGGCGTTTAATCATTGCCGGTTGGGCCAGCATTAAATTTAAAGCTGATGGTGCAGCTAGATTGTCTTTTTGTTGATCATTGAGTTGGCGAAAGGTGGTACCTCTCTTATTCAGCATTACTTCCCAGCCTAAGTGCTGTTCTGTTTTTACTAACCAATCCATATCCAAACCGTCTTTACGATAGTCGTGAAATTGAAACTCAATATTATGTTGGGTTAACCACTTAATGGCTTTTTTAATCGTATCACAATTTTTTATGCCGTAGAGAGAGGTCATGTTGGCCTTATTTCTTTTTTATCAATTTATTACATAATTATAGGTCGCAAACTATAACGAGAAATCCATTCACAGGTAAAGAACAGAACACACTAACTACCAATAAATGGTCATAAGCTTATCTTGTCCAGCCAGCACCTTGTAGTAGTGAGGAACGATGGCCTTTATTTTGTCACTATTTAACAAAGTAACAGGGCATTGCACACTGCTTAACTGCCTTTTCATAAAATTAAGGTCGAATTCCAGCAATACTTGAGACGTGGTAAATTGTTGGCCCTTGTTGATTTTAGTTTTAAAACCCAATCCCATCATAAGTTGCGAATCAAAACCCAATTGAATCATCAACTGCAAGCCATTTTCACTACGTAAACGAATTTGGTTTCCACTGGCGCTAAGCTCGATAACAGTGCCGATAAATGGAGCAAGGAGTTGATAGCCAGCTGGTTCAATAACGACGCCATCTCCAAACATGCGATTAGCAAATAAGGTGTCAACTGCGTTTTCTAATGGCATGACCTTGCCAGCAAGCGGACTCAAGATACTAAAGCTGGTTTTATGCTCAGGAATAGATGAGGCATCGACTATTTTATTAAATAGTTTCAATCGACGACCACTTTATAGCCGTCTTTGCTTAGGGCGAGTGTGGCATTATTGAGATCCTGCTGTTTAACTAAAAAGAAATCGGTTTCGAAGGTTGAGACCACAAAAATACTGATTTTAGCCGCGGCGAGCACTGAGCCAATCTTAGCCATAATGCCTACCATGCTCAAGTTAAGGGGACCGAGTACTTCAAGTGCGCGCCAGTCTCGATCACTATCATCACTATCGATATTAATCGTATCAGGTACCACTAAAGATAATTCCTCTTGTGTTTTGCCAATAAAATATATGGGCGCACTAAATACCTCCTGCGGAATAAGCGCATTGCTGGGCAAGCTATGGATAACAAATTGAATTGGTAGAACTTGTAAAGTTTGTTTTGGCATCGTATTACGTCACTCCAAAGCTAGGCGAATTTTATTGTACTAAGTCTAATAATAAGTTATGAAAAGCGCAAAGCGATCAAACTTTATCCAAAAAACCACCTGCGTTATCCACGTAAACTGTGGATAACTCTGTTGAGTACTCGTTATATGTTCACTAAAAAGCTGATATATAACGAAAAAATGGGGTTGGTCGTTAATTGTTCGCTAAAAAGGCGCATAAGATAACTTCGTAAAAAGTAAAGCTATAACTCGTTAATTTAGCAATAAATAAGTCCCTTTATTTTATTCAAATAAGGTCTAAACAACCCACATCAAGCCTTCATTTCATTAACAATAAAAGCATGCTATTTACCTTAAACAGTTTGACTTATATTGGCTTTATTATGGATAAATCGGGTTTCACCAAAAATTGGTTAAAGGCTTCGGCCAAACGATCTGTTTCACTGAGTACCGTGCGCCAGTATTTGATCCGTGTATTAGCGTCAAGCTCAGTAAAGTCTTCTCTATCCGGAATCTTCCCATAAGGAAGTTTGGCAATAAACTGAGCCGAGGGAACCAGTAAAATCGTGTTGCTATAGTTACGTGGATTCACTTTACGTTTGAGATTTTTATCAAACCAACCTGCTTTAGGATTACTGTTAAAATGCGGGTATAAGGTTAAGCCAATTTGATTTTCTAATTTAATGTCGAAATGATAATCAATAATGCCACCATCTCGATACATCCCGGGGGGAGAATCAGCAATATTTTTGATCCCTTGCATAACTAAGGGGATTGAGCCGGAAGCCAAGAGAGCATCAGCTAAGTTGCGAGCAGTCAAATTAACGTAATGTGTCAAGAATTCGCTTTCATCATGGAACTGCAGGTTACTAGACGCACTGTGATAGACAAAACGCTCATATTGCTTAGTTAATAAGCGACGACTTAAACGATTCATTGCATAACTTTTTAATAAGCCCGCTAACTGCAGGGCTTTTCTCTCACTGGCAACTAAACCATTGGCTTTAGCCACAATGAAGTGGGCTTTAAAAACCGAGTTATTGATAATCTCATCGATGCCTGTTGGACCTAAAACTTGGTCTAATAATATCCGTGCTTTTTGCGTAATTTCGCTTGGGGTAACTTTTTCGGAATAGACGGTTTCAGAATAGTATTTGGCGAGACGGCTAATGGCAGCTACGGGATCAGCTTGCGCAAAACACGCTGCTCTAAATGCCCCTGCTGATGAACCAATTAAGGACAAAGGTGCTTGTCTGTCTTTAAAAAACTCGCCAAATAGATACTTATCAAGACCAAACAAACTAAACCACTTTGGACCACCACTGGCACCTAAAAAGGCGGAAAATAAATGACTGTGAAAGCCCTCTGATTTAAGTGTTTTAAGCGCATTACTACCAGCAAAAATATCTAACATAACACCTGTTTTCTTTTTAACTATATTGAATCAACCCAAACTTGCTTTTTGCCTGCTGCTTTAGCTTGATACAAAGCGATATCAGCAGCCCCAATTAGTTCGCTGAGTTTGTCATAATTTTCTGAGCTAGCGAGGCCAGCACTAAAACTGCAATTAAAATCAAATTCGTTGATGGTAAAATTGATATGTTGAAACGCGGCCAAAATACTATTCATTTTTCGTTCAATAGTCGGGCTATCAGCGTCACTAAACACCACTAAAAATTCTTCTCCGCCATAGCGCCCAACGTAGTCGGTTTCACGTATTGATTGTTGCAGTAATTGTCCCAGTGAAACCAGCACTTTATCGCCACCAATATGACCGTAGGTATCATTCACTTTTTTGAAGTTATCGAGGTCAATCATCACCAATACAATCGGCTTAATATGGCGAGCCGCCATGCGCAGAGAATGGGAAGCCGCTTCCATGATTTGCCCATGGTTTAATACCCCAGTCAAACTATCTCGTGAGGCAGCAAAGCGAATTTGCTGACTGCGCTGTATGCGACTGTCTAACTGACGCAAAATAAGATCAGGTGATGTATCTTTGGGGATAACGTCATCTGCGCCTGCTTCTAAGGCTGATATTTTGGCCATAGTATCGTTGTCAGCGGTTAAGAAAATAACGGGCACATAATCATATTTAGCTTGTTGACGAATTAATCTGGCGACTTCTAGGCCATTGATATCAGGCATGTGCATATCAAGCAAAAAGATATCAGGATGGAAGTATTCTAAAGAGGTCATGATTTGGTTTGCTTGAGTAAGCACTAGTACTTCAATACCTTGTGACTCCAGTAAGGTTTTATAAAAAACACCTACTGCAGCTTGGTCGTCCAGTAACAATATTTTATAAGGTCTGATTAAATCAATTTTGAAATTTTTACGAATTTTACTGACCAAAGTAGTGATATTAATTGGCTTAAGTAGAAAGTCATTTACCTTGGCTCTTACTGCTAATAGACGGGCATCAAAGGAATCAATGGAAGACAAGATAAATACGTCAGCATCGTAACTTGTGAGTTCTTTGGCTAAGGCGAAAACTTCAGTGTTGTCAAATTGTGGTGGTGCTAAATCTAATAGCACTAATTTATACTTTCTAAATTCGAGGTCAGCTTTTAAGGCTTGAATTGACGCATAGTGGTTGATTACAAAACCAAAGGTTGATAATAATTTTGTTAAAAGTGAACCTACTGCTTGGTCTTCATCCACAATGGCAATGGATATTTTTTGATGAGATTTCAAGTTAAGGTTCATTGGTTCACTATTAAGATCTTGCAGTGAAACGGCAGTTGGGCTGCGAATGAGTTCTTGAACTTCTAACAAAGCATTGGGCGATTGCTGCATCGATTCAAGCAGATTTTTCATCAGCATGTCAATCAGAGGTGTCATAACGGCAAGATCGAGTTCATGAGTTTCGCACTTGGCTACATGTTGCTCGATTTGACCCAGTAGTTCGCTAAGTTTTAAATAGTGCAGCGCGGCACTCGATCCCTTTAAACTGTGAATTTCAAAGCGAAAACTCTTAAAGTCTTTTAGTTGCTGGGTATGTTGGGCTAGCTTCCATAAACCAAGCAAATGAGTTAATTTCTCTGGAAATTCTTGGCTAAAGATTTGCCGAAATTCATTTATTTTTTGTTCTAATTTGCTACTCATAAGATCAGGCTTGCTTGGCTTTTGTACAATTTGTTTTAGTTTGATCAACGTGAATTCCGGACTCTATTTTAATATTATTTTTTTCATCGCCCCTATATAACAAGGGTAAATCAGTTAATAAGGTACCAGTATGTGCGGTTATGTGGAACTTGAAAATGGCGAAAAACCCATAGAAGGCTTAAAACAACTCAATTTCGATGATCTTATCGGCGACTTTTCTGCTCCCATTACCGAAAAATGCTACCCCGCTTTTGGCGGGGATGCTCAGCGCAAGATTCCCATTATCATCCTTGAGCAGGGCAGAGTCAAAAAGGTGTATGCCACTTGGTGGTTTGATTGTTACCAAGATGGTGAACAGACAATGGTTGGCAGGCGCACAACCTTTAATGCCAGAAACTTAGCTAGTCCTTTTTGGCAGCATGCCTTACACAATCAAAGGGGCATAATGTTGGCGACAGGTTTAGGTGAATCAAAAATAGTGGGTAAAACTAAACAGCAATTTTATTTTTCATCGGCGCGCGCATTTTGCTTGGGAGTGTTATATAAAAAATTTGCAAATGGCCAATACAGCGCGGCAATTATAACCCGCGACGCCCATCTTAAATTTGAACCTTATCACGACAAAGCGTTTCCCCTTTTTTTACCTTTACAGCCAGAGTTTGCTCGCGTGTGGCTTACACCCAAACAAACTATCGATAAGCAGATAAATCAATTGCTCGCTCACCCACTGTTATACCCAGAATTGCAAGTGCAGCGGGTAAAAACATTTAAAAACAAAGAAACACTTCGTTCTTTTAATCCTGTCACTCTTCATTCTGATACTTAGTTTATTCGCGCTATTATGACCAAGCTGCGGTATATAATTCGACCATCTCTGCAACATTAGGAATGCGCGGATTATTTGCTGGAGAGCCTGAAGCTAAGGCTTGTTCTGCCATAGTTTGCAGTAAGGATAAATAACGTTTTTGGTCCACTCCAAAATCTGTCAAGCTTGGCACCTTGAGTATGCGGTTTAGGTGTCTGAGTTCTTTCAATAAGGCTTGGTGCGCTGCATTTAAGTCATCGATATTACTGATTAAACCCATATGTAAGGCACATTCAGCGTAGCGCTTAGGTGCATGTGAGATAGAGTACTCAGTAATAAGCGGTAATAACATGGCGTTACTCATGCCGTGAGGTACATGAAAATGCACCCCCAATGGCCGGCTCATTCCGTGCACTAAGGCTACCGAGGCATTTGAAAAGGCAATGCCAGCTAAATTTGAGCCTAACATCATGGCTTCTTTTGCTTCGAGGTTATCAGCTTGCTGACAGGCAAGTTGTAAGTTGGGCGCGATAAGTTTCATGGCTGCAATGGCTTGTTGATCGCTGAACAGGTTAGCCTTTTTACTGACGTAAGCTTCAATTGCGTGAGTGAGAGCATCTAAACCGGTATCAGCTGCGACTCTAGGGGGTAAACTTAGGGTTAATTCGTAATCAATAATGGCCGCTGCGGGCATCAATCCGGGACCCATACATAACATCTTTTCATCAGATTCTGCATCAGTGATGACCGTAACTTTGGTCGCTTCAGAACCCGTTCCTGCTGTGGTAGGAATCGCAATAATGGGTATGCTATGTTCGTTAATAATTCGTGGTACTTTGTAATCTCGCATAATGCCTTTATGACTGGCCAACAGTGCAATGGCTTTAGCACTATCAATGGCACTGCCTCCGCCCAGTGCGATTAAGCAATCGAATTTTTCACTACCCACGAGTTCAACAGCAGCCAGTAGGGATTGATCGTTAGGTTCTGGCATCACATCACTAAATACGCCGACATGACTGCAATGAGTCAGTAATAAGGTTTTCACCCGCTCGATTAAACCGAGTTTAAGCATGGTAGTGTCGCTGATGATACAAGGGGACTTACATTGCAAAGCAGCTAACGTATCGGGTAATAATTGCAAGGCGCCGCCGCCAATTTGCATGATTTTAGGTAGAACAATGCTGGTTGCCATGGTTTGTTCCAAGTCAATATTTTAACACCAGTGTATTGAATTAGTCGTGATAAGTAACTTAATTCTAATGATGTAAGATTTTAAGTAATAGTTACTGACCAGTAGTCATGTATACCCATAACAAATATTTAGCTTGTTTGTTAATGTTTATGGATTCGCTTTACCTTTGAAATTACAGCACAATATGTGCCTCATTGTTCGATTTCGCGACTTGAAGTAACAAAGTTGATTGCTCAAGTCGTGGGTAATAAACATTAAAATTAATAGAGAGAATGACAGGTGCAAAAAACGCTAATAATGCTTTGTTTGGGTATTTTATTGACGGCTTGTAGCAATTCAGATTGGCGCACCGCTAGCCGTGAATCAGCCGGAATGGCGCCAAAACCTGAAGAAGTAAAAGAAGCTGTGATTGAAGTTTATGCTGCCGATGCCTTTAGTTGGCGCGGTTGGTTTGCCGTGCACACTTGGCTTGCAATTAAGACTCAAGATGCCCCTGAATATACTGTTTACGAAGTGGTGGGGTGGCGAGTAAATCGTGGACTACCGGCCTTGCATGAGTATCAAACCGATACACCAGATCGTTATTGGTATGGTGCTAAACCACAAAAATTACTTTCTGTGCGCGGCGATAAAGCGGCAGAACTTATCCCGAAAGTGATTGAAGCCGTGAATCGTTACCCTTGGGCGAATGAATATACGGTTTTTCCTGGCCCAAACAGTAATACTTTTCCTACATGGATTGGTTTACAGGTCCCTGAATTAGAATTAGAAATGCCCTTTAGAGCAATAGGCAGTGGCTATGCTGACTAATTTTTTTTACAGCCGAAGGCATAGCGCTTGGAAGATAAAAATAAAAGAAGCATTTAGCCCATTTTTAAATGGCCCGTAAGTGGGGCTTGTGCACCATGTAAGCATGGCGAAAAATGTTAAAGTAGCTCGTTAAAGCCTGAGCAGCAATATTGTCCTTGGCGAGTTTGAGCACCTCAATGGCAACTTCAGCCGTGCATAGCTGGTGCAAGTGAGCTGCTTCTCGTAATTGATAAGTCGACGCTGCAGTCGGTTGAATTCCTAAAACAGGGAGGTGGGCCAAGTAGGGACTTTTGAACATTTTTTTTGCTTCTCGCCACGTACCATCAAGAAAGACAAACAAAGGCGTTTTCTTGGCGCATGAGGGGCTGATGTCTGCCAATGTATTTATCCAGCGGGATGGTTCAGCATATTGCTGAGGAAACACCACTATAGCTTGATATTTTGGATCATTAAGCAGGGCCAAAAGTTGCGGATCAAACGTGGTGCGATCCCACACAAATGCATGATTATCAGGCATGACATCCGCAATAATTCGTCCTGTATTGCTCGGTTTGAAATATTCACCTCGATACATTATAAAACAAGCAGCGCTGCGACATTCAATGTGCGGACGAAACGCACAAATACATTCGCTAAGGGGCACCAAACAATGTTCACACCTGAGTACTTTGGTACCACGAGCATTAAAAGCACGCGTAGATTTAGCCAATTCCTGTGTTCTGAGACTGAGTACCGAATTGATATGCGACAAAGGTGAGTATCCAAGGTTAAAGCATTTTATTTTACGTTAATTAATGTCACTTGGCTTTAGTGCAATTAACTGAATTTTAAACTAATTTTAATCTTGAATATTCGTTTTTTAAGTTGAATTGCGTATAGTGCTTAATGCAGCAGGTCATGTCGGTTTAGTCTAAATTAGGAGTTGAATGAAAACAGCCTTGGTTTTATCTGGTGGTGGAGCGCGTGGTGCTTATCAAGTCGGTGTATTAAAAGCCATTGCCGAGTTACTCCCGAAATCATCAATCAATCCTTTTCAAATTGTATGTGGCACCTCATCTGGAGCGATTAACGCTGCAAAAGTAGCCACTGAAGCCGATAACTTTTCACAAGCCGTTGTGGGTCTTGAAAAAATATGGGCGAATTTAACTTCGGATCAAATTCATCAAGTGGGTTATTTTGATATTCTCAAAAGTAGTACCAAGATAATATTATCTTTTTTCCATAGTGGTATAGCCCAAGGCAAACCTTTATCACTGTTCGATAACCGCCCTTTGTTTAATCTACTGAAACGTAATATTGATATTATCCGTTTGGATAACATGATTCAAAAAGGCCATATCCATGCTTTATCTATAAGCGCATTGGGTTATACCTCTGGGCAGAATATTAGCTTTTTCCAAGGACATGATAGTCTAGAATTTTGGAAGCGAAGCCGCCGAATTGGTGCTAAAACTATTTTGGAGCATAAACATTTAATGGCGTCATCCGCCTTACCGGCGATATTTCCTGCGGTGCATATCAATCGTGAGTACTTTGGCGATGGAGCTCTGCGTCAGTCTGCACCCATGAGTGCAGCCTTACACTTAGGCGCGGACAAATTGTTGGTTATCGGTGTTAGCGGCTCAGCAGAATCGATAGACGAGCGATTAGTGACTGTGCACTCTCCGTCCATCGCCCAGGTACTAGGAAACTTGCTAAACAGTGCTTTTATTGACTCTTTAGAAGAAGATGTACAAATGTTGGAAAGGTTTAACCGTTTAGCGGCCCATATAACGCCTGCACAGCAACGAGAATTAGACGTTCGCCCAGTGGAGTTATTGGTTATCAAACCCAGAGTGAAATTTGAAGAAATGGCTATGAACTTTACCCATGAATTACCTAAATCAATGCGATTTTTATTATCTATGATTGGGGCGAATAAACGTGGCGGCGGATCGAGTTTAGCCAGTTACATATTGTTCGAACGAGAATATTGTAAAGCGCTAATTAAAAGCGGTTATGATGATGCCATGTCGCAGGCTGAAGAAATTCGTCAATTTGTGGGTGTTTGTCAGATCTAATGCATATAAAATATTAAGCTTTAATTAGGCGGCTTGATTCACACCAAGCCGCCTTTTTTATCAGCGCTTTTTACGCTTTTCGAGGTTTTCTTCACACAGCCCGATGATGGGCAGATAACGTAATACCTTCATCTCTGGGTCGATGATGACCTTATCACTGGCCTCAACATCTAAGGTCAATGTGTCATTTTCGAAGGGGTAAACTTGCAGTTCACCGTTAATGGAAATAGGAACAGGCATCGGAAACGGTTTGTTGATGGATGTTCGCCAACTCAGGCTTAATTGTCCGTTTTGGCGAGAAGTAACGAGTTCAGGTAGCGCCGCTTGTTTGAGGTAGACATCAAACATCCAAGTATAATCCTTAGAGCTGAGACGATTAACGATGTCTATGAATTCCTGAGTATTACGATAGCGCGTTTGAATGGGATAGGTTAAGGATGCCGAATCATATGTCCCATAAAGTAATTCGCGAGTCGCTTGCCAAAATAATTCATCACCTAATAACCAGCGTAAGGTGTGCAAAGTCCAGCCTCCCTTGCCATAGATATCAGAATTAAACGCTTGTTCTGAGGTAATTTGGCCTTCTCTTACTACGGGCTCACAATTGACTAATCCTAAATAAGATTTGTACATTGTGGAGTTGTAAGCCGCCGAACCAAATTTAGCTAGGCTGTAGGCCGGTTGCATATAAAAACCAAAACCCTCGTGCAGCCAAGCGTCATTGAGTTTTTCATGGGTCATCAAATTACCGAACCATTCATGGGCTAATTCGTGCTGTAACAACCAGTCATAACCATTTTCATCTCGTAGGTATTTCTTACCGTAGGCGTTGATGGTTTGATGCTCCATACCAAGGTGTGGCGTTTCGACAAAGCCTAATTTTTGATCGCCCCACGGATAGGGGCCTAATTGTGCTTCGAAGTAGGCAATTTGCTGAGCTAAGTCATCATTAAGCAGAGTCTTGGCTTTTTCTGTGTTTTGCGTTAACGCCCAAAACTCAATAGGTACTTCAGTGCCATTCACACTGGTATAGTTTTGCTGGATACGAGTATAAGGGCCGATATTCAAGGCAATATTGTAGTCACTGGCTGGAACGGACAATAGCCAATCAAACTGTTGTTTATCTTGACCTATGTCTTTAATGTCCTGTAATACGCCGTTGGTGACGGCACTGAGCCCTTTGGGAACAGTGAGACGAATGCGCATAGAGTCGGCTTTATCGCTAAAATGGTCTTTACACGGCCAAAATAGGTCACAGCCTTCGCCTTGTACTGCGGTCGCAATCCACGGCTGTCCTTGCTCAGTTTCGCTCCAAACAATGCCTCCTGACCAAGGGGCATTTAAGGCGACATGGGGCTTACCTGAATAATAAACGGCAACATTGATGGTTTCACCTGCACTTTCGTTTTTACCCAAATCAATCAATAAAATTCCGCCATTGCGGGTAAAATCACTGTTGTGTTCATTAACTATTATTTTTTCGATATCAAAACGACTATCAAGCTTTAACTCCACATATTGGGAATCATTAATCAGCAAAAACTCGCTGCGGCCAATTCCTTTTATACTTTTGTCTTCGGGAAATATTTCTAGTTCAAGGTCGTATTTAATGACATCGGCATTTAAGGCAGTTTGCGACAATTCTTGCCCAGTATCGCCAATCATTGGATTAAGAGGCGGTTCAGTGGGCGAGCAAGCAGCCAACAACAATGTACTTATAAGTAGTGTTTTTTTTAATTTCGTGGGGTTTAATATAGAAAGTGAGTCCATGAGCACCAAGTATTAGATGGGGTGGGAGGTTTAAATACTGCCATGAACACAGGTTTTTCTCTAGCACTAGTTTTTATTCAATCAATTGTGTTCAATTGCTGATTAATCTCCAATAAGACTTTATAATCACAGGCATATGTAAAAGCTCTAGCGGGCGATGGCGAATATAAATGATCAGTAAAAATATTATTATTGATGTGCAAAATATTTAGGAAAGGTTTAAGGGATTAGAAGGAAAGTTTATGAATGAAGTATCATCTGAAGAGTTTATTGCGTTAAACAAAATGCTCCCGGAGCAGCGCTTTGACTATACCTTGGCGCAATTAATTGAAAAGCGTTATGTGTGGGGCTTATTTGGCGCTGACGGCTGGGTTATGCTAAAAGCGGATGACGATTTGTGTATGCCAATTTGGCCTTGTGAGTCTTTTGCCACTGCGTGGGTTAAAAATGATTTCCCTGATTGTGAACCCAAGCAGATTGAATTTTCGGAATGGGTCGAAAAATGGCTGCCGGGTATGCAAAATAACAATACCTTAGTATTGGTCTTTCCTTTGGGGGATGACGAAGAAGGGATTATGTTAGAAGCTAATGAAATGCTTGAGTGTATTGAAGAAGATTTGGCTAATTTAGCAGAGGATAAAGCGCAATAGCGCTTTATGTTTGACATTACTGGTTTAGGTGACGAGTCAGCAAAAATACGCGTTTACATTGGCAATCGTCCGAGTTACCGCTTCGCAAGGCAGGATAATAGTCAGCAAGATCTAATCTTTGCTCTAATCCCCGGTGAAATAAGGGCCATCGGATTAGCTTGTGGTAATGGTTGGCGTAAGGTGTTTAATGTTTATGCCAAATTAATGTACGCCTTACCCAAGTCTGGTTTGAATATACCAGACAAACGTCTATTTACCAGTTGGCAAAACTACCGCGACCAGCAATTATTACAAGAAGACTCTAATACCGCATTGTGTTTTGCGCATTATGAACTAAGGCCTGCTATAAATGGGTGTTTAAATTTGATTATGGGCAAAACTTACGCAAAATCACTTAATCTGCCCGCAAACCTAGTGTGGCTAGACAATGAATTTGCCATAGCGCCAGAGTTTAATCTTATTGTTTGCCCGTATTTTGATTATCGACAATTATCAAATAATAAAATTATTCGGCTGGTTGAATTAATTGAAGAAGTCATGAAGAAGCGGCATTAAACGCTTGCCTAAGTTGCTTTAATTGACAACAATTGTCGGCTGTTTAAACCAAAGTCTCCAGTTTGTTATCCATGCAAAATAATCCACTCAAAGCGCTTTTTCCTCAACTTGTCGGGGCAAGGCCACTGATCTATTTAGACAGCGCTGCCACAAGTCACAAACCACTGAGCGTAATTGAGCGGACTAATCAGTATTACTCTAATGAAAATGCCAATGTGCACCGTTCTAGCCATACACTTGCCGCTCAAACTACCGCAAAATTTGAAGCCGTACGTCAGCAAGTTCAGCATTTTATTGGTGCAAAAAGTGACAGAGAAATTATTTGGACCAAAGGCGCCACTGAAAGTATTAATTTAGTCGCAAATTGTTTAAGCACTCAACATCTGCAGACCGGGCAAAAAATACTGCTTTCGGCTTTGGAACATCACGCTAACTTGGTGCCATGGCAACAAATGGCGCAGCGCTTTGCTTTGCAAATACGCATTATGCCGGTAGATGATAAAGGGTGTTTGTTAATTGAACAGGCTTTGCAGTTAATTGATAGTCAAACCGCGTTAGTGGCAGTAACACATGTTTCCAATACCTTAGGTAACATTAATCCCATCGAGCTTATTATTAAAAAGGCAAAAGCCCTCGGCGCAATGACTCTTATCGATGGAGCCCAAGCTATCAGTCATTTGAAGGTTGATGTGCAGGCATTAGATTGTGATTTTTATGTATTTAGCGCTCACAAAATGTATGGTCCTACCGGTATTGGCGTATTGTATGGCAAACAAGTCTTACTTGAATCAATGTCACCTTACCAATACGGCGGGGAAATGATCCAGCAAGTAGGGTATTTTGACTCAACTTTTCAAGGACTACCCTATAAGTTTGAAGCGGGCACACCTAATATTGCTGGGGTATTGGGACTCGGTGCGGCAGTTGCTTTTATTGAGCAACATCGTGCATTGATTGATCAAATCGAATCTGAGCTTTATGCATATCTGCTGCAGCAATTAGCTCAGATTAAACAAGTGCAATTATGGGGTGAAACTAAAAATAGTATAGCCCTGCAGTCGATTACCCTGATAGGACTGAATATTCAAGATCTAAGCATCTTATTAAGTGAACAAAATATTGCAATCAGAACAGGGCATCACTGCACAATGCCTTTAATGCAACGATTAGGATTAGCCGGTACTCTGCGGATTTCATTGGCTTGTTACAATACGTTTGCTGATATAGATGCTTTTATGCAAGCCTTAAAAAACGCTGTGCTGCAATTAGCGCCTGATAGCGCAATTCAAGATGAGTCGAATGTGGTCGTCGCGTCAGAGCTTCGGCCGATAGTCAATATTTTGCCTTTAGCGCAAAAAATTAAAGCGGCCCAAGGATGGGATAGTGTATATCGAGAAATTATGATGGCCGGAAAAGAGCTGAACCGCTTACCTGTGCATTTGCAAGTGGCTGAATATGAAGTCAATGGCTGCGAGAGCCAAGTATGGCTTAACTGTGAAGTCAAAGAGCAGCACCTTCATTTACAAGGTGATTCACCGAGTAAAATCGTACGAGGTTTATTGGCTATTATATTTGAAGTGCTGCAAGGACAAAAGGTGGAAAGTATTGCCGTTTTTGATATGGCCGCGTATTTACATCAATTGGGTTTATCTCGTCACTTAAGTTCTTCAAGAGGCAATGGCTTACTCGCCGTGGTTCAGTTTATTAAACTTCAATGTGAGTTGGCCTGTGCAAAAAACTAATTGTCATTATACCTTGATGGCCCTGCAGTAAAATCAACACATTAAATTATATTAAAAAATATTTAAAAATAATTGTTCAATTAGTATGCGATTTCTAAAATTACTCCGTAGTATCGCCTCCATTGAGAAAGCAAACCCCTTTATTAAGATCTACGGAGTAAATATTATGAACAACATCGAAATGATTAAAGAAAAAGCTGCATCTGCTGAAGTTTTAGCTCGCAAAGTATGGTTAGCCGGTTTAGGTGCTTACGGTAAAGGCTTCGAAGAAGCAAAAAGTCGTTTTGAAACCCTTTCTACTGACTCAAACAAAATGTTTGCTGATTTAGTTGTAAAAGGCGAAAAGCTTGAAACCGAAGGTAAGAGCAAGTTCACTGAAGCCAAAACTAAGCTTGTTGCTAAAACTGACCTTGACCACCGTGTTGAAGCAGTGCGCGCTAAACTTGGTTTAGACAGCTCTGATACTGATGCAAAAATTGAAGAATTAAGCGCTAAAATCGACGCATTGACTGCTGCGGTTGCTAAATTAGCCAAGTAATTTTATCACCTGCCCACAGGTGAAGTTCTAAAAAAGAGTGCCAATTGGGCACTCTTTTTTTTTGCTTGAATAAAAGGTGATTATGAGCAATTTAGCAACGAGGTTGAAACGTTTTGTTAATTATACTGATCGTATTGTTTATTAGTGAACTAACTAGTTTTTAAAATTGATATCACGACTTGAATTAACTTATCGCGCTAAAAGCAAATAATCAGCTATGGATCAAACTCCATTAAATGACTGATTTTACCTCAATCATTTATTCATTTGGTTGGGGACTAATGTTTTCTATGTTTTGTCTCCCGCCAGCAGAACACACTCTAATCAAGTTTCAAACCCTCATTCAATTGATGAAGAGTGAAGTATCAGTTTGATGAAGCGATGCACACATTACACCGCGGTCGCTTATAGTTGGACACAAACTAGTATGAAGGCCAAAGGGCAGGTGTTACTTCTGATATTTGACTCTGTACTTAAATAAATTTGTTGAGCAGTATTGCTGAATCTTCGATACCATTAATTATTCAACAATTTTAATGAGCGTCAATTCATGTACCAATTCCACGTTGTTCGCAGTGTACTTTTCTGCCTAATCTTATTTTTATGCTGGGCTCCAGCTCAAGCCAAACCCATTGAAGTGAAAGTATTTATCGCTGCAATGTTCGAAATTGGAAAAAATTCAGGTGATAAGGCGGGTGAATTTCAATTTTGGTATGAACGCTATTTTTTGCACAGTGAGGCCATTCACGTCGCTGGCGCACTTAACCCGGTTTATTGTAATGATAATGGGGTGTGCGGTGCTGTACTTGGCATGGGTAAAGTTGGCTCATCTTCATCTTTACAAGCCATATTACTAAATGAAAAATTAGACCTGAGTCACACTTACTTCGTGATCAGCGGTGTGGGCGGCACACCACCATCGAAAGGCACAATTGGCGATGTCAGTTGGGGCTCATGGTTAGTCGATTATGACCTTGGCCATCGTTGGAAACCAGAGGAAGGGGGCGAAGGCCAGCCCACATTCATGCCACGTAAAGGTTATGAAGACATTAGACGTTACCAGGTTAATCCTTTATTGTTAAAGTGGTGTTTAGCCTTGAGCCAAGGGCTACAACTAAAAGACTCTCCCGCTGCTAAGGCTTATAGAATGCGCTATCCTCAAGCCGCTGCACGTCGTTCACCTTCAGTGAATAAGGGAACACATATGACGGGAGATACTTTTTTCCACGGACCTGGTTTATCACAAGAAGCGCAGTACATCGCCTCATCCTATGGTGCCGATGATTATGTGATAACAGAGATGGAAGTGACGGCTATTGCCCAAGTAATGAGTCGTACAGTGGGCACACAACGTTTAATGAGCTTACGTGGTGCAGTAAATTTTGATCAAGGTAATCCAAATGAAACAACCTTAGCCCACTTAGATCCAGCGCCCGGCCAAACTGCAGGAGGCTTTGCTGAAACAGTAGAAAATATCGTAATAGTGGGAGCGAAAGTAGTGGATCATATTGTGCAAAATTGGGATGTATGGCAACAAGACATACCATCTAGAAACAAATAGATAGCTGTCTTGTATGCATTTCCTGACTTATAGCCAGAAAGTAAGCTTATGCCTGAGGTTTACGCTGAGGACGCTGTGAACGTTTTGCTTGATGTCCAGTGCGGTTTTCACCTGAGCGCTGGCCATCACGATGATCCGGCTTAGGTTTTTTGGGTTTGTTTGCCTTGATGGGCCGTGTATCTAAACGTGATTCAGGGAGAGCATTGGACGGTTCAAAACCTTTGACAGTCTTACGTTGTATCACCTGTTTGATCAGACGCTCAATATCAGCTAAAAAGCTAAATTCGTCACTGGCAACAAAGGAAATAGCCTGTCCTGAAGCACCCGCACGACCGGTTCTACCGATACGATGAACGTAATCTTCCGGTACATTGGGTAAGTCGTAATTTACCACTTGGGGTAATTGGTCAATATCTAAACCTCGTGCGGCGATATCAGTAGCAACTAATGCTTTGACTTTACCCTGTTTAAAATCTGCGAGGGCTTTGGTTCGCGCACCTTGACTTTTATTGCCGTGGATAGCGGCGGCTGGAATATTCTTCGCTTCTAATTGCTTAACAATGCGATTGGCGCCATGTTTGGTGCGACTAAAAACTAAGACTTGTTGCCAGTCTTCGTCTTTTATAAGTTTGATCAACACGGCGGTTTTTTGCGTCTTATCAACCGGATAGACCCATTGCTCTACTGAATCTACAGTAGTGTTGGCCGGAGATACGGAAATTTCAGCTGGATTATTTACCAGGCCTTTAGCTAGCTGACGAATTTCGTCAGAAAACGTTGCTGAAAACATCAGTGTTTGACGTTTGACAGGCAACAATTTAATAATCTTCTTGATGTCGTGAATAAAGCCCATGTCGAGCATTCTATCCGCTTCATCCAAGACCAAAATTTCCAGTTGATTAAAACGCACGGCATTTTGGTTATACAAATCTAATAATCGGCCAGGTGTTGCTACCAATACATCTACCCCTTTACGGAGTTTTAGCATTTGCGGGTTAATGCCCACACCGCCAAAGACGACTGCAGAACGCAAGGGTAAATCTTTACCATAGGCTGCTACGCTCTCACCTACCTGGGCTGCTAACTCGCGGGTGGGCGTTAGTATCAAAGCTCTTGCTTGATTAACCCCAGCTGGTTTGCCTTTGGCTAGTAGTTCAAGGATGGGTAAGGTGAATCCTGCAGTTTTACCTGTGCCTGTTTGGGCTGCGGCCATTACGTCTCGCCCTGCTAATACGGCAGGAATCGCTTGAAGTTGGATAGGAGAGGGAGTGTCGTAACCTTTAGCCAATACGGCAGAAAGTATTTTTGGGGATAGGCCTAGTTCGGCAAAACTCATAGGAGGATCTCAGTGTTAATTTACATTGAAACAAGAGGCTAAATTTTAGCATTTTGTTAAAGAGGGTGGTTGACTTTATATAACTAAAAAGCAAACCAAGAAATTGGAAAAATTTAAAAGCCGCAAATGCTTAAACATTTGCGGCTTTTATTATATTGAATATCTATTGTTCAGAGTTAGGACGAGTAGCTGGTGCAGTCGCACTCATTGAGGCGCTTTTAAAGCCTGCTGTCTTTCCTGATACTTTGATAGCAGGTCTAGCATCATTCGCTAAAGCCTTGATATTGAGTTCAGTAAAACCTTCATCAATAGATACCGGTCTCGCCATCGGGGCTGAAGCCGCTTTTTTAACATTGCTGATGTCTTTTGCTTTGACTGCAACAGAAGGTTTCGCCTCTGTTGGTAAAACAGGAGCCGTTGTTGCAGGTGCTTCAACTGTGTCAGTCTGTGTTGTTACTTGCGCTTGTTCAGCAGCTACGGCCACTTTTGGCGCTTCACTTACCACGTTAGTTTCTTCAACAGCAGCCACTTTAGCATTGGACTCTGCTACTGGACTTTCAGTCACAACCGCATCGGCAACTTTTTCTTTAGCTTCAACTATAGCTGCTGGTTTAGAGGCATTTTTCTCTTCTGAGACTTCCGCGGTAACCAGTGGGGCAGACGATTGCGCTTTTTCTGCGACCACTTCGGCTTGAGTTGGTGCATCAAATTGCAGTTCATCTTGCACAACGCCATCACCTGATTTTACTTCAGCATCGGCTTTCTCATCATTGTCTTTACGACGTTTTTGACCTGCAGCGCGGATATGACGGGGAGAACGACGACTGCGCGCACGAGCCGTATTTTCGTCTGTAGTAGCTTGTTGTTCACCTGATTCAGATGCTGGTGCTTGAGTCGCATCTTTGTTTTGCTCAGTTGCCTGCTCATTATTGACTTGAACCGACGCTTCAGCTTTTACTTCAGAGCTTGGCGCTGTATTGCTTACAACAGAGGATTCAAGCGTTTTATCATTGACCTGTTGTTCAACAACCTTGGCTTCGACAGTATTTTTAGCGCTAACTTTATTTTCATCGCTCGGAGCTTGAGCTACGACTGTATTGCTAGCATCAGTGTTGGTATTCTCTTTATCTGCATCAACGCGCACAGTACGACGCGTATCTCTGCGTTTACGACGCTCTGCTACGCGTTCAGTTTTCTTGGGTGCTGGGGCAGCAGGCTTAGTATCGACCTGTTTTTCAACAGGTAATTCTGTAGTCGCAGCGGCGGTCTCTTCGCGACGTGGCTTATTGCGCTTATCATCGCGACGAGGTTTACGCTCATTGCGAGTATTGTTTTGTTCAGTCCCAGTACTTCCTGCAGTGGCGGTATTGTCAGTGCGTTCTTTACGCTCAAAAGATTTGCCAGTTTTGTTATTTCTGTCATTTCTATTGTTACGTGTATTACGCTGACCTCTGTCCTGATTTCGAGTATGAGTTTCTTTTTTGGGAACTTCAGTTTGCTTCGGTTCAGGTGAGCTGAATAAACCACCTAACCACGCACTTATTTTACCAAGTAAAGACTGATTTGCAGCGACGTCTGTGGCTGTCACAGTCGGTGTAGGTACATTCGCTGGTTTATCTGGTGATACCAAACTATCTAGGGCCGGTTGTTCACGGGTAACAGGGGCTGCGACGGTACGATCTGCAATGGTTTCTTCTACTTCAACCAGGGGCAAGTTATAACTCATTTCTTGCAGCACATCATCTGGGCGACGACGCACTAGGTTGTAGTGAGGCGTTTCTAATTTTGGATTAGGAATAATAATTAACTGCACGCCATGACGCTTTTCAATGCTAGCGACTGAACGACGTTTTTCATTTAATAAATAGGTGGCAACGTTAACCGGCAATTGTGCTTCAATTTGACCGGTATTGTCTTTGATACTCTCTTCTTCCATGATGCGAAGAACAGATAAAGCCAGAGATTCCGTGCCCCGAACCGTGCCGTGACCAGAACAGCGCGGACAGACGTTGTGTGCTGAATCACCTAATGAAGGACGCAGACGCTGGCGAGACATTTCCATTAAACCAAAACGTGAGATTCGGCCTAATTGCACACGAGCCCGATCATGTTTAACAGCATCTTTTAGACGGTTTTCTACTTCCCGTTGGTGACGAATGGGGGTCATATCGATGAAATCGATAACCACTAAGCCACCTAAGTCACGCAAGCGCAACTGTCTGGCAACTTCATCAGCCGCTTCAAGGTTAGTATTAAACGCGGTTTCTTCAATATCACTGCCTTTAGTGGCGCGGGCAGAGTTAACATCAATAGAGGTTAGGGCTTCTGTAGGATCTATAACAACAGAGCCACCAGAAGGCAGACGCACTTCACGTTGAAAGGCTGATTCTATCTGGCTTTCTATCTGATAATGGCTAAACAACGGTACTTCACCGCGATAAAGTTTTACGCGGTTAACAAAATCAGGACGCATCTGTTGAACATGTTTTAACGCACGTTCATATACTTCTACCTGATCAATCAGGATTTCACCAATGTCACGACGCAAGTAATCACGCAGGGCGCGAACTACCACATCACTTTCTTGGTGGATCAAAAATGGTGCTGGACGAGACTCAGCAATTTCTTTGATACGTGACCAGCCAGAGACTAGATAATCTAGGTCATAAGCCAGTTCTTCAGGTGATTTTCCTACTCCGGCAGTTCGAACAATTAAGCCCATGCCATCAGGCAATTCCAAGCCATTTAGTGCGTCTTTTAAGTCAGTACGTTCGTCGCCTTCGATACGGCGTGAAATACCGCCAGCTCTTGGATTATTAGGCATTAATACTAAATAGCTACCAGCCAAACTAATAAAGGTAGTTAACGCTGCGCCTTTTTGGCCGCGCTCTTCTTTATCGATTTGAACAATGACTTGATGGCCTTCTTTGATGACATCTTTAATATTAGGACGGCCGTCAAATTTGTAACCTTGGGGGAAGTATTCACGGGCGATTTCTTTGAGAGGTAAAAAACCGTGGCGGTCAGCACCATAATCGACAAAAGCCGCTTCTAAGCTAGGCTCGACGCGGGTAATAGTACCTTTATAGATATTGGATTTTTTTTGTTCATGACCTGGGCTTTCGATATCCAAATCATATAATTTTTGTCCATCTACAAGTGCAACGCGCAGCTCTTCTTGCTGAGTTGCATTGATTAACATTCTTTTCATTCTTGTTTGCTCGGTAAAGTACCGACCGCTCTAGATGAAAGATTTGCAGGGTGATGTGACAATTATATTATGCAGCCTCACGACTGTATGCTTATTTTAAGTTTTTTAATCGCTTAAGTGTCTCAGTCATTATTTAGTAATGCTTTGTTATTTAACACTTTTACCCAAATTCTTAGCGTGGGCATTAGACGCAGCGAGTTATCCAAGTTGTTTTTAGCTATTCTTAAAACTTTCAAGCATTCGAACCAACTTACTTGTGGTATTCGGTTGGACTCAGATGCCTTGTCAATTCATTTACATTCTTTACATCTTTGTGGCGATCGATAGTTAAATTAAATCGCTGATGTCTTGGTTCTGTTTAATCACACTGTTGAAAAGTGACTCACTTCACAGTTGGCATGTCTTGCTTATATACGACGAAAGGTCGTTTTGCTCACAGAACAGGTTAATACATCTGTTTGTTTTTAATATTACTTCGTGCTTAAAAACGGGCGCATTATCACACTAAAGGGTTTAAACTAGCAAGTTATTAAAACGGTAAGCGCAACAATAGTCATTCCAACTAAAATAGCAGGCGTATGAGCGACGAAACATTTTTGAAAGTACAATTTATTACTATTGAACCAGAGCTAGAAGGGCAACGGATTGATAATTTTTTACGCACACTGTTAAAAGGTGTGCCCAAAAGCCTTATATATCGGATTTTACGTAAAGGTGAAATTCGCGTTAATAAAAAGCGGGTAAAGCCTGAATATAAGCTTTTGGCTAATGATGAACTGCGTATCCCACCGATAAGGGTGTCTGAGCCCAGTGAGTTACCTTCAACTAAATTGGATAAAGTAGCCAGTCTTGAAAATCATATTCTATTTGAAGATGAGTGGATAATTGTGTTGAACAAACCCACGGGTACGGCAGTGCATGGTGGCAGTGGCTTGAGTTTTGGTGTAATAGAAGCATTGCGTGCTCTGCGCCCTGCGCAAAAGTTTTTAGAATTGGTGCATCGTTTAGACCGAGACACCTCGGGGTGTTTATTGATTGCTAAAAAGCGGTCAGCGCTTAAAAGCTTGCACGAACAACTTCGAGAAAAACAAGTTGATAAACGTTATCAAGCCTTAGTTAGCGGCAATTGGCCTGATAACCGCTTTAAAGTAAAAGCCCCATTAATCAAAAATGTGCTTAAATCCGGTGAGCGAATGGTGTCGGTCAACGAAGTAGAAGGGAAAGCGTCAGAAACGCGTTTTCGTATATTAAATAATTATCGTGATGCGACCTTAGTTGAGGCTTCGCCAATTACCGGTCGTACCCACCAAATTAGGGTGCATTGTTTACATGCAGGGCATGCCATCGCTTGTGACGACAAATATGGCGACAATAATTTTGACAGCAGAATGCAACGTTTGGGCTTAACACGTTTATTTTTGCATGCTTATTCGCTTTCCTTTATTCACCCTAATTCAAATGAACGAGTGAGCTTTCAAGCGCCCTTGGACAACGCATTAAAAAATGCTTTGAATAAGTTAGAAAAAGAAAGCGCATAAACTTTTTGGTTTGGAGTAGATCCCTCTACCTTTATTAGTAGGGGGATTTTTCATCTACTTGCATAAAGTCGAAAATGTCTATTCCCCAGTTAGCAAATAGTTCTACGAGGGCAATTAATGGCAGACCGACTAAAGTATTAGGATCGCGGCCCTCGAGTTTATCAAACAAAGCAATACCCAATCCCTCACTTTTGAAACTACCTGCGCAGTCAAAGGGTTTTTCAATCATCAAGTAACGATGAATTTGTTTGTCACTGAGATGTTTAAAGCTAACATTGAATTTTTCTACAATGGTTTGCTGTTGTTGGGTCGCCGCATCTAATAAACACAGACCTGTATAAAATGTTACTTTTTGACCACTTAATTTTTTTAATTGCAGTACGGCTGCATCAAAACTACCTGGTTTACCTAATACCTCCCCATTACACATTGCCAACTGGTCAGAGCCAATAATATAGGCATCTTCTTCACAACCTCCCAGAGCCATGGCTTTTAGCGAAGCAAGGCGTGCGACTTGAGCCTCAACTTTTTCTTTAGCGATGGGGCTTTCATCTATATCCGGTGATTGACATATAAAAGGTAGGGATAATTTTGCCAGTAATGTAGCCCGGTAAGGTGAACTTGATGCTAGAATGATTTTCATAATGAAGAAAGTTGTAAAGCTATAGTATTAGTTGACACATAAAAGCATATTTATAGTGGTTCTTATACTGTTTTTAATACATTTTCTTTGACTAAAGGCCTTTGACTCTATAAGATGCGCGCGCTATGCAAAAAGTGAAACTGCCGAAACAGGTAGACCCAATCAAAAGTGCTAATAAACGTTCCGAGTATCGGGGCGTCATGTTGACTGTTGATATGGCTAGATTGTGTGAAACAGTTGCTGGTATTGACGATGAAGTGGACATTGAAGTTAAGTTTAAAAAAGACGAGCAGGGTCTTACTTACTTTGAGGGACACATGTCATGTGCCGCATCACTTTTGTGTCAAAGATGTTACAACGTCTTTGCTCATCAAATAAACGTATCTTTTTGCTTCAGTCCAGTGCAGGGTACTGATAAAGAAGATATAGATGAGTTACCGGACGCTTACGAACCGGTTGAGGTCAATGACCATGGAGAAATCAACTTACTTCAATGTCTTGAGGATGAGCTGATATTATCTTTGCCTATTGTAGCCCTTCATGCAGAGGAGGATTGCAGTGTTAAAGCGGATAGTATGAGTTTTGGAGTAATTGAACCGGCCGATGAGCGCCCAAACCCGTTCGCGGTTTTGAAAGAACTTAAGCGAGACTAGGAGCAAGCAATGGCTGTACAAAAAAGTAAAAAATCCCGTTCAAAGCGTGGTATGCGTCGTTCACATGATGCATTAGGTACCACTACTTTGTCAGTAGATTCAACGTCAGGTGAGACGCATGTTCGTCATCACGTGACTGCTGATGGTTACTATAAAGGCAAAAAAGTTCTTTCTCTTTAGTTTTAAAGAGTATTGACTTTGAGTCGTCTAACCTTAGCGTTAGATATCATGGGGGGCGATTTCGGCCCCCATATTATTTTGCCCGCCGCATTAAATTCTTTATTAGAAAATCCAAATTTACACCTCATTTTATGTGGTCCTATTGAGCTGTTAGAAGCTTGGTATGACAAACAAACACCCGATATCCAAAGCCGTTCACAATTGTCTGATTGTCAACAAGTTGTTGCCATGGATGAAGCGCCCATTGCTGCGCTGAGAAATAAAAAAGATTCATCGATGCGCCGTATGCTGAATTTGGTTGAGCAAGGTCAAGCTGATGGTTGTGTTAGTGCCGGTAATACGGGGGCCTTATTGGCTATGGCCTATCATGTGCTCAAAATGTTACCCGGGGTTCATCGTCCAGCGCTGATTTCGTTAATGCCCACTGTGGATAACGGTAAAGTTTATTTGCTTGATTTAGGGGCAAATGTCGATTGTGACTCTGAAGTCCTGTTTCAATATGCAGTGATGGGCTCGGTATTAGCCGAATTGGTGGGTAAACTAGACAAACCCAAAGTAGGATTGTTAAACGTCGGGTCAGAGCAGAATAAAGGCAATGAGCGAGTAAAGAGCACGGCAAAAATGTTGCGTGAAAGCTCTAGTATTCACTATATAGGCTATGTAGAGGGTAATGATATTTTTAGCCAAAAAGCTGATGTCATTGTCACAGACGGCTTTGCAGGCAATATTGCCCTTAAATCTTGTGAAGGCTTAACTAAGTTAGTCATTAACGAAGTAAAAAAAGCCTCTAATCAGAACTGGTTAAATCGAATTTTAGCTAAAATTGCCCTTCCTTTACTGCGGAATATCTATTTGCGGATGAACCCCGACCAGTATAACGGCGCGAGTCTGATAGGATTGCGCGGGATTGTGGTTAAGAGCCACGGTAATGCCTCGTCTGAGGCTTTTTTATATGCTATTCGACAAGCAGTCAAAGAAGTCTCTATGCAGGTTCCGACAAGAATAAAAGATAAAATAGAAGCTGTCTTAAGGGAGCGCCACTAATACATGAATTCAAGAATAATTGGCACGGGTAGTTATTATCCAAGTGAAATACGTACTAATGCCGACTTGGCAACAATGGTTGATACCTCTGATGACTGGATTACCGATCGTACAGGTATTAAAGAGCGAAGAATTATAGGGGCAAATGAAACGGCTGCCACTATGGGTGTAGAAGCGAGTAAAAAAGCCATAGAAGCGGCTAACATCGATCCTAAATCCATTGATATGATCGTTTGTGCCACTACCAGTGGCCGATATGCTCTGCCTAGTACTGCCTGTGAAATTCAAAAGGCACTGGAATTAAATGGCATACCAGCCTTTGATGTGGCAGCAGCTTGTGCAGGCTATTGTTATGCCTTGAGTGTGGCTGATCAATACATAAAGACAGGCATGGTAAAAAGAGTGTTGGTTATTGGCACAGATTGCTTAAGCCGCTTAATTAATCCGGAAGACCGTACCATGGTCATCCTGTTTGGTGATGCAGCAGGTGCAACCATCATCGAGGCCAGTGAAGAGCCAGGAATCCTTTCCACGCATATTAATGCTGCGGGCTCTTATGGCGATTTATTGACCATAGGTAATCCAACTCATGGTGATGAACTATCTGTCCATCAAAATTGGGGCTCGATGAAAGGTAACGAGGTCTTTAAGGTCGCCGTGACTAAATTAAGCGAGATTGTTGAACAAACATTGGCCGCCAATAATATGCAGAAATCTGATTTAGATTGGTTAGTGCCGCATCAAGCCAATTTTAGAATTATTAAAGCGACAGCCAAAAAGTTGGAAATGTCCTTAGATCAAGTGGTTTTGACTTTAGAGAAATATGGTAATACTTCAGCAGCAACGGTACCTACCGCCTTAGATACTGCTATACGTGATGGACGCATACAACGCGGTCAAACTTTATTATTAGAAGCTTTCGGCGGCGGTTTTGCCTGGGCATCAGCTTTAGTCCGTTATTAATTTTTTATCCGAGATATTTATATGAGTAAACAAGCGTGGGTTTTCCCTGGTCAGGGATCACAGACATTAGGCATGTTAAGTGACCTAGTGACTGAGTATCCTTCAATATTGAATGTATTTGCTGAGGCCAGTGAGGTCTTAGGTTATGACTTGTGGCAAGTTGTACAACAAGACGAAAATAAGCTTAATCAAACGCACATAACTCAACCTGCTTTATTAGCGGCTAGTTATTCTTTATTTAAGGTATTAACTGAGAGTGGCAGAGCCTTACCTGATTATATGGCCGGACATTCTCTTGGTGAGTATTCCGCCTTAGTTTGTGCAGGCGTTATTAAATTTACTGATGCGATTAAATTGGTTGAAGCTAGAGGGCAATTTATGCAGCAAGCGGTGCCTGCAGGTACCGGTGCGATGTATGCCATCATTGGTTTAGACGATGACAAAGTGATTCACAGCTGTGATAAAGCACAGACTGAGACCAATGAAGTGGTTTCGGCTGTGAACTTTAATTCACCAGGGCAAGTTGTCATCGCAGGCACGACTCTGGCTGCTAAGGTCGCTGCTGACTATTGTAAAGAGAATGGCGCAAAACGCGCTCTTCCTTTATCAGTGAGCGTCCCGTCGCACTGTGCTTTGATGCAACCCGCGGCTGAAAAATTACAAGAATTATTGCACAATATTGAGTTCTCTATTGCCCAAATCCCAGTGATCAATAATGTAGACGTGACCATTGAAACTGAGCCAAATGCAATTAAATTAGCTTTAGTGAAACAGCTTTACAGTCCGGTCAGATGGACTGAGACCGTTGTAGATTTAGCCGATAAGGGCGTAACGAGTTTATTCGAAATTGGCCCAGGTAAAGTATTAACAGGTTTAGCCAAACGTATCGATAAACGCGTTAGTTGTGAAGCGCTAAATTCCCCCGAGTCTATTGCCAATAACGCTTAAAGTTTAGGATTAAAAAAGAGAAATTTATGTCAAATTTAAATGGAAAAGTAGCCTTGGTAACCGGCGCAAGCCGAGGAATTGGTAAAGCTATTGCTGAGAAATTAGCCAGCCAAGGTGCCACTGTTATTGGTACCGCCACATCACAAAATGGGGCCGATGCGATTGGTCAATATCTTGGCGATAATGGCGTAGGTAAGGTACTTAATGTGGCTGATGCAGCTTCGATACAATCTTTATTAGATGAGATCAATCAAGACCACGGTGGCATTGATATTCTTATTAACAATGCAGGTATTACCCGCGATAATCTATTGCTGCGGATGAAAGATGAAGAGTGGCAAGATATTATGGATACCAATTTGACCGCCATATTTAAATTATCAAAAGCAGTGTTGCGTGGCATGATGAAAAAACGCTTTGGTCGCATAATCAATGTTGGTTCAGTAGTGGGTAGTACTGGTAATGCCGGTCAAGCTAATTATGCCGCGGCTAAAGCGGGGGTTATCGGTTTTAGTAAGTCTATGGCACGAGAAGTCGCGTCTAGAGGCATCACGGTCAATGTGGTGGCTCCTGGGTTTATTGATACTGATATGACAAAGTCTTTAAATGACGAGCAAAAATCAACTATTTTGCGCGATATACCTGCAAATCGTTTGGGTTTACCAGAAGAAATTGCAGCGGCAGTGGTATTTTTAGCCAGTAATGAAGCTGGTTATATCACTGGCGAAACCTTGCATGTCAACGGTGGCATGCATATGTGTTAAATAATAGGCAGGTAGACGATATTTTGTGTGTCGGCGCTTGCTTGTTAATATTATGTTTATTAGACTGCGTAGTAGGGTGGTTTGACCAGAAAGAAAGTTACTCGACTTGCTTGCAAGGGGATGACTTGGTGAATACACTACACGCAAATTTATATCTAGAGACTTTTAAGGGATAACTAGAATTATGAGTACAATCGAAGAACGCGTTAAAAAAATCATTATCGAGCAGCTGGGTGTTAAAGAAGAAGAAGTTAAGCCAGAAGCGTCATTTGTTGATGATTTGGGTGCGGATTCATTGGATACCGTTGAATTGGTCATGGCTCTTGAAGAAGAATTTGATACTGAAATTCCTGATGAAGAAGCTGAAAAAATTACAACTGTTCAATCTGCTATTGATTACGTTAACGCTCATAAAGAAGCGTAAAAGTTCCAAAAAAACGGCTCACTCTGAGCCGTTTATCATTTCACCTATCTATTGTTATATCGTTCGGAGGCCTCTGTGTCTAAACGTCGCGTAGTTGTGACTGGTCTTGGTATGCTCTCGCCTTTGGGTAACGATGTCGATTCGACTTGGAGCAATATCCTTGCTGGTGTTAGTGGGATTGGTCCCATAACGTCATTCGATGCGAGTGAGTACACCACTCGTTTCGCCGGTGAAGTTAAAGATTTTAATGTTGAACTGTATATTCCGAAAAAAGAAACCAAAAAGATGGATAAGTTTATCCAATTTGGTATCGCCGCGGGTAAACAGGCGTTGGCACACTCTGGCTTAGTTGTGACTGATGAAAACGCTGATAGAATTGGCGTTGCTGTCGGCTCAGGTATTGGCGGTTTGGGGTTGATCGAAGAAAATCATAGCCGTTTACTCGAGTCAGGCCCCCGTAAAATATCCCCATTTTTTGTGCCCGCTACTATAACTAATATGATCTCTGGCTTTCTTTCCATAATGGAAGGGCTTAAGGGACCAAATCTAAATGTTGTGACTGCGTGTACCACGGGGGTTCATAACATTGGTATTGCTGCTCGAACCATTGCTTATGGTGATGCTGATGCCATGTTAGCCGGTGGAGCTGAATCCACTGTGTGTGGACTTGGTGTGGGTGGTTTTGCTGCAGCGCGAGCTCTATCAACGCGAAATGACAGTCCTACGACGGCCAGCCGACCTTGGGACAAAGACCGTGATGGTTTTGTTATGGGCGAAGGTGCAGGTGTTATCATGCTAGAAGAATATGAGTTTGCTAAACAGCGGGGGGCAACTATTTATGCTGAGTTAGTGGGCTTTGGCATGAGTGGCGACGCCTATCATATGACCTCTCCTCCAGAAAATGGCGAGGGTGCAGCAGCAGCCATGCGCAATGCAATTAAAGACGCTAATATCGAACCACAAGTTATTGCTTACATTAATGCCCATGGTACTTCTACACCTGCTGGTGATATTGCTGAAGTAGCAGCGGTAAAAAGTGTGTTTGCAGACCACGCTAAAACGGTTTTGGTCAGTTCGACTAAATCGATGACAGGCCATTTGTTGGGCGCAGCTGGGGCCATCGAAGCTATTTTTACGATTTTGGCGCTAAAAGACCAAATTGCCCCTCCAACGATTAATTTGGATAATCCGGGTGAAGGCTGTGATTTGGATTTTGTGGCCAATAAGGCTAGAAAAATAAGCATGGAATATGCCTTGTGTAACTCTTTTGGTTTTGGCGGTACAAACGGCTCATTGCTGTTTAAAAAAGTCTAATTAATTGCATTTAGTGTCGTATCCAGTGCATTATTGAAAGCCCAGTTTGTTGGGCTTTTTTGTGCGAGGTGTTTTTTAATTGATAATAGTTAATGGTCAAATACAAAACCATATTACTGTTGCTGACCGATCTTTACATTACGGCGATGGTTTTTTTACGACACTTGGTTTTACGCAAGGTAAGCTACATGCATGGCCTTTACATTTAAATCGACTACAAAATAACTGTCAGCGATTAGGTATAGACTTCGAGCAATGGCAGGCTTTGGAAAATGACCTAAAGCAAATGCTCATTCAGGTCACTGCTAAGCAAAGTAAGGGCGTGCTTAAAATTATCATTACCCGTGGACAAGGCGGGCGAGGTTATAGCCCAAGCGGTGCACAAAACCCCACTTATATTATTTCTAGCCATGACTTTCCTACGCATTATACGCAATGGCAAAATGACGGAATTGATTTGACTATTAGCGCAGTTAAGTTAGGGAAGCAACCCTTGCTTGCAGGTATAAAACATTTAAACCGACTTGAGCAAGTATTAGTCAAACAAGAACTAGAAAAAACGAGCTTTGATGACGCCATTGTATGCAGTAGCGATAACGAGATAATCGAATCTAGTGCGGGTAATATTTTTTGGTTGCAAGATGAACAGTGGTTTACCCCTTATCTGAATGAATGCGGGGTTGAAGGAGTTATGCGTAACCAAGTTTGCGGTATTTTGCAAAAATATGCACAGCCAGTTAAACAAATTAAGCAAAAATTAAGTGCTGATTTTTGTGCTCAGGAAATGTTTATTTGTAATTCCTTGATGGAAATTGTTCCGGTAAGATCATTGCAACTAAGCAACGTTAAACAGCCACTGCAGTTCAGTTCTATTCAGGTGAAAATATTACAGACTCAGGTTAAAGAAGTCCTATTAAATGAATAATTATCGATTGTGGTATCCATGCGTTTTATTTTAAAACTATTGTTGTTCTTGTTGTGTTGCAGCGCTTTGTTAGGCACTGCTTTTTACATTTACACAAATGAGCAATTAAATGCCGCAGTTGAACTGCAGCAGCCGCAACTTTTTACGGTAAAAAAAGGCCAGGCCGCAGGTCAAGTATTGAATCAACTGCAAATACGTGGGGTAGTCAATAATCCGCTGTTCTTTAAAGTGCTATTTCGGCTCAGGCCGCAATTGGCGAAGTTCAAAGCGGGTACATACGAATTATTACCCAACATGAGCAGACAAGGTGTGCTGGATTTGCTGGTCAGTGGTAAAGAAAAACAATTTACGATCAGCTTAGTTGAAGGACTGCGTTGGCGGGATTGGCTTATACAGCTCAAAAATCAGCCCAATTTGCTTTTTGATCAAGATACTGAGAATACAATCGCTGCCCTTGAAAGTGATTTGCCTAGTCAATCTTTAGAAGGTTGGTTATTGCCTGATACGTATCACTACGCAATGGGGACGAATGCAAGTGTGATCATTTTAATGGCACATAAACACTTACTTACTGTACTGGATGAAGCTTGGCAAAACCGAGCTTTGGATGTGCCTTATCAGTCGTCTTTTGAAGGCTTAATTATGGCCTCTATTATCGAAAAAGAAACCGGTGTTGCTGATGAAAGGCCGCGCATAGCGGGGGTGTTTGTGAATCGATTAAACCAACGAATGCGTTTACAGACTGACCCAACCGTTATTTATGGGATAGGTGACAGCTTTGATGGTGATATAAAACGCAAGGATTTAACGACGCCAACGCCGTATAATACATACGTTATAAAAGGTTTACCACCGACAGCGATCGCCATGGCCAGTCAATTGGCTATTCAAGCGGCATTTCAGCCCATGGCAACCGATGAGTTGTACTTTGTAGCGAAAGGAGATGGCAGCCATCAATTTTCACTAAGCCTGCAGGAACACAATCAGGCTGTGCGCCAATATCAATTAAAAAAGAATAATTAACCCAAGAAGTGAGATTTGAATTGCAAAATTCAGCAAAATTTATTGTGATCGAAGGCCTTGAAGGTGCCGGTAAAAGCAGTGCTGTTGCACTAGTTAAGCAGCTCATTGAAAATGCAGGACACTCGCTCGTTACAACTAGAGAGCCGGGTGGAACACCTATGGCTGAAGCCATTCGTGACTGTGTAAAACAACATTGGGTTGATGAAACAGTCACCATAGAGGCTGAATTGTTGTTGATGTACGCAGCCCGAGCGCAACTTTTGCACAACGTTATATTGCCTGCCATGGCGCAAGGACATTGGGTGCTTGGTGATCGACATGATATGTCTTCACAAGCCTATCAAGGCGGTGGACGTGGTGTTGATAATGCCATGTTAAAAGCTTTACGCGATATTACCCTGAAAAATTTCAGGCCTGATTTTACCCTATATTTGGATGTTGAGCCTAGTGAGGGCCTAAAACGAGCGCGAGGCCGCGGGGAATTAGATAGGATTGAGCATGAACACCTTGATTTTTTTGTTAGAACTCGTCAGCGGTATCTGGCATTAGCCAAAGCAGATAGACATTGTGCCATCATTGATACAATGCAAACCATGGAAAACGTTCACCAACAGATTAGGCATGAGATTAGCCTATTTTTGGCGGCTTAAATGTATCCTTGGTTACAAACCACATACAATCAATTAGCGACTCGTAAGCAAGAAAATAAGTTGCATCATGCGCTTTTATTACAAGGCCCTTCGGGTATCGGTAAAACAGAGTTTGTTAAACAATTGGCTACCTTGCTGTTGTGTGCAAAAAGCGTTAACGGTCAGTCATGTGGACAATGCCAATCATGTTTACTGCAAAAAGCGGGCAATCATCCTGATAATCATGAAGTCATGTCTGAAAAGCAGATTGGTGTTGATCAAATTCGCGATGCCATTAAAAAATTAAGTGGCTCTGCTCAACTATCTGGGGCCAAGGTATTGATCATTCATGCCGCCCATAGCATGACAGAATCAAGTGCCAATGCCTTGTTAAAGACCTTGGAAGAGCCAACTGCCAATACTTACTTATTGCTGGTGACAAATAAGGCTGAGCGGCTATTGCCGACTATTATTAGTCGCTGTGAACGTATTGCCATGCCAGTACCTACTTTTGCACAAACCTCAGCTTGGCTGATAAAACAATGGCCTGAACCGGTAGATGAAGAGTTCATTCATTTGTATGCTAATTCACCCTTATCTTTATTAAACGAGCTGCAACAAGAGCAAAGTGTACCTTATGCGGACTTTAAAAGAGGATTGGAAGGGCTGATGACCCAGCAAATTAATCCTTCAAAACTGGCTAACGATTGGCAAACGCAGGTAGAAAAATTACTGAAGTGGTTGCAGTTTTGGTTGCATTTGCAAGTTAAAAAAAGCCCCCAACTCAGTCCGCAATTATGGCAGTTGCACCAAGAGGCAATACAAGCGGTTAAGCGGGTGCGTAATCCAGGCGTTAACAAAGTATTGGTGCTTAATCAGTTGTTGACTGATATTTCATTATTAAAGAGCCACTAGATTTAATTATTAAGGAAGTAAATGTGTTCGTAGATTCCCACTGTCATTTAGACAGACTTGACAAGTCCAATGAAGAATTACAAGCACTGTTAACCTTTGCAAATAGGCGAGGGGTTGAGCATTTTTTATGTGTTTGTGTCTCTGTGATTGATTTTCCTGCCATGCTCAAAAAAGTGCAGGGTTTAGCTAATGTCTCTGTGTCGTGTGGCGTACATCCTTTGCACCAAGAGGACGCCTGTGACTTTGATACTTTACTGGCAACTGCAACTCATCCAGATGTGGTTGCTATAGGCGAAACGGGACTTGATTATTTTTATAGTGCAGAGACGAAAGACGTTCAATTACAATCTTTTGTTGATCACATCAAAGTCGCGAATACTTTGAAAAAACCGCTGATCATCCACACCCGCGATGCGCGTGAAGATACCATTCGTTTATTAAAAGAGCATAAAGCAGCAGATACCATCGGCGTATTACATTGTTTTACTGAAAGTTGGCAGATGGCACAAGAGGCCATAGAGCTAGGATTTTACATTTCGATTTCAGGCATAGTGACGTTTAAAACCGCAACAGAGCTACAAGACGTTGTAAAACGTATCCCCTTAGACAGACTGTTGATCGAAACAGATTCGCCTTGGCTTGCACCAGTACCCTATAGAGGTAAACAAAATCAACCGGGCTATGTGCGTGAAGTCGGCGAGTTTATCGCTAATTTAAGAGGTATTTCAGTGGAAGAGTTAGCTGAGGTGACCACACGTAATTTCTACCAATTATTTAACATTGATCCACCTAGCGCTCGAGCAACACTCGGGTAAAAGTGTTGGTTTATTTTAATGTTTCAAACTCAAGGATGTAATATGAAAATAGTCAGTTTTGCCTTTTTGGTCTTAATGAGTGTGTCTGCTTATTTGTCGGCAGAGCCAGTCAGCGAAAATCAGCTTGATAGTTTATTAAGCGTATCTGGTTTGACTAGTGATATCGATAGTATGCCAGAAATGTTCGCCAGTACAATGCAGGGGACTAAGGCTAACAATATCAATGACGAACAAGTTGCTGCCTTAGTCGCATTAATTAAAAAAGTCATTAATCCTAGTTTTTTTAATGAGCAAATTAAACGAGAACTCGCCGCTGAATTAAGCCAAGAGGATTTGATTCAACTAATGGCCTGGTATGAGTCAGACGTTGGCCGCGAAATAACCTTGGCTGAAGAAGTTGCCTCCACTGACGAAGGTTACGCCAATATGGCCAGTAACGCTCAGAACATAATGGCAAATAGTCCCTTAGTCGCTCGGGCAAGGCAAATAGACATTGCAATGAACGCAACCCAGCAACTTTATGCGATCACCAAAAATATTGGTATCACTATGTATGCCGCAACCAGTAAAATTGATAATCCTAATGTGGCAGTCAATATTGTAGATTTTAGCGCGGTTCTTGACTCGCAAAAAGCAGAGGTTCTGAAGAGCATCGAAGAGCAAATAACCTTGTTTATTGCTCATAGTTTGCAAGAAGTTGATGATGAAAAAATTCAGCAATATATAACATTTCTTAACTCCCCCAGTGGCAAGAAGTTTGTGCTTGGCTCTATCGCGGGCCTTAATACGGCTTTTGAAATAGCTATGCAGACTTTTGTTGAATCAATAAACCTATTATTTGAAGAGAATGAATGGCGTTTAGCTGATTTTTTAACTATTAGCCCATCTGACGATCAGGATTTAACCCTGCAAACCTTCCCTCAGTTAGATCTTGAAAATGAGACATTAGCGGCTTGGACGGGTGATGAATTAAATTTTTTTTACAACATAGCCTTACAAAATACAGAATTTACCACAGCACAATTCTGGACCTCCTTTAAAAAACAATTAAGGAACAGCGCTGATGCTCGTAAAGTCGAACTTATTCACGAGGGCGAATTTGTTACTAATCAGGGCGCAAACGTTGAATTCAAAATCTATATGTGGAGCGAAGACGGTAAGGCCTATGCGCAAGTAGTAAATCTACTGTACAACGATAGTTATCGTTATTTGCTACAAGCCTTCCCTTTAGAGATAAGCTATTTACAAGAGCTATCTGTGCGGAACGTTAAAATAATGAAGGCGCTAAAATTAGCCCAATAATTAATCTTAATTGACGCAGATACTGGGGTTTTGAACATGAAGGTGGGATCTATATTTATGACAACGCTGAAGTATTGGATTTCTCAGGACCATTTGAGGTACTTACTACCGCTAATCGAGTGAGTGGCAAGTCACTTTTTGACGTGTCTTTGGTTGCACAAAATGCTGGTGTAGTGGTTGCTCGAGCGGGTTATAAAGTGTTAGCTGATGTTAGTTTTGATGACGCACCACAATTTGAATTACTTATTGTGGTCGGTGGCGATCATAGCCAAGAAATACATAAAACTGTGGTGAGTAATTGGATTGCCCAACAAGCGAATAAAGCAAAATTAATAGCGTCAGTGTGCACTGGGGCTTTTCTATTAGCCCAAGCTGGCGTCATAACTACCCAACAAGTGACCACTCATTGGCAAGATATAACACAGTTGCAATTGGATTTTCCAAGGCTTGATGTGCAAAAAGGGCTGCGCTGGCTTGATGTAGGTAACATTGTCACCTCCGGTGGTATTTCAGCCGGTATTGATATGACTCTGCACTTAGTGAGCCGTTTACACAGTGAAGCACTGGCGCTTAAAACGGCTAAACAAATGGAATTCTTGTGGTTAAAAAATAATTAGCATGGCCGCGCAAAATTGCTGCCATGCTACTTTGCTCGAAGCTCGAAGCTCGAAGCTCGAAGCTCGAAGCTCGAAGCTCGAAGCTTATTTCAAATCCAATACATATCTTAAGACAAATACCGCAGCCATAATATAAGTGATCATGCTGACTTGTTTATAGCGACCTGTACCTAACATGATGCCTACATAAGTAATAAATCCAAGTGCTATGCCTTCACTGATACTAAAAGTCAGTGGCATAGCTAATAAAGCCATAGAGGCAGTAGCTAAGGCCGTTACATCATCAAAGTCTAATTGCCTGAATGAATCCATCATTAATATGCCTACCATGATAAGGGCAGGCGTGGTTGCCATTAAGGGGATAACCTTCATCAAGGGGGTAAAGAATAAAGCGAGCAAAAAACACAGCGCAACAACCACTGCGGTTAAACCAGTTCTGCCTCCCGCTGAAACCCCTGCCGCAGACTCAACGTAAGAGGTTACCGGTGATGTACCTATCGCTGCACCTATTACACTGGCCGCAGCATCGGCATTCATGGCCTTGCCTAACTTAGGTAACTTTCCTTCTGCGTCGAGCAAATTAGCTCGGCGTGAGACACCAATTAGAGTGCCAATAGTGTCAAACATATTGACAAATAATAAAGCAAAAATGAGATCCCATGTTTCCGCTAAATGTTCAATGGGATACAAAATATCCATTGCCATAAAAGTGGTACTGATACTATCTGGCATACCAATAAAACTATCTGTATGTTGGGTTAGGTAGCCGTCGCCAACGGGTATAAATGCACCAACTAAGGTGAGTACCAACACTGATATTAATATGGCCCCTGTGACTTTTTTAATAAATAATACGATGGTTAACAGGATACCCGCTAGGGCAAGTAGGGCGGCGGGTTCTGATAAATCACCGATGGTCACAAATGTGGCTGGATTAGCGACAACAATGCCCGCATTTTTTAGCCCTATAAATGCGATAAACAAACCAATTCCGCATTGCACCCCAATTTTAAGTGCCGCGGGTATCGCTTCTGCAATTTTGGTACGTACCCCACTGAGAGACAAGAGTAAAAACAGTACACCATTCCAAAATACGATACCTAAGGCAGCATCCCACGGGATCTCGCGAGTAAGGCAAATAGTAAAAGCGAAAAAAGCGTTTAACCCCATACCGGGTGCCATTGCTATGGGGTAGTTGGTCATGAGTGCCATAAGCAACGTGCCGATACATGCCGCAAGCGCGGTTACGGTAATCAATCCCTCGATAGGCATACCGCCTGCAGACAAAATACCTGGGTTAACCACCAGCACATAAGACATGGCTGCAAACGTTGTCAGTCCCGCAATGAGTTCAGTTCTAAAATTGGTTTTATGTTCTTTAAGTTTAAAAATTCGTTCGAAGACATCTTGCATGCAATTCGCTCTTAGTGTGACTATTTAATAGCCGTTTTGCGGTTAATGAAAATGATTCTGCAAAATGCTGACCAAAGAGTCCACTTTTTGGTGTGAATTATGCTGAACTCTGTAATATTTTATGATGAACTATAAAGTATGGCGAATTAGCATACTTAAGTGCCACCTTGTTGCGTAATTAACACCGATTTGCGTGGTTAATAAACACTGAGTGACTAGATTGACGTTATTTTGTGGCAAGGTAAAGAGCCGTTACTCACATTATAAAAGTAATAAGGTCCACAATGGTGCACTTGCTATCAAAGTGGTGCACTAACATGATGGACCTTGAGAATATTTAGGCAGATAGGAAAATAATAATGAAAAATGAGCTCAAAACATGGGTGAGTGGCTTACCCAAAGCTGAACTTCATCTGCATATTGAAGGATCCCTTGAGCCTGAATTGATGATGAGTTTAGCCAATAAACATGGGGTGGAACTGCCTTACTCTTCAATAGAAGAGGTTCGAGCAGCCTATGATTTTCATAATTTACAGAGCTTTTTAGATCTATATTATTTGGGTGCTTCGGTTTTACGAGTTGAAGATGATTTTTATCAGTTAATGTTCGCCTATTTAACAAAATGCCGCGCAGATAACGTTGTGCATGCCGAAATCATGTTTGATCCACAAACGCATACCGCTAGGGGCATTGGTTTTGAAGTATTTATGCCAGGCTTTGCACGGGCAATGAAACAGGCGGAAAACGAGTGGGGCCAATCCAGTCTGCTGATAATGTCATTTTTGCGTCATTTGAGCGAAGAAAGTGCTCTGCAAACCCTTGACGACGCTCGACATTATTTGGCTATGATCACCGCTGTGGGACTCGACAGTGCAGAGTTAGGCAATCCACCTGAAAAGTTCGAACGGGTGTTTGCTAAAGCAAAATCCTATGGTTTAAAGCGGGTGGCGCATGCGGGAGAAGAGGGGCCACCTGAGTATATTTGGGGTGCAACCAAGGTGTTAGATGTGCATCGAATCGATCACGGAGTGCGTAGTATTGAAGATCCTGACTTGATCAAGCATTTGGTAGAAAAACAAATTCCATTAACGGTTTGCCCTTTATCCAATACAAAGTTGAAAGTCTTTAAACACATGCAAGAGCACAACATCATACAATTGCTTGAACATGGTCTATTAGCCACCATTAATGCTGATGATCCGAGTTATTTTGGCGGTTATCTTAACGATAATTATTTTGCCCTTATTGATCATTTACCAATCACTAAACCGCATTTGCTGCAGTTGGTACAAAATAGTTTTAGCGCGAGTTTTTTACCTGAAGAGGTTAAGCAAGATTGGTTGGCAAAAATTGTTTGATTTCTACATTAATTGGAACATCTTAAATTACTCTTGCACAGTCACGAAACACTCGTGACTGTGCAAGAGACATGGTGTATGAAATTATTCGTCTTTCGATGCCATTGCAACCACGATTTTTAATGACTCTTCTTGGCTAAAACCGCTACTAATGAGGGCCTGATACATGGCTCTAAAATAATCAGCTTGTGCTTTTATCAGCTCAGGGTTACTCAAGGCTTTAGTCTGATTTAATAACTGCTCAGCGACTTGTTGATTAACAAAATCCAATACCGACGCCTTTTCTGTTGGTTGCGCTTGCGCTAACAAAGGCATCGAAAATAGTGGAAGTATAAGAGCTAAGCGTAAAAACCGCTTTTTACTACAAGGTCTGAATTGAAGGGCAAGCACTATGATTATCTCCGTTTAAGGGTTACACAAGTTAGTAAGTTGAACTGAGTATTAGTTCCTGTGCAAGTGAATTAATGTTTGAAACTCATACCTAGTTGATAGGCAAACTAGCTGAATCAACGAAAGCGAACAGTCAGGGCTTTTAAGCACTTTGGTGTTTTTGTGCCAATTGCAGATATAGCCGAGCCTCTCAGGGAACGTTCCCAAATAGCAGAAACTTAACTATCATTCTTCAAATGATTCACGTTTGAGAAAAATACACGACCAGTGGATTCGATTTTTATAATCCCACTCATACTAGAAAGTGGACGCACGCATATCAGAGCGAAGCACTTTGTGAAAGATTTAAAAATATTCATTAGCAAGCCACACCCAACGACTTATATAACTCGACACATAAATCTCAGAGTGACAAAGCAATGACTGGTATAAAAAATTGTTGAAACGAATAGAATTTGGTATCTTCCTTCCACTCGTTATTGCAAATGCCACACAATGCTTAAGAATTTTGTTTCTATTATTTTGTTAATCTGCCTCGCTGCGCAATCTCCTTTGGTTGCGGCATTGAGTGTGCATGATACTCATCATGATGGTAACACCACAGTTCATGACTACTTTCATGATATAGGACAGCCCCATGAGCATGATGAAATAGACCTTGAAAAATTTGAAATCAGTTATTCAAAACAGGCGCTAGAGCATAATAATTCCTATCATGATGGCGGTGGCGTAGGCATTTTTATTTTCGGACCTACAGGCATTCCAAAGGTACTGCCCGAAGCAAACTTAGATAGTCTTGTTGCTTGGCGAGCTTCCCCCTTTATTGAATCCAACACTCCTCCTCCAAAAAGATAAATTCTAAATTTTAACAATTGCCTTCTTCTTGTGGGCTTTTTTGTCGTGTTTAAATATTGGATTAAAATCTCATGGTATATCGTCGTTTTGCCTCTCGCGCGTTTTTCGCCAGAGTGCCCTTGTTATCTCTTTTGGCATTAGCCTTAATATTGCTTGTTTTATCAGCTCACTCTTCACCGGGTGCTCATGGCCCTAACGGCGAGCATCTCGATATGGAGCAAAGCAATCAACCCATTCAAAGACCGAAGTTTGAAATGTTCACTGAATCGTTTGAGTTACTAGGTGAAGTTTTTAGAAACGAACTGATTATCTATTTGCATGATTTTGAAACAAATACACCTATTCAATCTGCCAGCATAGATTTAGAAGTCGGTGCATTGGCTGCCAGTGCTAGTTACGATGAAGCTCAAAACCGTTATATCATCAACGATACTGATTTTATCAGTGCGCTTAATGCGAGTGGTGAGCACGAAGTGCTTGCCACCATTTTGACAGAAGATAACGGCGATTTATTGGTTGGCAACTTTGTAATGCACGAAGCTAATGCACATTCAGATAATGCTGAGCATTCTCACAATGAAACGCATGAGCAGGAGGAAGATCATCATCATTTCCCTTGGTGGGCGCTTGGCTTATCGATTGTCGTTTTTGCGCTTGGCTTTTTCCTTGGACGTAAAAACACAGGAGTAAAATCATGAGAAGACTCCTAATCATACTTATCTGTTTTTTAACTTGGCATGCCATTGCATCGCCTGGTGCCCATGGCCCAAATGGTGAGCACCTTAGCGACACCGATACTAAATCAACTGCTGGTTTGGGCAGGCAGGCTGATGGCTCTGTGCTCATCCCGATGCAAAACCAAGCGCTTTTAGGTATTAGAACTCGATTCGTGACTAATCAAAGTGTGCAAGGCAGTGTCACTTTAGCCGGTGTTGTCCGTGTTCACCCGGAAGGCCAAGCCCTGGTTCAACCGAGCAGTGATGGTCGTTTTGAGGCACCAGATTCGGGCGTTATTGCCACTGGCGAAAAGGTGTTAGCAGGTCAAATACTTGGCTATGTTAGATATCAAGATACCGCCTTTGAGTTAGCCAGCCAAACTAGCCAGTTATTGGCAGTAAGAAGTCAGATTATGCAGGCTAAGCGGGATGTTAAGCGTTTGCGTGACCTTGGTGAGTTAGCATCAAAACAAGCCTTGGAACAACTCGAAACAAGCTTAAAAATTCTGGTTGAGCAAGAAGAGGTTTTACAACAAGGTTTAGAGAAGCCTGAGCCACTTATTGCGCCTATATCAGGCGTGTTAATTAATCACCAAGCCATACGGGGTCGCTGGGTTGAGGTTGGAACGACCCTGTTTGAAGTAGTGGCATCAAATTTACGCAACATCGAAGCGCTTACCAATGACTCGTCTATTTTGACGCAACTTACTAGGGCTAAAATCAAAGAGTTTCCTGAGCTTAATTTGCAGTATCGTGGTTATTCGCCGCAACTTAATGCCGGTATGGTGACCGTGCATTTTGCCTTAGAAACAAGCACTGACTCTGCATCCTTGTTGTTAATTGACCAACCGGTCACTGTGTTCGCTGAACTTGAAAACACCTTAGAAGGTATTTTATTGCCAAGCGACGCCATTGTTACTAACAGTGCTAACTTGCCCATTGTGTGGATAAAAGTGTCTGCCGAGCGTTTTTTACCTCAAATAGTGCAGTATCGTGAGATTTCTCCAAATAAAGTGTTAATTACACAAGGCTTAGGTGCTGATAATCGAGTCGTGACCGCCGGTACGTCTTTACTTAACCAAGTACGCTAGGAGCTTGCATGTTTAATTTATTAGTTCATGCAAGTCTGCGCAATCGACTGTTAGTGTTGGCACTCGCACTCATGACCCTTGTTTATGGATTTTGGCAAGGTAAAGAGTTACCCATTGATGTGTTTCCTGACTTAAATAAGCCAGTGGTCACTGTCTTGACTGAGGCAGGCGGGATGGCTCCCGAAGAAGTTGAGCAGTTAGTCTCGTTTCCGCTTGAGAATATGCTCAATGGTGTAACCGGTGTTACACGCGTGCGTTCAACCTCTGGAATTGGTTTATCTATTCTATATGTCGAGTTTGATTGGGATACCGATGTGTATCGTAACCGTCAGTTAGTGTCAGAACGACTTGACCAAGTCACGTCGCAATTGCCCAGTGGTATTACACCAGTAATGGGGCCGGTATCATCGATTATGGGTGAGATTATGCTGATTGCCTTACCCATCAACGCAAATACGGATATTGACCCGATGCTCGCCCGTGAGTATGCCGACTTTGTTTTGCGGCCACGGCTACTTTCTATTCCTGGTATCTCTCAAGCCATCCCTATTGGTGGCGATGTTAGACAAATTAGAGTCGAGCCTAAGCTTGATGTAATGCGCAATTTGGGGATCAGTGTCGAACAGATGCGTGATGCCATTGAAAGCTTTGCATCGAATAAAGGCGGCGGCTTTATCGATGTAAATAATCGCGAGTTTTTGATACGCCACGAAGGAAGAACGCTTAACTTGGATGACTTGCGTCAGTTAGCCGTTGCCTGGCAGAAAAACACTTCAGTACGCTTAGACCAAGTCGCAAACGTTCGTTACGCTGCTGCTGTTAAGCGCGGTGACGGCGGCTATAACGGTAAACCAGCGGTCATCATTAATGTACAAAAACAACCAGGTGCGGACACGGTAAAACTGACCCGTGAAATAGAACTAGCGTTAAGTGAGCTTGCTGCAGGCTTGCCTGACGGCGTTTCTGCGCCGCAAGTGTTGTTTCGTCAAGCTGACTTCATTAAAGCATCGGTTGATAATGTCACCGAAGCGCTAATAGATGGATCTATTCTAGTGGTTATTGTGCTGTTTGCGTTTTTGCTATCAACACGAACCACTGCTATTTCTTTACTTGCTATTCCATTATCGCTTGCTTTGACGGTGCTGATTTTTAAGTGGATGGGACAAACTATTAACGTAATGACCTTGGGCGGTTTAGCCATAGCCATCGGGGAGTTGGTTGATGATTCCGTCGTCGATGTAGAAAATATTCTTCGCCGTTTGAAACAAAATGCCAAGCAAGAAAAGCCTTTTCCTATTTTTGACGTAATATGGCGAGCAAGCGTTGAAGTGCGCTCAGGTATTGTTTATGCGACCGCAATTGTCGTGCTTGTTTTTGTGCCATTATTTGCACTGCCAGGTATCGAAGGTCGTTTGTTTGCGCCATTAGGTGGAGCCTATATTATTTCGGTATTAGCGTCTTTACTGGTCTCGATGACTGTGACGCCGGTGCTTTGCTATTATTTATTACCACAGATGAAGCAATTGCATAAAGGCGATAGCTTTTTAGTCACTGTACTAAAGAAATGGCAGAGTTTATGGCTTTTATGGGCATTACCCAAACGTCGCTCAATATTATTAGTAAGCGGTCTGGTAGCCCTTATTAGTGCCTCGTCCGTTGCCTTCTTTCCTCGTGCATTTTTACCCGCATTTAATGAAGGCTCTTTGGTTTTAGGGATGATTTTTCAGCCAAGCACTTCACTATCTGAATCCAACAGAATGGGGCATTTAGCCGAGTCTTTGTTGTTATCGGTTGATGAGGTCAGCGCAGTGGGGCGACGCACTGGTAGAGCCGAGCTCGATGAGCATGCAGAAGGTGTTCACTCCTCTGAAATTGATGTTGATTTAGTTGAATCGGAACGCTCTAGGGAAGAAGTATTGGCTGAAATTCGAGAAAAATTAAGCGTATTGCCCGCGCAAGTGGCAATTGGGCAGCCTATTTCCCATCGACTCGACCATCTGCTCTCGGGTGTGCGAGCACAGTTAGCAATAAAAGTGTTTGGTAACAATTTAGACGAGCTTCGCATCAATGCCGAAAAAATCAGGCAGACATTACAAACCATACCTGGGCTGGTTGATATCAATGTGGAAAAACAAGTGCTTATTCCACAAGTGTCGGTCAGGTTAAGACCAGATAAGCTTTTACAATATGGTTTGAGTCCCGGTAAGGCAATAGAGCGTTTAGCGTTATTAACGGACGGCGAGCACGTTGTGGACATCATCGATGGTGTGAAGCGCTATGCATTAGTGATGCGTTTAGATGAAAAAGCGAGAAGCCCACAGGCACTTAACGCTGCGCTGATAGACACTCCCGCGGGTGCTATTCCCATCGCAAACATCGCTGACATTAGTTTAAGCGATGGGCCAAACCAAATCCTAAGAGAAAACGGTCGACGTCGGCTTGTCGTATATGCAAACAGCACGGGAGTAGATGTAAGGCAACTGCTGTCAGCGGTGCGCGAGCAAGTCAATGAAGTGGAATTAGGCGCAGATAGCTTTATCAGTATTGAAGGGCAATTTTTGGCGCAAGAGCAAGCTATGCGTTTATTAGTGTTGTTATCAATCATATCGTTTGCACTCATATTCTTAGTGTTGTACATGCGATATAAATCCCTAGTTTTTGCTAGTATTATTATGAGTAGTTTACCCATGGCACTATTAGGTGCGGTTGCAGCCATGTGGTTAACGCACACTCCACTTTCGGTTGCATCTGTTGTTGGCTTTATTACACTTACCGGCATTGCTTCGCGCAACGGTATATTAAAACTGAGTCATTATCTCAACCTGATAAAATTTGAAGGAGAACAATTTAACACCCAGTTAATTGTTAGAGGGGCGCAAGAAAGGTTGGCTCCTGTGATCATGACATCCATGGTGACCGCATTTGCGCTCATCCCATTATTAATGGCTGCTGATGCACCTGGTAAAGAGATCCTGCATCCTGTTGCGGTGGTTATCTTTTCAGGATTATTAACTTCAACTTTATTAGACACTTTGCTGACGCCTTTGCTGTATCGGCAGTTTGGCGGTAAGGCAACCATGCTTTGGCAAAAACGTAAGTCAGACGAATTAATGTAAATAGGTTTATTTTGGCGACGCCTTATTGAAGTTCGCCAAAAATGGAGTGTATTTAAAATATGAAAGCAATAATAAAGTTAGGGTTAATAGCGCTAATAACTTCAGCAATGTTTGTATCAAATGTATTGGCACATGGCAGCTTAGAGCCGATACATGGCGGTGTGGTCAAAGAGGCGCATGACATGGTATTTGAGCTGGTCAGAGAGGAAAAGTCAGTAAGTCTTTATGTACGAGATCACGGTGAAGCATATCCAACCACTGAGCTTGTCGCTAAACTTGTCGTATTAGCAAGCAAAGAGAAAAGTGAGGCATCATTCACTCCGTCTGGAGGAAATAAAATGGTGGCTGCCATTATTATCAATGACGGCGCAAAAGTATTGATTCGAGTCAGTGAAGGAGATCATCACCCCATCACTATCCGTTACAGTTTTTAGAACTGTTGAGGGGAGAACCATCAGTGGAATTTTTATCCGAAGTTCTTAGGTAATTACTTATAGAGCAATGCCTGCTTCCGATAACGTCTTGGCATTAATATATAAATGGCGAGTGTTTGGTATTGTAGAAGGCTGCTATTGCAAATTTGAAACGCGTATATCTCCTTTTGGCACAAATTTTCGGTTCAGCTGAAGCCTGAGCGAAACCAGTCATACGATTAATTGGCCGGGAAGGTCGCCTATACTGAGAAAGCAGACAATCGACAAGTGAAAATTTCACCGCGAGCATGTCTAGAAATACGTCTACCTCTCGTATTGATGCAATTGTCATCAAGAGCGACTTTTGAAAAACTCTGACGGAGGACGGTTACTTAATTGAAGAAACAATTCAAACATTTGCATACCTTACAAGAGCCGAAGCAGACTCAAAGATAACTTTGCGAGTAGATGCATTTGAAGAAGGACAAGCATCGAATATCCCTTCCGAGTTTACCGTATATTCTAAATTTAATCCTGACATAGCGGGTTTTCCGCTATGTCGCGATCGGATAAAACCGAAATGACTGTCTGTTTTCACCGAAATACGCAATCTTCGCAGATTAGAAAACACGGGGTAGGGTTTAGGTTATTTGCAGATGATAGATGACGTTTTATTTTACCCATTCTCTACACTTTTTAATTGTTGAAAACATAAAATTCTTGTAATCTGATTTTCAAATAGGGAAATATTATGTTGAAAAAAATACAGAAAACATTTCAAAATCTTACTTACTTCCAGTCTGCGGCTGGCATGTTGGTGATACTATCGACTTTTAGTCTGGGGTACAGTGCCGCATTAATGCGAGTTTTTCATGGAGACCCAAACTTGGTAGGGGATCTTGAATACGAAATGACCTTCGCAGAAACGTTAAGACATCCAGATGACGAAGTGTTGGTAGACCTAGTAAAACAATCTTGTGAGTCAGGCGATATGAATCATGATGAGTTTAGACAAATTTATACGTATGTTATGGCAAAGTATGGGGGGAATACTTACAGCAAAACTAATGTAGACGAGCGGAGTCGTCCAACTGGTTGTGAAAAAGCATAGATGTTGAGCGAAAAACAGTCTTGTACTGGCAAAGTTTCAATGTTCATAGTACGAGATCGACCTACATTTGTGAGGAATGAACGCCGTCAAGTTATCCGTTACAAATCAGCTATGTCAACTTCGATTTCTTCTTGGTGTTCACGCTCGCAAACTAGCTTTATTAACTCGTCATCTTCTTCAATTGCTGATAACAAAGATGCTTCATCATCAATCGTATCGTTAATTTTGACGTACTTTAAAATGCCTTTCGCCTTGTGATCTTTGGTCATAAACTAACACTTTAGAAAGTAATGAATCTTGTAATTATACCACATGATAGTTTTTGGCACTCAGGCGATCGTCTGTAAGGAGCGTGTTTCTGCCGCTCGACAGTATCCCATTTCTCGATGATTCCTAATCGAAAGCAGACGTTGCACGAAGGTTCTTGCTTTCGCCTGATTGTGGTTGTTTAATGTTTTTTGAAATAGTGGCGATTCAAACGTTTGGATTGAAGGATATTCAAGAGAAAATTTGATAACCTTCGCATAGAAAGTGAAAAGTTTCTCACATGACTCGTACAAGCACTTATAAAGGCCTTTAAAACATCCATCAAGGAAGAATATGAAATTCATTTCACCTGTTGCAATAATTGTTGCGCTACTAATTAATCCCTTTGCAAATGCACAAGAAACCTACCTGAAGCATCAATCAAAATTAACTCAAGGAAAGGCAGGGGATTCAACTACGAATACAGCTCTTCTCAAAAGCGGCGCCTTTGTTGGATGTGTTGACTACAAAATAACGTATAAGGGGTTAGATACAGAGAATAAAGGGCAACAAGAAAATATCGATTTCTTAATAAAAAATAGTTCTGAAAATTATGGGCGTGAAAGAACATATTGTTTTAACGAGTATGGAGATTGGCTGCATATCTACCGTGATGCAAAGCAAATCGATAAAATATGGTATTTCGCTGAGACTAATGAAGAGTACACGTTGTTTAAAAATGGAGTAATGAAGTTCAGCGTAAACAACGAAGCAGAACCAGAGGGTTTTGAAGAGCTTTCTATTAAAAATCTGGAAGTTACTGAAGAAACAAAAATGATATTGGGATACAAATCACGTCAGATAGTTTTGGAGATAGAGTCTGGAACGAAGACGGAATATTGGGTAAGCGACGAGTTGCAAAGAAATCAAACTTCATATCAATACAATAAGTTTGCTTATATGAACGAGATCATGAGCTTTGTAAAAGGAGTGCATTTATACCAAAAGAAAACAGTAGCCGACTTTTTTGTAACTATCGAGGAGGCAGTATCAATTCGTTTTGAACTACCAGACCAAGAACTTTTTATACTTCCAAACGTCGATTTGTATCACTGGTAAGAGCGTTCAGGAGACAGTGGACGACTTTCTCGGTTATTACTGGTTTACTGAGTAAAGCAGACAGTCAGAGGGTTTAAGCCGAATTCCAGCTGGTATCCATTAACGATTCGCCAATCGTTTTATACTTCCAGTTAACAGATTAGTATTGGTCATATTAACAGTGACTGGCGTTTTTTAACCCAAAAACGACTCGTCAAACTTAGCTATTAATAAGTCGTCTTCTTAACATAATACATAAAAGGCTTGTGCAAAACAGAATTGTAGTTGAAGGAACAGGCACAGAATGCGCAAATGAAACCCAAGACACATTATTGTAAACAATATTTATGTCATCAGGAAATGTCGGGTACGTTTGCCACTGACCGTTTGCAGTAGGCAGTAATAACAATTCAGAAAATACGAAATTGCCATCAACTTGGTAAGGTATCTGCACCCAGAGGCTCCCGTTAACTGATAGGTCCACTAAATTACTAATACCTGTAACCGAGTTATTGTTTAGCACTGTAAGAATAGCTTGAGCGGCTATGTTTGCTCCAACCTGATCATTTATAAATGTTGGTTGTGTGGTAAATGTGTTCGCGTATGAGGAGATATCACTAAAAGTAACGTGATACAGCTGTCCAGAAATAGCCAAGTTTTGTATTCCAGTCGCTTTTACTGAAGTGCCAAGTAAGATAGGTGTAGCGTTAACAGAATTAATCCAAAATAGAATACAAATTGGACCTAGAAAATAATTTAATAATTTTTTAACTTTCATAATAACAGCCTCATAGATTTATTTTTTTACAGCAATAATTGGACCTCAATTAATTATCTATTAACATTCAATAAGTTAGTAGCACAAAAATATAATCATTTTTATATTTGTAAATTATTCTGACAATCTGCTTACATTCTAAATGCGGTCTTCATGATGATTTAGTCTAGGATTTACTCGGTCTAACCCGACACTCTGTAAAAAACTGCACGACTGCTTTCTGCTAGAAGCACCAATTCAGATGAATGTTGGCGAACGGCAGGAAATGGCACAAACTTCCAATTCTCAGCTAGTGGTGTAACTGTCCGCTTTAAGATAGTTGAATCCGCAAAATGGCTAATAATGATGTAGAAACCCAAAAAATCATAAAGCAAAAACCGCTCAGAGCGGTTTCTTAATAGTGGTGTGAGCTTCAAACTTAAGTATGCACGCAGATTTCACACGAGAGAATATTAATAGGCAAGAGCAACATTACTGATTTTGTAATGTTGCTCAATACTAGACTAAAAGTTGGCTTAATGGCTTAATTGTTCAATTAAGCTGATATGTTGCGGGAATTGCATCATTAAAGGTTCTTTTTCACCTAATTGCATATCACTATATTCAAATCCGGGCGCTACTGCTTCGCCAATTAAACCATAGCCGTATTGGCCATTTGTTGGGATCTGTGAGGCTTTCCAAATCCCCCCTTTGACCATCATCTGCATGACTTGTCCTTGACTTGGGTCTGATCCCATAACAATAGTTTCTAGTTGACCATCGGGGTGTATCAGTGAATAAGTTATAGGATCGCCCATATGAAAATAATGCATGATATCACTTTGGTTCATATGAAAATGACCAATGGGCGACTCAGCAGTGAGGAGATAATAGATAGATGTCATCGTCACCCGTGGACCACTGGCAGTTGGGATCATAGGCCTATGGTCTGCTTTAAAGGTTTGTCGAAAGTAACCACCTTCAACATGGGCTTCAAGGTTAAGGGCTTTGACCAGTTCTTGAGTAATCATTTTATTTGGCTTGGCTTGAGTAGGTTCGGCAGTTGTTTTTTCTGACTCAGCATGCTCGGACATAGTGACACTTGTATTGACTTCGTATGGTTGGCTCATTTTTGTCTGCGCCCAATTTGCCACTATAGTATCAACCACTTTGCTGCCAACCGCGTAAGCAGATTCTAAAGATGATTGCATGCCCGCATAACCCTTACCTTCAGCAATTAAATTGTCTATGGCTGTCAGGCTATCAGGAGGCATCGAATAATTACTGGCGGTACGTAAGACCATAAACCGTGATTTATCGGCTTTTTGGGCGTTGTGTAAATACGTCATGGCTTGATAACTACCTGTATCTTCCATGCCAGAAGTCACAAAATTACCTTGTCCTTTGGTCCAGTGACTCACCCAATCATTAGCCCATTGCGTGAGATGTTTGCCATGCCAAAACGTTGCTGCAGCCAATTGGTCGCCTTGTAATACAAAGGGTGGCTTTTGTGCATTGGGATAATTAACATATTTACTGCGCAGCTCTTGCATTGCAGGATAGTCAGTCAGTGGCACATCTTTGGTTAAGGCATAGGCCCAGTCCGCTAATGCAGTATTGAGCTTATACACTTCGCCATTGCGACTATCTTGATAAGCTGCGGGATCTTCAACCTGTGCAGGACTGAGTTTTTGTTGCTGAAACAATGGAAAATAACCAGTCTGCCAATCGTTTGGCATATCGCGCGCATCTATCTCGTGAGCTAAATCGCCATCTACTAGATAATTCGCCCACACGGCTGAGCCAATAGAAGCATCTTGTGGGTCCACTCCAGCAATACCCACGACTAGCCAATATGCCTTGGTTAAATTAAAACGCGGATCAAGTCCAAGAGCCATTATCGCTGAGGCCGCTCGGGCTGTGCCCATTCCGGTCACAATACCCAGTACACCAGTTTCAGGATTTAAACAGATATCATGATAAGAAGCGGGGAAGGGCAAACAGGTATTTAGTTTCTGTCCGGCTTTCCACAGTTGAAATTCTCCGGCTTTATCGCCTTGGTCCTCGCCAATTTCAAACATGTTTACTACCACGACTTTTATTTCAATGGCCGCTGATGTCTCTGTGGTTGTTATTTGTGCCTTATCCTCACCCGAGCAAGCAAATAGTGTTGTTAGCGCAGCAGCGATTATGAGTGTTTTACTTAATTTCATGAGCTCTCTCTTACAAAAAAGGGATAAGCCTGAAAGTATCAGTCTTATCCCTTTATAATTGATTACTTCAATTAAACGTAGACGTTTAACTGCCTAATTTAGAACTTATAGCTGAACTTCGCTTGATAACTAGTGGGCAGCTCAGGTAATACAATCTGTGCGCCAAACAAGTCAGGGAAGTTAGCACGGAAATACTTTTCATCCGTTAAGTTTTTGATGGAAAGATTTGCCGTCCAAGTATCCGTTGAGTATGAAATACCAGCATTGACTAAAGTATAAGATGGCAACAATACGCTCTTGGAGAAACCTGAATAAGTTGAATCAGCACTTATGATACTGGTGTTAACCGTAAATCCGTTTTGGAAGTCATAGGTTGCAGTAGCCGTATAAATGTTTTCAGGTATACCTTGTTTACGGGCGTCTTCTATACTGCCACCATCAGCAGCGCTAAGGATTGGCGTTACACCAATGGGGTTACCGCCCAACATTATGGATGGATCGTTCACACCAGGTAAGTCATTGATACCTAAAAATCCGAATAATGAACCACCGTTACCGTTGTTCCAAGCCGTTAAGTTATATACCTTCATGTTGGTATAACCAGCAGTAACCACCAATTGGTCATCAACTACCCAACGAAGCTCAAACTCAGTACCCTTATTCTGGGTCGTAGCGTTAGTAACGATAGCTTGGGCGTTAAAATCCGTTCTCTCCTGCTCGTAAGAAGCTAGGGCAAAATATAAACTATCTTCTAAGAATGACCCTTTAACACCATATTCAGTTAGAGTGGACGTATCAAACGCGCCGTTAAAGGCATTGCCGTCGCCGTCAATTAATTGTCCATAACCGATTTCAGCGCCTTGGCCAGCGACTAGGGTTGCTTGCTTGGCTTTAGTAACATATGGGATCAGACCAAATTCAAATTTGTATGAAATACTGGTATTCCAAGAAGTACCGGTAAAAGTGTCTTCTGCAGTAGCTACTGGAACTTGGTTTAATAACAAATCACCACGGGTGGTTGTTTTTACATCAATACTGTCATAACGCAATCCAAGTACGATGTTAAGGCCAAAATCCCATGTTAAATCGGTCATTGCAGCTATGCCGTAATCGGTATAATGCCCCACATCATAGTTATCAAAATCTTTACCGATGCGAGTTGCCAATAAACGTCTATCTACTGCGGTTGAAGGACCCGTCAAATCGCGACGGTTAAAGTATTCATTTGTAAAATCATCAGCGTGCATAAATTCAGTGTGGCGAATTGATGGGGATAATTGTACTTGAGCGATCATGGAGTCGGTTTCAAATTCATTGGCAAATATTAATTTATTTTCTACCACCGACGTATCATGCATCTGAGCGAAACCATAGGCATTTTCGTTTAAGTTGTCATAGGCTTCATAAAATAATTGATTTTTAATTTCCCAACCACTTTCGGTGTAATACATGATATCGAAATACAGGGTATCAACTGTGTTTTCTAGTACATCGTCAGGTGCAACTAATGTTTGATTGCCTTTTAATTTTGTTGTACCGGGATTGACAAGTGCCATTTCTGGTATAAAGAAAAAAGAATCATCTTCGATAGTGCCTAATGGAAGAAAGATAAATGGGTTGATACTTCCACTATCTGCACCATTCAATGAAAAGTATTCTTGGTGAGATATAGAGCCGTCACCATTCATGTCGAGTGGTTTTGCGGTACCTGTGATATAGGTACCATTATCAATTAAATCTTGGCTTAAACGGTTCCAACCAGCAACTTGGTTTCCGTCGTATTTATGGTGCATGCCGCCCATTTCGAAACGTAAGTTTTCAGTGACGTCGATGTTAAACGAGCCCTGCAAAATGCTTTGGTCTGTGCCGCTGTTATCATAGTAGCTACCAGAATTTTCAACTTCTCCATATAAGTAGAAGCCACCTTTCTTGTCGCCAATTGAACCTGGACCACCTATTTCAGCAGAAAGTACACTTTTATCCCAACTGCCTGTGGTGTAAGAAAAAGCACCAGTATTCTGTTCTAGATATTGACCACGACTGGCACTAGCAGACTTTGGATTAAAATTTAAATAACCGCCGATTTTCGCCGGACCGTAAATGGGGGAGGCTGGACCACGCACGATATCAATTCGGCTTGACGCTCCAATCGGAGTTGGATAGTTACCTGGGTTATCTAAGCGTTTCATACCACGGAAGTAGGCTTCGCCCGGCGTTCCCCTGACGTCTAATGAGCCTGCAACACCGAAAAATGATTGAGTATATGTACCGGGAGCAAAGGCTACAAGTTCATCAATATCGCCAATAGAGAAACGTTCCATTTGTTCTTGGCTAATAGTTGAAGCTGAGCGCGGTGTTTCTAGTATCGATTTACCAAAACCAAATACGGCTTCTACATCTTGACCAGGTAAGCTACCGAGTGATCCGGTTACTTCAATCTTCTCAATATCTTTGTCTTTTCTATCTGCTGCATCAGGCTCCTGAGCAAAGGCATGACCTGTTACTGTCATTGCTAAGCTTAGTGCAACAGCCTTAGCTAGTGGTGTACAAATAAATTTATTAACGGTCATTTTTAGTTCCCCTGGTGCTCTCATAGTCTAAAGTGTGTTTTATTTACATTTCTAACGAATGCAATTTTTTTGCTAATCTGTTTTTGCACGAAGGATGCCAATTACTTGTCCAACTGGTCAACAAAAATTTTGCTAGGTAATTAATTGATATTTATAAATAAAATAAATTTTTTTACCCGTTTCATGCAAGCTAAAAATATGTGTTAAATTTGAAGTTTTAGAGCTGGTGCACCATAGCTGTTCAATGAGCTGTAAGGTGCACCAAAATGGAAGCGAGTGAGAGTGGGTGTCTAGGGCACTTTTGACTGTAATATTTTGGCGAGTTGCTGATGTTTCTGATGAATTTGATCCTGTAAAATCTGATTGTGTTTGTCATCTTCAATAAGCCACTGACCGCCTACCATCAGTTTACTGACCTGATGTGCGCCGCACGTAACTAAAGCAGCGATAGGATCACCTACGCCGGAAAAACGTAATTCATTGGTGCTAAAAAAAGCGAAGTCCGCTTGATAACCCACTTTTATTTGTCCGATTGTATGTCTGCCCAACACCGCAGCGGATCCTTTAGTTGCATAGCTTAATACACGTTCGGCAGTAATGACTTCAGCACCATAACGCAATCGCTGTTGCAGCAGTGATTGGCGAACTTCTTGGATCATATTTGAACAATCATTGGAGGCTGAACCATCTACGGCAAGACCAATGTTACAACCTGCTTGTTCTAGCGCTACGGTAGGGCAAATACCTGACGCCAGCAACATGTTTGAGCTGGGACAATGTGCAATGCCGACTTTCGCTGCACCGAGACGCTTGATCTCTGCAGGATTAAAATGGATACCATGGGCAAGCCAAGTTCGCTCATGCAGCCAGTCACAAGATTCTAAATAGTCTAAGGGGCGCATACCGTATTTTTTCAAGCAAAACGTATTTTCATTTTCTGTTTCGGCTAAATGGGTGTGCAGTCTGACATCGTTTTTTGCGGCTAATTGCGCGGTATCTTGCATCAGTGTTTTGGACACAGAAAACGGTGAACAAGGGGCTAAGGCTATTTGAATCATGGCCTCATCAGATCGGTCGTGAAACGTGTCAATCAAGCGTTGACTATCTGCTAAGATCAAATCTTCTGTTTGAATGACTGAATCTGGTGGAAGACCACCTTGACTCTGGCCTAAACTCATTGAGCCGCGAGTTAATGTAGCTCGACAGCCCAACACCTTGAGCGCTTCGACTTGAATATCGATACCATTTTCAAGCCCCTTAGGAAATACATAATGATGATCGGCCACCGTGGTGGTGCCTGATAACATCAGTTCTAAGCCAGCAAGCTGAGTCGCCGTATACAGCATCTCAGGGTCTAGGTTTTTCCATACCTGATACAAAAAGGTTAACCAAGGAAACAAAGGTTTATTCAGGGCGCCCGGAACACAGCGGGTTAAGGTTTGGTAAAAATGATGATGGGTATTGATCAAACCCGGTGTCATAACCAGATTACTGCAGTCAACATAATGGTCAATACTTGTCTTGGGCGTTTGTCCACTGGCCACTAATTCAATAATAGTATTACCGCGAATGACAACGCCCCCTTTAGCATCCTCGTTGTTGGCGGTGAAAACGGCGGCCGGTGATTTAAGCCAAACGTTGGCGGTGGAAAAAGAAAGCATTGTGGTATTGTCCTTATGATATTTAACTTAAATGTCTTGTTGCTGGCTTGATGTTTTAGGTATGGCTAAGCTCATCAATATTGCACAAAAGCCCGCAACCGTGACAGAAGAAGATAGTATGTTTTTGGCTAATGGCGGCAACTGCGCTAGGGCGTCGGGCACCATCATTACCCCTAAACCTAGACCCATTGAGGTAGCAATAATTAAACTGCTGCGACGGTCAATCGGCTCAGTGGTTAATATTTTTACTCCTGCTACAGCAATGGTAGCAAACATCACTAATGTTGCCCCACCTAACACAGCTTTTGGCATTAATTGGATCACCGCACCAACCGCTGGAAATAAACCTAAAAGCACTAAAAATCCAGCAATATAAAAGGCGACATGGCGACTGGCCACTCCGGTCATTTGAATTACAGCATTGTTCTGGCCAAAGGTCGTATTAGGAAAATTATTAAATACCGCTGCTAACATCGAATTAATCCCATCAGCAAGGATGCCACCTTTGACTCTTTTGATATACAAAGGACCACTAATAGGTTGGCGGCAAAATAAACTATTAGCAGTTAAATCGCCGGCAGTTTCTATGGCGCTTAAAAAATAAACTAGGGCAATTGGAATAAACACTTCCCACTGGAAATCGAATCCATATTTGAACGGAATAGGCACACTGACCAGTGGTAATTCCACCATTGAGTCATAGTTGAGTAAGTCAAACCACCAGGCAATAACGCTGCCACTAAACATTCCAATAAAAATAGCTGAAAGTCTGAACATAGGAAACTTAGACGCATTAAAGACGATGACAATAAACAGCACAGTGGTGCCCAACAACAAATTTTCAGGTGAGCCAAAGTCGGCATAACCATAACCACCGGCTAAATCTGTCATGCCAACTTTTATTAAGGTAATACCGATGGTAGTGATCACAATGCCAGTCGTAAGGGGAGTAATAATACTTTTTACTTTGTCGATAAACCGACTTAGGCCTATTTCTACCAACGCGCCCCAAAATGAAATTCCAAACATGATGGCCAAGATATCGTCGTTAGAGCCGCCGCGCTCTTTGACCATAAACCCTGCAACCAAGAGAGCACCAATAAAGGTAAAACTGGTGCCTTGTACTGCAATTAATCCGCAACCTATAGGGCCAAAAGTCTTGGCCTGTATAAAGGTCGAAACCCCGGATACCATTAATGCCATACTAATTAAATAAGGGATCTCGGCTTGAAGATCTAGGGCATTGCCAATGATTAATGTGGGGGTAATAATTCCAATAAAACAGGCCATAACATGCTGAATAGCAGCGGTTATACAATGTGATATCTTGGGTTTATCGTGTAGTCCATACAATATTTCGTTGTTGTGCGGCATGTTAAGCTTCTTTTTATGGATAACTCTGATTAGCTAACTGAGAAAAGCGGCCAATCAGCGGCGTATTGCTAAGCTAAAGCAATTATTTGACCACTTAGTCAAGTTAGAAAAATAATAACTAAATTATTGATTAATATGGAAAATATATTTAAGTTGAATTTATTTTAGATTTAGAATTTCTTGCCAAAGCGCTAAATTAGTGCAGAGCCATTGATAAGCAAGATGAAACCTTGAAGACGCTTGAGTTAGCTTAAGAGCTAAGTGGCTAATTGACTGCTAAACTACGTGAAGAATTGTCACGTTATGGCACTGCTAAAGTGTTATGGTCGAGTCGGCACACAACAGGATTTAACTATTATGATGCAGTTGGAATCGAATTTAGTCTCAGTTGATTGGCTTGAAGAACATTTAGATGCACGCAATATCATTGTGCTTTATACCAGTATGGCTGATATTGCCACCGGTCAGGCTGAACCCGTTCCTAAGGGATTAATACCCGGCTCAGTTTGGTTTGATTTTGAAAATGTCTTTTGTAATAAACAATCACCTTACCCGCATACTATGGCCGATGAAGAAACCTTTCAGCGTGAAGCGCGAAAATTAGGCATCAATGCTAATAGTCATATTATCGTTTATGACAGCAAAGGTGTGTATTGTTCACCGCGTATTTGGTGGATGTTTAAAGCGATGGGACATGACAATGTGCAAGTATTGGATGGCGGTTTGCCGGCCTGGTTAAGTAAAGGTTATCCGGTAGATAATCATTTTTTAATCGGCAAAGACATCGGCAATTTTCAAGCTTTGGCTAAGCCGCGTAGTTTTGTATCAAGTGGGGCAATCGTTAAGCACTTGTCGAAAATTAGAGTGATTGACGCGCGTTCTGAAGGTCGGTTTAAGGGCACATCTCCAGAGCCAAGGCCCGGTTTGCGCTCTGGGCACATTCCCTCGTCGATAAATTTACCCTTTACCTTGTGTATCCAACAGGGGCACCTTAAATCTAAGGCTGAGTTAAAACAACTATTTAACGAGCGCGGCATCAAAGAGGGAGCCTATATCGTCAGCAGCTGTGGTTCAGGCGTGACAGCTTGTATTATTGCCTTAGTAGCTAGTGAATTGGGGTATGACAGATTGTCGGTTTATGACGGTTCATGGAGCGAGTGGGGCGCCAATGCAAAACTTCCTATTGCTGTCGACTAGCACTCAATGTGTTGTTTGCATAAACGCAGCCATTGCTTAGGCTGAAAACGCTTTTATATCGATTAATTATGCTGGTGCCCTCTTTAGATTAATAAGGCTAGAACGCAATTGTCCCTAGCCTTATTAAAAGACAAATAATCGCCTGCGCTTATTGGCCCGCACGATTACTTATCCAAACGCTGCGATAGGGGCTTAACACAATTTCCAGATCTTCGTGGCGAATTGCTTGGTCAGTGAGCAGATCAATCCAGTTATCGGTGCCGATAAGATTAATATCGCTCAGGCGCACCGTTTGTTCTTGATCAGAAATATTAAACACACAAAAAATACTCTGTCGACGATCAATACTTTGTCGCCAAAAGCCGAATATTTGTTCGCCTAGTTGCAAGGTGAACTGCACGGCATTGGGGTGAAAAGCGCTTTGTTTTTTACGAACACTAATCAAGTGTGACATGCGTTTTAACACTTTACTGTGCTGGCTATAGGGGCTGTCTAAGGCTTCTTTTAATGCATCATAATCCCATTTGTGTCGATTAATTGAGCGATTTTGACTGGTGTTTTTGAGCTTGTCATAGTCATTGTTAGTGCCTAATAGACTATGAATATACAAACCAGGAATACCTTCCAATGCAAACATAATGCTATGGGCACAAATAAAACGTTCCAAGCCCCACTTATCTTGCCCTTTAGTGGTACCTTGCAAAGCATCAAATAAGGCAATATTAATTTCATAGGCTTTTTGGCCGCCATTTTCGGCCATACGCCATGAAATTCGACCACCAAAATTCTGCATGGTCGTTACTAGGCTACTGAGTTCATCGTCACTCAATAGTCCTTCTGCAGGGCGCAGTCCTATACCGTCATGCGAAGCGATAAAATTAAAAAAGAAGGTGCCGTTTTGCGCTGGAGGCATACTACCTAACCACGCTTTAAGATGTCGGCAATTACCGGTGACTAAAGTATTAACCAATAATGGTGGAAGGGAAAAGTTATAGATCCCATGGGCTTCATTGGCATTACCAAAATAGGTTAAATTTTGGCGATTGGGTATGTTTGTTTCCGTAATGATAACGGCATCGGCGACAGCGTGTTCAATCAGGGTGCGGAGTAACCTAACAACCTCATGAGTTTCTTCTAAATTGATGCTGGGCGAGCCTAGCTTTTTCCATAAAAAAGCCACCGCATCTAAACGGAAGATACGAATCCCAGCATCAAGGTATTGACGCATTATCGAAACAAATGCTAATAAGACCTTAGGATTACGAAAGTCAAAATCCACTTGATCATGACTAAAGGTGCACCATACGTACTTTTCACCTTCAGCGGTTTCGGTTAAACGCAATAAGTCTGAAGTGCGCGGCCGAACTACTTGGGATAAATCATCAAGGGGCGAAGCAGTGAAGAAAAAGTCACTACCAGGCCCTTCACCTTTGATAAAGTTATTAAACCATGCACTGCGCGCTGAGCAGTGATTAATGACTACATCAGACATTAATCTAAAGTCTGTGCTTATAGCCTTGATATCATCCCAATTACCTAAGGCTTCATTGACGCTTGAATAGTCGATAACTGAAAAACCATCATCAGAGCTATACGGAAAAAACGGCAATATGTGCACGCTGTTGATCGTGTCTTGACAATATTGGCTAAGAAAATATTTAAGAGTTTTAAGAGGATGCAGGTTTTTTTGCTCAATACTGTCACCATAGGTGATCAGTACAATATCCTTTTGATCCCAGTTATTGTGATGTCGCAAAGGCACCTGCAACTTATCGCTTTGCTCGATGTTCATGGTAACGAGTAATTGCTCTACAATATCTTCAATAGGGTCAGCCAACGTGATGTCGGCATAAATTACACTTAAATGGTGATTTACCCGCTCTTTAAGTTGTTCAACTATGGATAACATGTATTACCTCAACCCGCTTGGAATTCATTTAGGTCTTGCTCAACCGCTTCTTTTAGTTTTTCAAGGACATCAGGCATAGCACTGACCACTCTGTTCCAACTTGGAATAAAAGGCGTTTCCATGGGATTATCTAAAAAGCTCTCTCCGGCCTTCATTATGTTTTGCGCGAATAACTCCACTGCTTTTTCTTCACTGTGGATATCAAGGGCTAATCCGTTCATGATTGCATCGTTGTGATAGGCTTCAACAAAGTCTAAGGCGATACGGTAGTAGGTGGCTTTGAGTGAGCGAAATAATTCCATACTAAAGGTTTCACCTTGCGTCGCCAGTTTACGAAACAGTGATTTGGTAATATCAATGGACATTTTAGACAAACCACCCTGATCATTATGAGCCGATAAATCTTGATGTTTATGATCATAAGTTTGGGCAATATCTGCTTGGCATAAGCGATTAGATGAATAGTTGCGATGCATCTCAGACAATACGCCTATTTCTAATCCCCAGTCGCTGGGTATACGAATATCATTGAGTACATCTTTACGAAACGAAAACTCTCCGGCTAATGGGTAGCGAAAACTGTCCATATAATCTAAATAGGCACTTGGCCCTAGCACTTTTTTTAAGGCTTTTATTAGGGGAGTCACTAATAAACGCGAAACACGACCATTTATTTTTCCGCCAGCTACTCGAGCATAAAACCCCTTACAAAACTCATAGTTAAATTGTGGATTAGCCACAGGGTAAATCAGTTTAGCTAACAAAGAACGATCGTAAGTTAGAATGTCACAGTCGTGTAAGGCTACCGACTCAGCTTTGTTAGAGGCCAATACATAGCCCATGCAATACCAAACGTTGCGACCTTTGCCGAGCTCTTTTGGTGCCAAGCCTAATTGTTTAAGTTTTTCATCCAAGGCTTGTAAACGAGGACCTTCATTCCATAATACTCGATGATGCTGAGGCAGGCGTGAGAAAAAACTGAGAGCATGTTTATACTGTTCTAAATCGGCACGATCTAATCCAATGACAATTTGAGACAAGTAGGGCACATCACAAAGTTCATCCACAATGTGTTTAAGGGCCGGACCTTCAAGCTCTGAATAAAGGGAGGGTAGGATAAGCCCCATAGGGCGTTTTTTTGAAAATTTGAGTAATTCTTTTTCTACGTCTTCTATAGGACGATCAGACAAGTTATGTAAGGTAGTCACTATGCCATTTTGATAAAAGTCGGCCATGTTGCCTCCAGTTAGTTAAGGTTTATTAAAAATTCTCAGGACATGGTTAAAAAAGTAAGCTCTCCAGACATTCTGACCAACCAGCCGGTCCTGTAAGCGTGCTGGTGATGATGGGTTTGTGTGTTTTAAACTCAGGCAATGTATTAACGGGTGAGGCAATGCGCACCGGATAGTCAGCTGCCGCGAGCATCGCGACATCATTTTGACCATCGCCTAATGCAATTGAAACCCAATTATGTTGCACAAATTGGCGTTTTAATTGTGCCATTAGCCAGTTCATTGCATGTGCTTTGTCACATTGATCTTTGAGATGAATAAAGCGACCTCCCTCTACAGGGGTCGCGCCTAAGTCGGTTAAGGCCTGCAAAAACAAGTTTTTTTGTTGCTCATTGCCAAGCCATTCGATTGGCTCACCAAATTCCCGTTGCATAGCAAGTTCACTGTCAGTAAAGCTTAGGCCTGTTGCTTCGCATACTTGCTCAACTGTCATAGCGGCAAAATGGCGAAACAAACCTTTAAATTGTGTATCAACTGATAGTAATAGTTTTAGCCATTTTTCTCGGGGAGCAGCAAAAGCGAATCTTAAATAATCTCCTATCTGTTCCATACCATCCGGCTCAATGGGTAAAAAAGATTTGGGTAAATAAATAGCGGCGCCGTTTTCTACAATAAAGGGACCGCTCAAGCCCATTTTGTCTCGCAATAATTCAACTTCAGCACGGGTTTTGCTGGTATTGGGTACAACACTTATTTGCGCGCTGGCAAGTTTAGCCAGCATTTTTTGTGCGGCACTAAAACTATAGTCATGATGGTCGAGTAAGGTGCCATCAAGATCGGTAAATATGACAGGTTTTTGTTCAATCAACATGAGGTTCCCGTTAGCTGTGCAGCTAGGTGATGCTTAATGATTGTGCGTTTAGAGTCTAATTCAAATACTTCATTACAACGTGTTGGCAATGTAGCTAGACCATGTTCAGTCAGGCGTTGATAGAATTGAATAAAACGCTCTATTTGCGCAGCATTCATTACGTTTGAATGAGCCATGGTAGTTAATGATGCAGCCAGTTTTTGCTCTTGTTCCAAACGCCAATTATATACATTTGAAAAATCCGGTGCTTTTAACATAAGCCAATAATTCATCAGTTTGTATAGTGGTTGATAGTGGGTATACAGCTGTTCGTTGACGTAATTACGCCACGCAGCATCGCTATCTTCAAGTGACTCTAATTGGTTGACTGGCTTACGCAAATCGGCTTGAGATTGTGCTTCGACACCCCAACACCACCCTTCTAATATAACAACATCAGCGGGAGGGGAGACAGTAGCCCATTGATCTGTGGGATAAGGGTTGTCTGCCGCTTTATTAAATTTAGGCAAAGCTAATGTATTACCTGCGCCACTTAATTTTTCTAATACCTGATGCATGAGCCCAGTATTGTGAGTTCCAGGCACACCACGGGTTCTGAATAGAGGATGGACTGTACTCGCTAGTTGTTGGCGCTGCTGTTGGTCGAGATAAAAATCATCCAGTGATAATATGACTACCTTTAGAGCATGTATTTGGTACAAATAGGTCCCTAAGAAATCACCAAGAGTTGATTTCCCTGAACCTTGGCAGCCATTTATTCCCACACAAAATGTCTTTTTTGCATCTTTTTGGTGCAAAGCAATTCTATTTGCCAATGGAATATAATATTCATTGGCGGTGTTAACAAATGCACTACCGAGCTTATGTTCATTGATAAATTGGTCAATCATGGGCCTGTGGTTTTCCATTAGTCAGCATTATTACGCTATGCAAATTAAGGTGAGTACTGTGTTACTAGGATAGTGGGGTACAACATACGTGCCACATTGTGAATATACCAGCGCCAATAAAACTCGTTGAAACCAAAAGTAGGATAGGTTTGAAATTTTATTTGTCGAATTTCGCTCTTGTTACTAGTTTGAGGTATTCAGTATGTGATACAACATAGCTTAATCCCTTGATGCTAAGAGATTACTAAAAATTATTAGCGGACTTAAGGTCCTTTAAACTAACTCCGAGCCTATTGACCTAAATCATTGACAAGGTTAACAGGCCGCAATCCCATAACGGGTATTGCCAGGGTTGTAAGAGAAATCGAACAGCCTCCCCAAAGCTGCTAGAAACAGTCTAGAGCTTTACTTTGGAAAGGTGTTAAACATGTTGGAAGATAAATTTGGGCGGCGCTTTCATTATTTGCGCCTATCGATCACTGATGTATGCAACTTTAGTTGCACCTATTGTTTGCCTGATGGTTATGCATGCGATTCGGATCGAGATTTTTTAAGTGTCGCAGAAATAGCGACCATAGTGCAGACCTTTGCACAATTAGGTACCAGTAAGGTACGCATTACCGGCGGCGAACCTTCATTACGTAAAGATTTACCACAAATTATTGCGCAATGTGCAGCTACCCCTGGCATTGAGCATGTGGCCATGACCAGTAATGGTTACAAACTCGACAAATGTGTCGAACAGTGGGTTGACGCGGGATTAGACTCTATTAATATCAGTATTGATAGTCTCGACCCACGTATGTTTGCCTCGATCACAGGTCACGATAGCTTAGACTCCATATTAGCTGGTATAGAAAAAGGTTTAACTTTGGGTTTAAAAGTCAAAGTTAATGCTGTACTCATGCGCCAGTACAATGAAAAAGAATTTAATGGTTTTCTGGAGTGGGTCAAATCAAGCCCCATCAGTCTGCGTTTAATTGAATTAATGCAAACCGGTGATAACCAACCGTTTTTTCAACAAAACCATGTTTCCGCAGAACCCTTAAAAAACCAATTATTACAATCAGGTTGGTGCCAAGTGATCCGTGGTAAAGCGGCAGGACCGGCCCAAGAGTTTTATCATCCTGATTATGCAGGTAAAATTGGCTTAATTATGCCCTACAGTAAAGACTTTTGTGCTTCTTGTAATCGTTTGCGTATATCGGCCACAGGCAAGTTACATCTGTGTTTATTTGCAGAACAAGGTTTAGATATTCGTCGCTATATTTCTGCCGGAGATGAAGCTGGTTTGCGCCAAGAGCTGATTAGCTTACTTGGCGACAAAGAAGCCACTCACTGGTTACAAGAGGGCTTAACTGGTGCGACGAAACATTTGGCAATGTTAGGCGGCTAATGTGGCGTTATGTGCATTAAACACTGACTCAATATTGGCCGTTGTTCTTGCTGGTGGACAGTCTAGTCGTATGGGTCAAAACAAAGCCTTGCGCTACGCTCCAAGGTTTAAAAACACTATGATTGCGCATTGCTGGAAAATGTTGGCGCAAATAGATGGTGCACAAGTTGTGGTGAGCGGTGACCAACATTTGAATGGTATTGCCGATATCTATTCACATCGTGGACCTTTGTCTGGCATACATGCTGTACTGCAAAATATCGATGGGCAATCATCTATACAAGAACTCTTGTTTGTTCCGGTAGACATGCCTAATCTGTCTTTTGTCACCTTGAATGAATTGGTATTGTTTGGTCGAAAGCACCACAGTGCTGCCTATCTCAATAATTGTTTTTTACCTTGTTACCTGCCTTATACCGCAAAGGTAATTAATATCGTCACCGAGCAAATTGAACGAAGCCAAAATTGGTCAATTAAAGCGCTGATGACACAGTTAAGCGCTCAGTCCTTAATCTGTGACAAATATGATGAACTTATTAATGTCAATGAGCCACAGACCTGGGATTTACATTGTTCTTAATAAGTATCCAATAATATTCCAACTTTTTATAAGGTATTAGTATGACGAGTAAGCAAGATACTCAAGTACCACAGCAATTAAACATAGCCGTACTCACGGTTTCAGATACGCGCACGTCAGACAACGACACCTCTGGTCAGTTTTTAGTCGAGGCCGCGCAAGCTGATGGGCATAATGTAGTCGAACATATCATCTTAAAAGACGATAAATATCAATTACGTGCTGCTGTTTCACGATGGATTGCTTCTGAGGATATTCAAGTTGTGCTCTGTACAGGAGGCACTGGTTTTACGTCGCGAGATACCACTCCAGAGGCATTAAGTGTCTTGTTTGATAAAGATATTGAGGGTTTCGGCGAGTTATTTCGTTATTTATCTTTTACTGAAATTGGTACCTCTACGGTGCAATCAAGAGCCTTGGCTGGAATGGCTAATGGCACTGCTATTTTTTGTTTACCAGGTTCTACCGGCGCATGCAAAACTGGGTGGCATGGCATATTGCAGCAGCAGCTTAAATCAACGCATAAACCGTGTAACTTTATCGTACATTTAAAGCAGTCAGTGCAAATGCCTTGTGAGCATCGAGGTTAAAATGTCAAAACTAAACGCCCAAGATAAAGACCAAGGTTTAACTCATGTAGACCAACAAGGTAAGGCGGCTATGGTTGACGTGACCGATAAAGCCATGACTTCCCGTATCGCGGTGGCAGAAGGAAAAATTAGTATGTCTGCACCGGCCTTTGACATGTTGATAAACAACCAACATAAAAAAGGCGATGTGTTAGCCGTAGCCAGAATTGCTGGTATTCAAGCAGCAAAAAAATGCAGTGAACTCATTCCACTATGTCATCCTTTGATGTTGAGTAAAGTACAAGTGGATTTTGAACTACTACCAAAAAACTACAGCGTTAAGATTAAAGCGATGTGCAAATTATCAGGGCAGACAGGGGTCGAAATGGAAGCCTTAACTGCCGTCTCTGTCGCCGCATTGACCTTGTTCGATATGTGTAAAGCAGTCGATCCAAGTATGGTGATCTCTGACATCAAAGTTCTGCACAAAGAGGGTGGCAAAAGTGGGATCTGGCGGGCGCAGGACGAGGCCGCTAAATTATGTTAAGCATTTTATTTTTTGGTCAACTGCGTGAGAGGCTCAATACCGAGAGACTAACTGTGGATATTTCCACTTTAGTAAAGCCCTACACAGTTGCTAGTTTGTTTACTTATTTATCCGATAAGGGCCTACATTGGGAGGAGCTTATTCGAGCCGACAACTGTTTAGTTGCGGTCAATCAAACTATGGCAACGCAAAATACCTTAATTAGTGCTGATGATGAAGTCGCGTTATTTCCACCTGTGACAGGAGGTTAATGATGGGTAAATCCTTTGCTGACGATGACATGATTAGGGTGCATGAGCATGACTTTGATATGGCAAGTGAATATCAGCGCTTAAGGCAACTCAATGCCAATAATGGCGCAGTGGTATTATTTGTTGGTCTAGTGAGAGACTTTAATCAAAATAGTCAGCTTAATGGATTGTTTTTAGAGCATTATCCGGCGATGACACAGTCTGCTTTAGTCAATATAGTTAAGCAGGCGAAAGAAATGTGGCCTTTGGGTAATGTTACGGTGATCCATCGAGTTGGGCACTTATGCATTAATGATCAGATAGTTTTGGTCGGGGTAAGCAGCCAACATCGTCATGCTGCTTTTGCTGGCGCCGAATTTATCATGGACTATTTAAAGATCAGCGCGCCTTTTTGGAAAAAAGAACTCAGCGATGCTGGTGACGTTTGGGTTGAAGCAAAAAGTTCTGATAATGAAGCTATAAAGCGGTGGTAGTTTTACCTATCCAGAAAAAAGTGCGCTAGCCTCAGCGCACTAAATTAGCGGTATAACTCGTTTAATCTTCGTCACACTCGTTTTCACATTCACCATATAGATATAAACTATGGTGGGTTAATTTTATATTGTGACGTTTAGCGACTTCTTCTTGGCGCTTTTCTATCACATCATCTTCGAATTCAATCACCTTTCCACACTTTAAACAGACGAGGTGGTCATGATGTTTTTTATGACTTATTTCAAAAACCGATTTTCCACCTTCAAAATGATGACGATTTAGTATACCCGCATCATCAAACTGATTGAGCACACGATAAACCGTTGCTAAGCCTATGTCTTCGCCATGTTCGATAAGTAACTTATAAACATCTTCAGCACTAATATGTTGGTTGGCTGGCTCTTGTAATATTTCAAGTATTTTTAAGCGGGGCAGGGTGATTTTTAAACCTGCTTTTTTTAGTTCTTTATTTTGATCCATTGGCTTACTAATAAATGAGTTGTGGCTCCATTATAAGGTACTCAACGGGATTTGAAAGCGCGAATTAGCCACTAAGCCTTTAATTATCTGTGATCGACAAGATAAGCGACTAAGCTTTAACCATTTAAAATATAAAAGTAATGAAAATGACCATGAATGTTTGTTAAAAAAGATAGTAAGGTGTTATTTTTATTGAACTATTTATTTTTCTGTCGATACAGTAACAAAGGCCTGATATTGTTATCTTTGGCGTCAAATTAGGATATTACATATGAACTTAACGGTGCTGCGCAAAATCATACTGGGTTTTGCGATAATTTCGGCCATGTTATTGGTGACCAACATCGTTTCTTATTTAGGTCTAAACCAAATCAGTGACTCTGCTCGCAGTGTTGTCGAGCAAAAAATGCCTGTACAGGCAAAAATGCTGCAAGTACAAACTGGCATGTTGTCGCTCGCAAAAGAGTCAACGGAAGGTTTTTTTCTAACTGAGCCCAATCTGTTGAAGGAGAATAGAGACAGATTCAATTTGTTAATGAGACAAACCAAACAGCAGTTCGAAGAATTAGCAGAAAAAATAGCCAACAATAATGACATTTTTGAACAAGGTAAAATACAAGCCTATGCCTATTTAGAACATGCAGACCTTATGTATGAAAACCGTGAACAACAGTTGCAATTGGAACAGCAGATTATGGTTCTCAATACAACTATTATGAGCCACGGTGATGAAGCTAGCGCGTTGATGCAGGATTTGTCGTATACAGAGAATAAGTCGCCTAACTTCGCTCGGTTATTGGGCACAGGCGCAAATATAGATAACAAAATTAATACCTTAAATCGAGGCTTAAAAGATTTTACTAAAATTGTGGATTTATCAGCTTACTTGACAGAAAAAGAGAACGTTGAGTTTGGTTTAAGTAATGCCCAAGTTGATGTCGATTATTTTAATCGTTTAGCCCAAGGAATTGATACAGATGGCTTAGTAGAGAGCTTTAACTCTGAATATGAAAATTTCAAACAAGGCTTCGTTACCAATACTGGTTTGTTTGCATTGCAACAACAACGTATTGAAGCATCAATGGGAGCGCAAGATATGCAAAAATTGGCTGACGCCGATTTTGAGCAAGCCATCAATTTACTCGCGGAGCTTTTTAAGCAGATTAATGATGATACCTTAGAAGGACAAAACAATATTTTATCCACTGTTGGTGCCAATATTTGGTTGGGGCTGAGTATTTTTGTCGTTACTCTCGTTTTAGTTCTGGCTGTTGCTACATGGGTCACACGCTCTATTGCGATACCCTTAGCCCGCATAAATCGGAGTTTAGCTATTTTAGGCAGCGGTGATTTAACCCACAGGGCACGAGTGATTGGTGATGATGAATTTGCTACTTTATCCATTGCGGTCAATGAGCTTAGTGCGAGTTTGCATCATGTGGTTGAGCAAATAGATGAAAAAGAAAAACTTTTAAGCGAAGCCGTTACTCTTAGTGTGGCCTTAGGAAGTAAAACCTTACAACAAGTCGCGGTGCAGCGCGAGCACGTGCTTGAAACGACGAGTAACACCGGTAAAGTAAGAGATACCAGTCTCGGGAATCTAACTCAAATTACCAATTCTACTGAGCAGTTAAAAGCGGTTGCTAAACAAGGTAAAGTCGTAGCCGATTTGGTCGCTCAAACCAAGCAGCAAGTTATTATTCAGGCGCAACAGGCTAAGGCATCATCTTCTGTTATTCATCGTTTAGATGAAAATAGTAAAAACATTGTAACGATCTTATATGTTATTAAAAGTATTGCCGAGCAAACTAATTTGTTAGCTTTAAATGCGGCGATTGAAGCTGCTAGAGCAGGTGAACAAGGTCGAGGATTTGCGGTTGTTGCCGATGAAGTCCGTAATTTAGCCACCAAAACCCAAGCTTCCACGCAAGAAATTGAGGGAGTTATTACTACTTTACAGGATGATGCTAAGCAAGCAGTTAATGCTATGTCATTAGGCGATGAGCAATCTAATGAAAGTGTCAGAATGATCGAGCAAGTTAGTAATGACGTTGAACATATCACTCAGGTTATAGAGCAACTTTCTGCTATTAATACAAAGATCGCGAAGGATACTCAGCAACAAGATCAATTATTAAATTTAATGGCCGGCAACCTGCAATCTATTGTGGATATTGCACAGCAAAGCGCAACCAGTACGAGTGAATCAAATAATGCAATTAAACAAATAGATGAATTATCGGAAGAATTAAAAAAGGTAGTGGCTAAATTTAAACTTTAGCAATGATATTAAAAAAGGAGCCTAGGGCTCCTTTTTTAAGATATTTCCAACATGCTAATCTTAGCCTAATTCAGCTAAGCACATCTCTTCATGAATTTGCTTACACCATGCTTTAACGCGTTGTTCCGTCAGTTCAGGTTGACGATCTTCATCAATGCCTAAACCAACAAAGTGATGGTCGTCAGCCATGCCTTTCGATGCTTCGAAATCATAACTTTCTGTCGGCCATTGACCGATCAGGACTGCGCCTTTTGCTTCAACGATGTCTCTGACCATGCCCATGGCATCCAAAAAATACTCAGCATAGTCTTCTTGGTCTCCACAACCGAAGATAGCAACCAACTTATCATTAAAGTCGATTTGCTCAAGTTCTGGGAAAAAGTCGTCCCAATCACATTGTGCTTCTCCGTAATACCAGGTTGGAATGCCAAACAATAGTAAGTCAAATTTAGCAATGTCTTCTTTGCTACTTTTGGCTATGTCATGCACATCAATCAGGTTCTTACCCAATTCTTTTTGAATCATTTTGGCAATATGTTCTGTATTGCCTGTGTCGCTGCCGAAAAATAGCCCCACACTCGCCATTATATACCTAACCTCTATTATCTAATTTTACTGATTTTAATTAGCGGTTTGTTTTAGTGTTCAATGACATATTGCATGATGCCTTTGAATACAAAACCAGCTGCTCCTAAAAACAATACGAAATAAACGACTACTTTGCCTATTGTGGGCACATTATTTTTTTTTAACAGATCATGAACCACATAGCCCATCAATAAAAACAAACCTATGAGTGTAATATTTAATCCAAACGCTTCGATTTGTTCATAATATTTGTTTAACATCTATTGTAACTATCACCCAATTTAAAATCCGCGGAATAGTAGCATAAGCTTCATCGCTTTAAAATTATCTCGTGGCTTTTAAGTCAAATTACAATGATTTTTCAATATGTTTTTGTAAGGTGTTAGCGAGCTCGCCAGTACTTTTCATGTTTGTAATAATGACATCGAGATGCTGTTTGATCTCAGTCAATTCTGGCCGTAAGAAAATCGATAATTCAACAATGTCAGTAGTAAAGTCTGACTTATATAAATGAGTTGTTTTGAACGCATCTGAAGCCAGAATAGCCATGGCATTAAATTCATGCATTACAGCTATGTTGCAGCGGTCTATTTTCACCATATTGAGCATGCTGAGCTGACTGTCTGAGTCGACACGGATGAACTTTCCATTGTCGAAATAAGGGTTTAAAGCAGGATATATGTAGCCTCTACGGGTACATAATGTCATACGAGGTGAGTTGTCGAGGGTGGAACCTTCGGCAAATGCTTGATTGCCGTATAAATAACTTTTGTGTTCTAGCACGGGTATGGTGTGAATTAGTTGATTTGGAAACTCAAGCCAATGGCTGCTAGATAAAAAGCCATCCACTTCACCCTTGTATAAAAACGACTCGGTGCGTTTACGGAAAGAGTCAATGTATTGTATTTTATAGCCGTGCAATTGTTTGAGTTTATTCAATACGTCTGGAATGACACCCTGATATTCGGTACCCGTTTTAGTCAGATATAAGTAGGGCGGCGAACCAGGTGAGTTTACCCCAAAAACAATAGTATCTTGAGCTAAACAAACTTTACTCAGAGTAAACATGGCAATAAAACAGATTAGCTTGAAAAAAGTGTGCAAAATTGACTTACCTTTCATGCAATTCAAGCATGGTTAATAAAGTTTGGCATAGCGACATCATGAATTTCACCTTAAAGATTAACTATGCTCTAATCAGCAAAGTATATACCCAATAATATGGCTGTAAACCAAAGGATAAATTCAATCCCAACAAGGCTACCTGATTAGTTGTAGACATAATTCAAAGTATAACTGCGTTCTTTTAACCTGTTACTCATCAACTAAGATGGCATCGTTTTTTTAAAAAACAAGTTAATCATTTTAAGACAAATAGTGGGTTTCTCAGCATGTAACCAATGGCCAGTGCCGCCAATTAGTTTTGATTGACTGTTGGGAAATAAAGCAAGAATTTTTTCTCTGTGCTGCGGTAATAAATAGTCTGATAATTCACCTTTTATGAAAAGTGTAGGACCATAGTAGGGAGTGTCAGCATAAATTTCTTGGATAATTTCAGCATAATCTCTTTTTAACAACGGCAGATTAAAATACCAGTGCCAACCATTCTCGTCTTGATAAAGACTCTTTAATAAAAATTGCCGTGTTGACGCTTCTTCTACACTTTGTTTTAAAAAGCTATCAGCATCTTGACGGCTGGTAATCTTATCTAGAGGAACACTCTGTAAACCTGAAAAAACCGCATCGTGTCTTGGTAAATAAGCGACTGGAGCGATGTCCATAATAACTAAACATTCAACCATTTCTGGCGCATTTAGTGCTATTTTCATTGCTATTTTGCCCCCTAAAGAGTGGCCAATAATACTAATTTTTTCGAGCTTAAGTCGCTTTATTAATTCGATTATTAATAAGGCATTTTCGTCAAAGCTGAATTTTGTGGTGCGCGCCGATTTACCGTGATCAGGCAAATCTATTGTCAAAACATTATAGTCCTTAACCAGACCGCGTCTCAATCCTGATAGATTATCTAAACTGCCAAATAAACCATGAATCAAAACTACCCATGGTTTTTTTTCTTCAAGTGGATAAATTTGATAATGAATCTTTGACACGTGCTGTTACCTTGATTGGAAAGATTTTTTAGATTAAATAGGATTGTAACCAGAATCAAAACTGAGCGAAGTCTGGTTGACTAGATTGAAAAATCACTTAGTTTTCTTCCGCTAGCAATGGCTTTGGCATAAACTTTAGGCATCCTTCCTATACCTGTCCATTGATGATTATCGCCATTTTCATCTTTTAAGCTATATTTGATAGGACGTTTTTTCTGTGGTTTTGACGACTTTTTTTGTGTGTCTTGTTGCAGGTCAGCCATGCCAATGCCTGCATCTTGCATCTGCTGTAATATATCGGCTAACTTTGCTTTCTTGACTAATTCGTGTTGGTGTTGCTCTGCTTCTTTCTGTTTTCTCACTGCAATGATGGTACTCAGTTTTTGTGCCACAGATTCAAGCTCTACTATACTTAAGTCTTTTACCGCGCCTTGTAATTTTCTTCCGTGAGTTAAAATCGCTAAAAATTCTGACATAGGACCTCTTTAAGTAAAAAATATGATCTGACAAGGTGTGAAAATTAAAAAAAAGCGAGAACATTCTCGCTTTATAGTTAAGTAAAGACAAATGTAATTACATATTAGGGTAGTTGGGACCACCGCCACCCTCGGGTACAACCCAATTTATGTTTTGGCTTGGGTCTTTAATATCACAAGTTTTGCAGTGCACACAATTTTGCGCATTGATTTGCAATACTTTTTCGCCCGCTGGATTATCGATTATTTCATAGACACCAGCCGGACAATAGCGTTGTGCTGGTTCGTTATATTTTGCCAAATTGACCGTAATGGGCACAGCTGAATCAAGTAATTGTAAATGACACGGCTGCTCTTCTTCGTGGTTTGTATTGGATAAAAATACTGAAGTAAGTTTATCAAAACTCAGCACATTATCCGGTTTGGGATAGTTCGGCACTGCACAATCAGCGGCTAATTTTAGTTGTTTATGGTCATAATGATTGTCTTTCAAAGTGACAAACATATTACCGCCAAAGATATTTTGTTCGAGGGTATTAAATGCCCCTCCCCAAAATGTACCTAATTTATGAATGGCTGGTCCAAAATTGCGCGAACTAAATAGTTCTTTATATAACCAAGATTGTTTGAATTTGTCGGCATAGGCACTTAAGTCTTTACCACCTGTGTCATTTTTATCTTGTAAGGTTTCAAATAATGTTTCGGCAGCCAGTAAACCTGACTTCATGGCCGTATGATTACCTTTGATTTTTGCAAAATTCAAGGTGCCTGCATCACAGCCCACTAACAAACCACCAGGAAAAGTCATTTTGGGCAATGAATTAAAACCACCTTTAGCCAAAGCTCTAGCCCCATAAGATATGCGTTTACCACCTTCTAAATATTGTTTGAATACTGGATGATGTTTTAGACGCTGAAACTCATCAAAAGGACTGAGATTTGGATTACTGTAATTTAAATCCATAATCAAACCAACCAATACCTGATTGTTTTCGGCATGATAAAGATAAGCGCCACCTGTGGCGTCATTCAGCGGCCAACCGGCACTGTGTACCACCAGACCTTCTTGGTGTTTGGCGGGATCAATGTCCCAAATTTCTTTAAAACCGATGCCGTAGTGCTGCGGCGAAGCGTCTTTGTCTAATTCAAATTTCTGGAGCAGTTGCTTGCCTAAATGTCCTCGGCAACCCTCTGCAAACACGGTATATTTAGCTCGCAACTCCATACCGGGCATAAAGGAATCTTTTGGCTTACCATGTGCATCGATACCCATATCGCCGGTAATAACACCACCGACACTTCCGTTTTCGTTATATACAATATCCGCTGCAGCAAAACCTGGAAATATTTCAACACCCAACTCTTCTGCTTGAGTGGCTAACCAGCGACAAACGTTACCCATACTGACAATGTAGTTACCATCGTTATGCATTGTTTTAGGCACGATTACATTAGGTAGTTTAGTGGCTTTGTTCTCATCTTTGAGTAAATAAATGTGGTCTTCTGTTACCTTTGTAGTGAGCGGTGCGCCGCGCTCTTGCCAATCGGGAAACAATTCATCTAAGGCTTTTGTTTCAAACACGGCACCCGATAAAATATGTGCGCCTACTTCAGAGCCTTTTTCAACCACACACACCATTAGCTCTTGTTCGGCCTGTTTGGCCAATTGCATTAAGTGACAGGCGGTTGACAGCCCGGCTGGACCGGCACCGACTATTACTACGTCAAACTCCATCGATTCTCGTTCCACCATGTGTTCCTCTTTTATATTTATCTATTCATTAAAAAAATACTGAACTAAGCACTAAAATGACAACTAATAAGCCAAATATGTCGTATTTTTAAGCTACATTAGGTAGGTCTTAGTCGTTTAAACATTACATAGTTGTAAACCAGTGTCGAGTGTATGTTTAAGCCGATAAAAGCAAAAATACTTTAAAAACAAAGATTTAATTATATAATGTTAAGCCTGTGTTAGCTTATTAATACGTTTTTTTGCATTATTAGGGTCTATATCATACGCGACAATAGCAATTGTCAAAATGTAGTTACAAATGAAACGCCCAGTAAACCATGTAAGTTGACGTTTACGTTAACATTACGTAAATTGTCGTCAACTTAGCTAAGCATTAATACTGCTTATTAATACAATCGATATCTATAGATAGAGGTAATAATGAAAATTCTAGTGCCAATCAAGCGTGCTATTGATTATAACGTGAAAGTTAGGGTGAAACCCGACAACTCGGCTGTCGATTTAACTAACGCAAAAATGTCACTTAATCCGTTCTGTGAAATTGCAGTTGAAGAAGCAGTGCGCTTAAAAGAAAAGGGTGTTGCTACAGAAATAGTGGTGGTATCTATCGGAGATAAGTCCTGCCAAGAACAAATTCGTACGGCATTGGCTCTCGGTGCCGATCGGGGTCTACAAATAGACACCGCTGAGGCACTTGATTCGTTGCAAATCGCCAAGTTACTGCAAAAAGTGGTTGAGCAGGAAAGTCCTGACTTGGTCATATTGGGTAAACAATCAATTGATTCAGATAATAACCAAACAGGCCAAATGCTTGCTGCGTTAACCGGCATGCCACAAGGTACGTTTGCTTCAGAAGTTAAAGTTGCAGAGGGCAAAGTGCAAGTAACCCGTGAAATTGATGGTGGTTTACAAACAGTTGAATTGAGTTTGCCAGCGGTAGTCACGACTGATTTGCGCTTAAATGAACCACGTTATGCTTCGCTACCCAATATTATGAAGGCCAAAAGAAAGCCTCTTGACGTTAAAGCTGCCAGTGATTTTGGTGTGAATTTGGTTTCAAATGTAAAAGTTTTAAAAGTTGAAGCTCCAGCCCAACGTAAAGGTGGTATCAAAGTTGCCGATGTGGCTGAGTTAGTCGATAAATTAAAAAATGAAGCGAAGGTGATCTAATGGCTATTTTAGTTTATGTAGAACATGACAACCAAGAGCTGAAATCAGACTCTTTAAAGTTGATCCATGCTGCTTGCCAAATTGATAAAGATGTAACTGCCCTTGTTGCCGGTTCAGGCTGTCAAGGTGTTGCTGAACAAGCGTCTAATGTAGTTGGTGTGACCAAAGTACTTGTGGCTGATAACGCACATTATCAGCATCAATTAGCGGAAAATATCGCTGAGTTGGTGGCTGAATTAGGCAGTGCTTATTCTCATATTTTAGCGCCTGCTACCACAACAGGTAAAAACTTTTTACCTCGGGTTGCCGCCTTACTTGATGTGGCTCAACTATCGGATGTGATTAAAGTTATCAGTGCAGATACATTTATGCGTCCCATCTATGCAGGTAATGCCTTGGCAACTGTACAGTCGTCTGATGCTATTAAAGTAATGACGGTACGTACTGCAGCTTTCGATGCTGCCGCGACAGGTAATGCAGCGCCAATTGAAACCTGCTCGGTGGTTAAAGATGCGACCAAGTCGAGTTTCGTCAAGGCTGAGTTAACCAAGTCAGAGCGTCCAGAACTCACTGCTGCCAATGTGATTATTTCAGGTGGTCGTGGTATGCAAAATGGTGAGAACTTTAAGCTTCTTGAAGGTATTGCAGATAAATTAGGTGCAGCAATGGGGGCTTCTCGCGCCGCAGTAGATGCTGGTTTTGTGCCGAACGATATGCAAGTTGGTCAGACTGGCAAAATCGTTGCACCTCAATTGTATATTGCTGTGGGTATTTCTGGCGCTATTCAACATTTAGCCGGTATGAAAGACTCAAAAGTGATTGTTGCCATCAATAAAGATGAAGAAGCACCAATTTTTCAAGTGGCAGATTATGGTTTAGTCGGTGATCTCTTCACGGTTCTACCCGAATTAGAAGCCGCACTTTAAGCTAAAATCGCGTTTCTCGCAGTTAAAAAAGCCACAAAAGGTCTCTTTTGTGGCTTTTTGTTATATGTTATTTATCATATAATTAGGCTAAAGTTTGAAGGCACTGCGCTTCAAGTTAATTGACGAGTCGTACCCTGCTAGGTACTGCTGTTTTTTCCATCCTATATTGAGACATCTATGAATCACGCTTCTCTACCTTGCTTAACCTTAGGTGTATGCGACTACCCAGAACACGTTGAAGCCACACAATGGCAGATACATGCTCAGCAACAAAAAGCGTTAGGCTTAGCTTTTGTTAGAATTGGCGAGTTTAGTTGGCAAAAAATAGAGCCGCAATCCGGCAAGTTTGATTGGCAATGGCTCGATGACGCGATTGATATATATCAGCAAGCCGGACTAAAGGTTGTATTAGGTACGCCTACGGCCACACCACCTGCTTGGTTAGTAGAAAGCTATCCTGAAATTTTAGCGGTAGATGAAAATAATCAAGTTAAAAAGTTCGGTTCTCGCCGTCATTATGATCACGCCAGTCCGATATACCGCAAAGAATGTCAGCGCATAGTAACTGCTATGGCAACACGTTATGGCAAACATCCTAGTGTTGCAGGTTGGCAAACGGATAATGAATTAGGGCATGAGGGCACCGCGCAGTCTTATTCCGCTACTAGTGTCATCGGTTTTCAGCAGTGGTTAGAAAACAAATATAGCAGTCTTGATGCTTTGAATGCCTCATGGGGAACGGTATTTTGGAGTCAAACATATTCAAGTTGGTCGCAAATAAGTTCACCCAATTTGACCGCAGTGCGTCAGGCGAACCCATCTCAGGTACTCGACTTTAAACGCTACTGTTCAGATATGATTATTGATTTTCAACAGCTACAAATTGACATCATCCGTGCCTTGTCGCCTGAGCGTTTTATTACTCATAACTTCGTTATTTTTGCCAGTGAGTTTGATTTATATAAAGCCAGCAAAAACTTAGATTTTGTGGCCTGGGATAGTTATCCCATTGGTATGTTGGAATATTTTGCTACATGGGAATCTGAAGAGATTAAAACCCGCTATGCACGCACAGGACATCCTGATCTTGTTAGCTTAAACCACGATATTTATCGCGGATTAAAAGGAGGTACCGATTTTTGGGTGATGGAACAACAGTGTGGTCATGCCAATTGGGCGCAATATAATCCGCTACCGGCAGATGGTGCGGTAAAACTATGGACAGCTCAAGCATGGGCGCATGGTGCACAAAGTGTGATTTATTTTCGTTGGCGCGCATCGCACATGGCGCAAGAAATCATGCATTCAGGTTTGCGTCAACAAGATGGACGTGCCGATCGTGGCCATAAGGAAGTATCTGAACTTAGTACACAGATGTACCCGTTAGTACCTATTAAAGCCAAAATTGCCATACTACATGACTATGAAAGCATGTGGATTTATGACCAACAGCCGCATAATCTTAAACTCAGTTACTGGGCACAATTTTATCAGTTTTACTCAATCGTTAGGCGCTTGGGTTTAGATGTCGATATTATCCATCCACTTGATTTAACAAAAAACACCTATAGTTTAGTGATCGCTCCAGCCTTAACTCTAGTCTCTGATGAAGTTGCTAAGGTATTAAAAGCAACAGCGAAAACCACTAAAATGATGTTTGGTCCGCGAACGGCCTTTCGTACCGAGTCAGGTTTGGTCCCCAAAGATGGACAATTTTCGGCTATTGCTGAGATGGTGGGGATTAAACTGGCTAATTTTGATTCTTTACGTCCCACCTTAACCCAAGAGATTGTGCCATTCGACAAGGTCGATGAAAACCAATACCAAGCAAAACTGTGGTGTGAGTCTTATGAATTAATCACAGCCAAGGCACTCTATCATTACAGTGAGGGACCTATGAGTGGCAAAGCAGCGGTAACTGAGTTAGATAAAGTAATGGTTGTAGGTGCATTGTCGCAACAGTTAATTAGTACATTGGTAAAGCAATGCTGTGTTGAACTCGAAATAACAACTGAAGAATTAGCAGAAGGGGTCAGACTGAGTCACAGAGGCGATCATTGTTTAGTACAAAACTTTAATCAACATACCGTTGAATTTGTTGGCCACTCTATCCCGGCAGTATCAAGTATCATTAAGTAGATTTTTGACTAGGTAAGTAGGCTAAGGCTACCAATTGTGGAAGCCTTAGCCTGAATAGCTTAAACGTTAACTACCGAGTTTTCAGCAAAGGAAATAGGTGAGGGCAGATATTCATCAGCTGCCCAATCGTTTTCCCATTCTTGATCGTTAAGTAGATATCTGAATTGATATTTAGCGTCTTTGTTTAGTTCAACCGTAGTTGTAAAGCTACCGTCTTTTAATTTTTTCATGGGAGCCGAAGTTGTATCCCAATTATTGAAATCACCCACTAAACGCACTGATTCAGCCTCATGAGCTTCATCTTTAGTGATTTTGAAGGTGACTTTACACACTGCTTTTGATTTTAAGTACTGCTTTTTAAAGGCCATATTAGCTCTCCGTTTGGTAATAAAATTACAATAATTGTTTAAATATACATCAAATATGATTTTAAAGCCATCTTTCTGTAATAAAATAACATTTCTAAATTAATTTAATTATCTCGATTTTGTACAAAATTAACGCAGTGTGAGTTATTTTGGTGCACGCCTGCTTAGTTCGTTTTTTAAAGCACTGTTTTTGCCTAAATCATTCATTAAATTCACTAATTTCTGTTTTTTAAAGGTTGGAAATTAGGATTTTATCCGCGTTTAAGGGTGCAAAATTATAAAGTTAATAAAAGTAGAGCAATAATTGTGCTTATTTGACAAACACTTGTACAAAGCGGCTAAATTAATTTTTTACAGGAAGGGTACACTAATATGATGAATCTTTTGTGACCTCAATTTTTGTATATCGAGCTAGTAAAATTATCGACATTTAACGTTTAAACTTTTTAGCATATTGACTGGGGGACAATCCTGTATGTTTTTTGAATAAACGGGTAAAAGAGCTCAAATCATCGTAGCCCACATGATTTACGATACGCTGAGCATTATCGTGGGATTTTTCCAGTAATTTTTTAGCGGCTTCTACCCGTAAACATTGTAAGTACTCTAAAGGATTTTGTTCAGTAGCGCGCTTAAAACGTCGATTTAGCGTGCGCTCAGTTAAATTAACGTGAGCAGCAAGTTGGCTGACTTGAATTGACTCAGTAAAGTGCGCTTCTAACCATTCTTGTATGTGTAATATCTCAGGATCTTGATGGTACTTTTTTGCGCGGATAGAAGCATAAGCGGCTTGTTCTCCTCGGGATAAATCTATCACGTGGGCTTTGGCTGTAGTGGTGGCAACATCATGACCGCAATAGCGCTCAATTAATAACAAGGTTAAGTCAAACCATGCCATACCACCGCCAGAGCAATAAATATTTTGCGATGAAGTTATCAGCTTTTCAGCACATAAGTTCACCTCAGGATAGCGGCTTTTAAATAGCTCGGCATAACCCCAGTGGGTAGTGGCTTCTCTACCATTTAACAAGCCTGCTTCTGCTAAAAAAAAGGCGCCACTGCAATTACTTGCGATATCTGAGCCATTTTCAAAATGACGTCTAATGTGCGGTAAAAGTGCCCGGTTTTGGTTGATAACAGACAATAACGAACCGCCAATAGTTGGAATAAGTAATAAATCTGTTTGTTTTACATCTTCGATGGCAATGTGGCTTTTAATTTCTAGTTGGTTAATACACTTAACGGACTGTTTTTTGAGTGTTGCTATTTGCACCTCAAAAAAAGGGCTTGGCGTCATACCTTGCATTCTTTGCCAAGTTACACCGGCCAATGCAAAAAGATCTAATGCGCCGGTAATCGCACTGGCATAGGCTTGATTAAAGCCTAATATGGTGACATTAAACACAATTTACCGACGGGTATAAATGGCATTGTTGAGGGATCATAATAAACACTTATTGATGACTGAAATCACCATTAATATGTCATAAATGACAATTATTGTCAGTAAGATTATTTGGCAAGCTAGTTCGTGGATTACTCACTGTTACCGATGAATGGGAGTCAGAATGAATATTGAACTTATCAAAGAAAAAGAATTGCATTTTCAGCTATACGAAGTGCTCGATACCGAAACTTTGTGTCAGCGCGAACATTTTAGCGAGCACAATAAAGAAACCTTTGACGCTGTTTTAGCCACAGCAAATAAAATTGCGACTGAAAAATTTGCTCCGCATAATGCAAAAGCGGACGCTAACGAACCCACTTTTGATGGTGAAAAAGTCAGCATGATAAGTGAGGTCAAAGTTGCTTTTGATGCTTATGCAGAGTCTGGCTTAATGGCTGCCCGTTATGATTTTGCTGAAGGTGGTATGCAATTGCCAGAAACCATTATGACCGCATCAGCAGGTTACTTTATGGCGGCTAATCCTTCTTCCACGGGTTACCCGTTTTTAACCACCGCGGCATCTAATGTTATCCGTAATTTTGCTTCAGAAAAAATTAAAGCTGCTTTTATGCCGCGCATGTTAAGTGGAGAATTCACTGGCACCATGGCCTTGACGGAACCCCACGCCGGTTCATCTTTAGCGGATATTCATACCACTGCGTATAAGACAGAAAACGGTGAATATCGCCTTAAAGGTAATAAAATGTACATTTCTGGCGGTGATCATGAGCTGTCTAAAAATATTGTGCATTTAGTATTAGCGAAAATCCAAGGCGCGCCTCCGGGGGTTAAAGGAATTTCATTATTTGTGGTGCCTAAATTCCGTTTAGATGAAGATGGAAATATAGCCGATAGAAACGATGTAGCATTAGCCGGTTTAATTCATAAACTAGGGTACCGTGGCACTACGTCAACCGTACTGAATTTCGGTGAAAAAGATGATTGTCATGGCTATTTAGTGGGTGAAGAGCATCAAGGTTTGCGTTACATGTTCTTAATGATGAATGAAGCGCGTTTAGGTGTTGGCTTTGGCGCAGCAATGATTGGTTATCGAGGTTATCAATTCTCTTTAGCCTATGCCAAAGAACGCACTCAAGGTCGTGTGGCACCAAACAATAAACCAACTGATAAACCCGCTACTATTATTCAGCATGGTGATGTTAAACGCATGCTACTGGCGCAAAAATCCTATGTTGAAGGTGCGATGGCGCTGTGTTTTTATGCGGCACGTTTGGTGGATGATATTCATACTCACGAAGATCAAGCAGCACGAGCTGATGCAGCAGAATTACTCGACCTATTAACGCCGGTGGTCAAAGCATGGCCCTCTGAATATGGACCCAAAGCCAATGATTTAGCTATTCAAGTCTTAGGCGGGGCTGGTTATACACGTGAGTATCCGGTCGAGCAGTGCTGGCGAGATAACCGTTTAAATCCTATTCATGAAGGAACAAATGGCATCCAAGCCTTGGATTTACTAACCCGTAAATTGTGGCAGGCCAATGGCGCTGGCCTCAAACAATTGCAAAGCATTATGCTTAAAGACTTTGCACAAGTTGAGGGACAAGTTAGTCAGGCTTTAGTGACTGAGTTAAGTCCTTATATTAAACAAATGAGTGCTTTAATTCCGGGATTAGCTCAGGGATTGGCCTCTGATAAACAAGCTGTTTTACTGGCTAATGCCAGTTGTTTCCTAAATGTCTTTGGCCAGATTGTGATGAGTTGGCTGTGGATACGCCAAGCAAATGTGGCAGAAAATGCATTAACTTCCTCAAACTTGAGTGCTGAAGACAGGGATTTTTATCAGGGTAAGCTGCAGGCGGCTAAATATTTTGTCCACTGGGAGTTACCAACTATTGCTCGTGATATTCGTTTGTTAAGCGAGCTGGAAGATACTTGTGCTGCCATGCAAGAAGCGTGGTTTTAATTAAAGCGACCGATAAAATAGGACTAACAATGAAAAACAAACAGTTTTTATTAAAAACTCGTCCAGTAGGTACCCCGACGCGAGATAATTGGGATTATGTTGAAACCGAGGTACCTGAGTTAGCGGACAAACAAGTATTGGTGAAAGTGGCGTTTATTTCCTTAGATCCTGCTATGCGTGGCTGGATGAATGACGGTAAGTCTTATATTGAGCCAGTACAAATTGGCGCAGTGATGCGAGCCAGTACGGTGGGGCAAATACTGAAAAGCAATGATCCGAAGTTTCAGGTTGGAGACTATGTTTATGGTCATTGTGGTGTACAGCAATATGCTGTGGTTGATACCCAAGGTTTGCATAAAATTGATCCTTCTCTGGCGCCACTAGAACGCTATTTGGGTGTATTAGGCATGCCAGGAATGACAGCGTATTTTGGTTTACTTGAGACTGGTCTGCCAAAGGCAGGAGAAACTGTAGTGGTATCTGGCGCCGCAGGTGCCGTAGGCACGGTAGTTGGCCAAATAGCCAAAATAAAAGGCTGTAAAGTGGTGGGTATTGCCGGTGGTGCAGATAAATGTCGCTACCTTGTTGATGAACTTGGTTTTGATGGAGCAATCGACTATAAAAGCGAAAATGTTAAGAAGTCTTTGAAAGCTCTTTGCCCTAAAGGCGTTGATGTATTTTTTGACAATGTTGGTGGTGAAATACTGGATGATGTATTGACGCAAATACGCATGAAGGCGCGTATCGTTATTTGTGGCGCGATAAGCCAGTACAATAATACCACCCCTGTAAAAGGTCCGTCTAATTACCTTACCTTGTTAGTAAACCGGGCGCGAATGGAAGGTATAGTGGTGTTCGATAACGTGGCAAACTATCCTAAAGCAGCTGCTGAAATGGCTGGCTGGATAAAAGAAGGTAAGCTTAAGGCTAAAGAGCATGTGGTTAAAGGTATAGAACGTTTTCCAGAGACCCTACTAATGTTATTTAAAGGTGAAAATATGGGCAAACTAGTGCTTAAGGTAGATGCAGAATGAAATCCGTTGGTAATTTAGAAAATAAACATATTCTGATCACTGGAGGTGCGTCAGGCATAGGCGCCGCTACCGCTCTGTTGGTTGCCAGTCGTGGAGCTAAAGTTGTAGTCAGTGACCAAAATCGTCAGCAAGGCGAGGCGATTGTTGAACAAATTTGTGCAAAGGGCGGCGTTGCCACTTTTATTGCGGCAGATGTCAGCGACTCTGATTCCGTTATTGCTTTGTTTGCCCAAGCAAAAGCAGCTTACGGTCCAGTAAATGTAACCATAAATAATGCGGGTATCGATCATAAGCCGACTCCTATGCATTTGGTTGATGATGCCGTTTTTCATCGAAACGTCGCAGTTAATTTAGCCGGTGTTTGGTATTGTATGAAACAAGCCATTATTCAAATGTTAGACAATGGTGGCGGTCACGTAATTAACATCGCTTCAGTGGCAGGTTTGCATTCGGCACCGACTATTGCTGCATATTCGGCCACTAAACATGGTGTTATGGGTCTCACTAAGTCTGCTGCTGTTGAATATGCTAAAGCGAATATTCGCGTTAATGCGGTATGTCCGAGTTTTATTCGTACCCCTATGGTCGAGAATGTTTTGGCGAATGTCGATGAACGAGTGCGCAATGCGATGATAAAAGCCAACCCGATGAAACGTTTAGGTGAAGTTGAAGAGATTGCTGGCGCGTTGGCTTGGCTATGTAGTGATGAGTCAAGTTTTATGACCGGTCAGTCAGTGGTGTTGGATGGCGGTATGTTAGCCTAACAGCAACTGCCGAAACTAGATTAAAAAGTGGGAAAAATGATGAACAAAGACATATTTGATTTAACGGGAAAAGTTGCTTTAGTAACCGGAGCGAGCCGTGGTATTGGTGAAGCTATAGCACGTCTTTTGGCCGCTTATGGTGCAAAAGTGATTGTCTCGAGTCGGAAGCTTGATGCCTGTGAAGCGGTTGCTGCAAGCATTCGTGCCGATGGTGGCGAAGCAGCAGCAATGGCTTGCCACGTTGGCGATATGGCTCAGATAGAGACGATTTTTAGCAATATAAAATCGCAATTTGGTCGTATCGATATACTGGTTAACAATGCCGCCGCAAATCCTTATTTTGGGCACATTTTGGATACTGATTTGGCCGCTTATGATAAAACGGTAGATGTAAACATTCGTGGTTATTTTTTTATGTCTATTGCTGCGGGCAAAATGATGAAGGAGCAAGGCGGGGGAGTTATTCTAAATACGGCTTCAGTTAATGGTATTTCACCTGGACCGATGCAAGGTATTTACTCTATTACTAAGGCTGCAGTGATCAGTATGACCAAGGCATTCGCAAAAGAATGTGGTCCGCTAAATATTCGCGTTAATGCCTTGTTACCGGGTTTAACTGAAACCAAATTCGCCTCTGCTTTAACGTCAAATGAAAAGATTCTGAAAACTGCTTTGATGCAAATACCACTGGGACGAACTGCACAGCCCCAAGAAATGGCAGGTACTGTTTTGTATTTAGTCTCTGATGCCTCCAGTTACACCACAGGAACTACCATTACCGTAGACGGTGGTTATCTAAGTTAAATATTATTCTATTTTTTAGAACAAAAAAGCGCATTTTATGCGCTTTTTTTTCGACTTAATATGGGTAAAAATTCGATTTAAGCAATCACTGGAGCGAATTATGAAAAATGTATTAGTCATCAATAGCAGTTTAAACCAAGAAAAAGGCAACTCAAATAAACTGAGTCAAAAGTTAATTGAGCGTTTACAAAGTAAGGGGTATACCTCTGTAAATCAGCGTAATTTGGCTGATACAGATCTTCCACATTTAACCGTCGAAGAAATGACGGCTTGGGGAACTGCAGCATCTGCTCGCACTGTTGAGCAAGCTAAATTGGCTGCATTGTCTGATACCTTTATTAATGAAATACAACAGGCTGATGCCATTGTAATAGGCATGCCGATGTATAATTTTGGTGTACCTAGCACGTTTAAAGCGTGGATCGACCGCGTGGCTAGAGCTGGGATCACTTTTAAGTATACTGAGACAGGGCCACAAGGTTTACTGACGGATAAAAAAGTTTATATCTTGGCAGCGCGTGGTGGCATGTATGCAGGTACTCCCAAAGACAGTCAGAGCCAATATTTGAAAGATGTATTTGCTTTCTTAGGTTTAACTGACGTGACATTTATCTACGCTGAGGGCTTAGCCATGGGCGAGGAGGCGGCCAATAAAGCCTGGAATTCAGCCGAGCAAAGTATCGAGCGTTTGTCTGCTTAATAGTTAATGCGCCTCAAGCTCTGTGTGGAAATTGAGGCGCCTAGCTTACTTTTTCAAGGTTTCTTCTATTTTGGCAATAAAATCTGTATCAGTGGGTTTGGTTGATGAAGCATATGACTCAACAATATTGCCATTTTTGTCCATCAGGTATTTGTAGAAATTCCACTTAGGTGTGGTGCCAGATTTCTTAGCTAACATGCGATAAAGCGGGTCAACGTCATCACCACGTACCGCTATTGTCTCAAACATCGGGAATTTGACCCCATAAGTCAATTCACAAAGCTCTGCAGTTTTACTTTCATCCGAGAATTCTTGTTTAAAATCATTGGATGGAAAACCCAAGACCACTAATCCTTTGTCTTGATAATCAGTGTAAAGCTTTTCTAAGCCTTCAAATTGTGGGGTAAAACCACATTTGCTGGCGGTGTTGACAAACAATACTGTTTTGCCTTGATAAGCCTCACACATATTGACGGTCTCTTGAGAATTAAGTTTACGTTTCATAAACTTAAGTAAATCTGGGCAGTCAGCTGCGTTAGCTAAACCAGAACATAATAATAAACTTGCGATAAGACCTTTTTTCATGATTTTCCTAGCTTTGCGTGTTTGTTGATCAATATAATGAAAAAGTGATTTTGGATCATTAACTTACATTTCTTTTTACTTGTAGATTAGCGAAAGGTTGCATAATACTTTTAAAATCTGACGTAAACATAATTTGGGATAATAACTATGCACCATGTTAAACGGTGTGCTTTGGTTGTGGGTATTACAAGCTTTTTATTTGCTTGTGCTGCCAATGAAAACTCAACCACAGTGCTTAACAATACTACGCCACAGAGTCAAATAGCCTTAGCTACGCAAACTATTCGCTCTCAAATGGTGCCTATGGCAAAGCAAGGTCTTAGCCTTGAACAAATCATGGCTGATCCCGATTGGATTGGTAATGAACCAGAGCAGGCATATTGGTCTGATGACAGCCAACACGTTATTTATAAACGCAAGCAACAAGGCACTCCCTTAAGGGATTTGTGGTTAAAAAGTTTAAATGATAGCAGCAATGGTCAGGTGGTCGGTCTAGCGGTGCAACACAATGTCGCTTATAAAAATCGGGTTAATAGCGTCGACAAAAAACTCAGCGCTTGGATCTTTGAAGATAATATGTTTTATAAAAATTTAATAACAGGTGAAATTAGGCAACTCACTCAAGATAGTAGTAAACCATCCAATTTACGCTTTCTACTTGATGGTAAATTAAGTTTTCAAGCGGGTGACAGCATTATAGTTTTAGACCCCATCAATGGATTTCGTGAGCAACGAGCAAGTTGGCAATTTGCCCAACAGCCAACTGCGCTAGAAGTACCACAAGATTACATTGCTGAACAGCAGCAACGTTTAATCCAGGTCATCGACAAAAAACGCTCAGAACAAAAACTGCGCTTCGAGCAACAACAACAATTACAGGCGCAAAATTCAAGTTTACGGCCTCTGCCATTTTATTTTCCTAAAGATCATGAAACAGTGGAAGCCAGTATGTCGCCTAATGGGCGATGGCTGTTATTGGTAACACAAGTTGATAATCAAGAGCGTGATGATAATGACATTATGCCTAATTATATTAATGAAAATGGCCGAATTAAAACCGATGATGTGCGTCAGCGTGTAGCGGATGCTCATCCGGTTGAGCAAACTTTATGGCTACTCAACTTAGTTGAACATAGCGTACAAAAACTGCCTTACACGGCATTGCCGGGTTATAACGAAGATGTTTTGGCCTCTGTAAAACGGGAAAATGCGCTGGCTAAGGGAGAAACGTATCAAGAAAACCGCCTACCGCGAGTCATCAGGTTAATAGATGATTGGCGCTGGTCACAGAGTGCGATTCAATGGAATACACAAGGTGATAAAGTGGCCCTTATGGTCGCGGCCGCTGATAATAAAGACCGTTGGCTGACGACCGTTGATGTGGCCGATGCGCAGCTGGTTACCCAGCATCGTTTACATGATGATGCGTGGATTAATTATCAATTTAATAGTTTTGGATGGTTACATAGCAGTGACAGCTTGTATTATTTATCCGAACAAAGCGCTTACGCCCATCTTTATTTAAAACCTTATTCAGGCAAAGCTAAAGCGCTGACTCAAGGAAATTTTGAAGTGGATAGCCTGACCTTATCGACTGATGATCAGTACATGTATTTTCAGGCTAATAAAAAACATCCCGGTATTTACGAAGTTTATAGAGTTAATTTAATCAGCGGTGATATTGAAGCCTTAACCGACTTAAATGGTATGACTGATTATGTATTAAGTCCGAATGAGCAGGCTTTGCTCTTAACTCATTCTAAGTTAACCATGCCACCAGAGTTATATGTTAAACAACTCGACAAGCCTGAAACAGTGCAGCTAACCCATACTGTCAGCGATGGCTTTTTAGCGATTGATTGGTTAGCTCCTGATATCGTAGCTATTAAATCGTCAAACTCCGACCAGCCAATATATTCTAGGGTTTATGCTAAGCCGAAAAGGAATGACGAAGACTTACGCCGTGCCGTCGTATTTAGCCACGGAGCCGGTTATTTACAAAACTCACACTTAGGTTGGTCAGGATATTTTCGCGAATTTATGTTCCACAATATGTTAGTGGAGCAGGGGTATGTAGTACTGGATATGGATTATCGAGCATCTGCTGGCTATGGACGCGACTGGCGCACTGCGATTTACCGCCACATGGGTAAACCTGAGATTGAAGACTTGCGGGATGGCGTTAATTGGCTTGTCGCCAATGCTGATGTAGACGTACAACGAGTTGGCACTTATGGTGGTTCTTACGGTGGATTCATGACCTTTATGGCTTTGTTTACTGCGCCAGATCTTTTTCAGGCAGGGGCAGCCTTAAGACCTGTCAGCGATTGGGCGCATTACAACTACGGTTATACCTCGAACATCTTAAATACCCCAGATGTCGATCCTATCGCCTATGAGCGTAGTTCACCGATCTATTTTGCTGAGGGTTTACAAAAGCCCCTGTTAATCAATGCACCTATGGTGGATAGCAATGTATTTTTTGTTGATACTGTGCGCCTAGTACAACGATTAATTGAACTTGAAAAACAAAATTTTGAAACTGCTATCTACCCAGTCGAATCACATGGTTTTGTCGAGCCTAGTTCGTGGTTGGATGAATATCGCCGTATATACAAGTTGTTTGAACAGAACCTGTAATAACATAACAAGCCTCACTGAGATATTTTCTCTTTGAGGCCTTCTGTTAGCCTGAGTTTTCCGTACAAAATAACAATAATTGTCAAGCCACTGATGGTGCCAAATAAATGAGCATCAATAGCCACTGTTGCGTTAATTAAATCAGCGATATCTTGACTCGCTCCAAAAATTTGTTCATGCCCCACTTTTATCAATATTCCAATTAGCAACAACCAGCCTGTTTTCATGCCTTGTTTAATATCAAAATAGGCACCGATTATGAAAACACCATGTAATACTCCAGACAGGCCAACATACCATTGCAACTGCTTGGCAAAACCGTAAATCAACAAGGTGGTACTGATACACAGAATGAAAAACATTAAGGAGTATTGCGCTAGCCGAAAATACTGGCCGTGTAGTGCCCAGAGTAAGGCGACCGCGGTCAAATTTAACAGCAGATGATTCGCGTTAGTATGCAACAGGTTACCGGTGAGTAAACGCCACCACTGTAATTGTTCAATTTGTATGCGGTCAAAGGCCAAATAATGACTTGCTTGAGGTTCAAATAGAAACAGTACAGTACATAAAATGATAAGCAATAAGGGGCCTAATACATGCTGTAGTTTAAGGGGGAGGTTAAGCATCAACTCATCACGCTAGAATAAAGTGTGCTTATACTAACCAAAAGTCAGTGTTTGCAATATGAAATATCAAAAAGAAAGCGTTAATTGTCTATAAATCTACTTTATTAGTCTATGTGTTTGATTGCAAAAACAGAGGTCCATCGTTAGTGTTGTCTTAATTAGGGTAAATCGAAAAGAGGTTGGTGTGTCAATATCCAAGTACATGTTAATTTTTAGCTTATCAGTTTTTTTTGCGCAATCATTGTTGGCCCAGCAAAGAGAAGACAGAGAGCCAGAGGCGAATACTGGCAGACAAGAAAAACAGGCTTTTAGCTCAAATTCATATATGGCTGTTACAGCCAATCCATATGCTTCTTGGGCGGGTAAAAATATATTGGCGAAAGGCGGCAGCGCTATTGATGCCGCCGTTGCAATACAAGCGATGTTGACTTTAGTGGAACCACAGTCTTCTGGTATTGGCGGGGGAGCCTTTATTTTATATTGGGACAATAAAGCAAAAAAATTGCATACCTTTGATGGTCGAGAAACGGCTCCTAAAGCCAGCACGCCTGATATGTTTATGCTCGGTAAAGATAAACCCATGGCTTGGATTGATGCCGTTGTCGGCGGAAAATCTGTGGGGGTACCGGGTGTACTAAAAGCTCTGGAGTTGGCTCATAAGGAGTTTGGTAACTTAGCTTGGAGTGAATTATTCAATGATGCTATTGATACCTCAGTGCAAGGATTTAGAGTGTCTGAGCGCCTTGCAAAATTATTGGCGTCGGATATTCATCCGGGATTGAAACAATTTAGAAACTCCTCGGTGTATTTTTATCCTGACGGTCAAGCGCTTATTAAGGGGGAAATTCGTAAAAATAGTGCCTTGGCGCGGACTTTTATGCACATTGCCCAAAACGGCGCTGATAGCTTTTATCAGGGCGAGCTTGCGGTCAATATGGCTAAGGCTGTGCAATTTACTACGATCAATCCAGGTTTGTTGGCGGCAGAAGATTTTGCTGAATATCGCGCGGTAAAACGCTCGCCTGTTTGTGGATCTTATAAGGATCACCAAGTGTGTGGTATGGCACCACCGAGCTCTGGTGGCGTGACTGTCTTGCAAATTTTACGCATGTTAGAACCTTTCGAATTAGCTAATTACTCACCGAATTCCCTCGAGGCTATGCATTTATTTACCCAGGCCTCAAAATTAGCTTATGCGGACAGAGAGATGTACATTGCAGACCCTGATTTTAGTCAACTGCCTTTTAGTGCCCTAATTAGTCAGAGTTATTTAGGTGACAGAGCGCGGAAAATCAAGATCGACAAAGACATGGGAAGGGCCATTGCTGGACAGCCTTATGCCATGTTAAACGTAGCGCAAGACAATGCTTATGAGCTGCCTAACACCAGTCACTTTTCAATAGTAGACAGCCAAGGCAACGCCTTATCAATGACTACCAGTATCGAATTTGCCTTTGGTTCAGGCGTATTTGTTGAAGGCTTTTTATTGAATAATCAACTGACCGATTTTTCACTTAACCCCTATCGCTACAATAGACCTGTACTTAATAGAATTGAACCACATAAGAGGCCTCGCAGTGCTATGAGTCCGACTATGGTATTTGATAAAGAGGGTAAGTTAGTTCTGTTGTTAGGCTCTCCCGGAGGTAGTCGTATTATTAATTATGTAGCACAAACGTTAATAGGTGTATTGGATTGGGATCTAGATATTCAACAAGCAATAAACTTGCCCCATGTTACAGACAGAAATGACTATACAGCATTAGAAAAAGATACCGCCGCAGAGGGTTTAGCTAAGGGGTTGGAAGCCAAGGGCCATAAGGTGAAGATTATAGATTTGAATAGCGGTTTACATGGCATTCAAATCACAGAGAATAAACTTATTGGCGGTGCTGACCCACGTAGGGAAGGTGTCGCAGTTGGTTTGTAAATCACCCTGAGCTCTGCAGAAGAGTGATCCTCATTCTTCAGAGCTCTTGCCAAAGTTGCAGTTGCAACACTTTTTAGCTGCCTAATTTACTTGAGGCTAACTTTATCTACCTTCCATTGATTACCGTCACGAATCAAATCAACGATACGCATATCTTTGAGTATTTTGCCGTTTAGCTCGCCTTCAAAAAATATAATGACTTTTGATTCTTTAGAAAACTCGTTTCGTCCTGCGCTACCGGTGTGTGGGGTAATAGTGACTTTGTCGAAACGAAGATTTAAGACATGTCGCTGCACATTACGATTAGTGTGATAAGACTCGATAAGTCGTTTTAATGATGGACTGCTGAGCTTTAGGGCCTCGTCTAAATTAGCATCATGAAAAATGTGGTCAAAAAATTCAATGGCAGCAAATTCAGGCAGATTGGAGTCCATCATGCCGTATTTGCCCAAGCCTTCCTTTTTCTCTATTTTTTCACAGCCGGAAAATGCAGTTAATAGTAGCAATACTAGCCCAAATCTGAAAATCATAGAAACAATACTCTGTGTGGTAATACCTGCCACGTTTTATAACGAATCGTTAAACAAAAGGGAAGCATTAGCTTCCCTTTGTGTGTGATATTACAAACTTAACTATTGAACATTTTCAGATTCTGAAAACTCGCCAGCAAAAAGTGGGCTACTTAAATAACGTTCAGACGCACTGGCTAATATGACAACAATCTTTTTGTTGGCGTTTTCTGGTTTCTCTGCCCAGCGTTTTGCAGCAACAACTGCTGCCCCTGAGGAAATACCCACCAAAATACCTTCTTCTTTCATTAAGCGATGGCACATTGCCATGCATTCTTCGTTGGTAACTTGTTCAACCGCATCAATCAAAGAAAGATCTAAGTTACCTGGAATAAATCCAGCACCGATACCCTGAATTTTGTGTGGGCCAGGGGTTAAAGGTAAACCAGCTTTTGCTTGCGTAATAACCGGTGAATCTGCTGGTTCAACTGCTACCGAAGTAATGGTTTTACCTTTACTTTTTAGATATCGACTGACACCAGTAATGGTGCCGCCTGTGCCAACGCCTGCGACAAAAATATCAACTTCACCATCAGTATCATTCCAGATTTCTGGACCCGTAGTTAGTTCATGGATCTCTGGGTTAGCTGGGTTATCAAATTGATGCAAAGGAATATACTTTTTAGGATCAGAGGCAACGATTTCGTTTGCAGCAGCAACAGCACCTTTCATGCCTTTAGCCGCTTCAGTTAAGACCAAGTTAGCCCCTAATGCTTTTAACAGCTTACGGCGTTCTAGACTCATTGAACTGGGCATCGTTAAGGTTAATTTATAGCCTTTTGCCGCAGCAACAAAGGCTAAAGCAATACCGGTATTACCGCTAGTCGCTTCTACCAGCTCTTTACCTTCAGATAGAATGCCTTTTTTCTCTGCATCCCAAATCATGTTGGCACCAATGCGGCACTTGACACTAAAGCTAGGATTGCGCGCTTCTATTTTTGCATAGACATTGCCACCAGTAACACGGTTGAGTTTGACCAGAGGTGTTTTACCAATGGCTTGTGAATTATCGTCGTAAATTTGCATTTTTATTTCCTTGCTATTTTTAGATGAACTCTTTTTCCATCAATATGAATTTATCATTATTATTGATACGCATTGAGTACAATTCTGTTTTACCATGACAAGATTAAGGCGAAGTGAGTAAATTCAAAGTGCTATTTCGCTATATCTTATGGTTAATCATTTGTTAAATTGAATTTGAGGTAAATAATGTCGTTTAAAGGAACCGAAAAATATATCGCTAGTCGCGAGCTGCAGCTCGCTGTTAATGCCGCAATCACCCTAGAAAAACCGCTATTAATTAAAGGGGAACCCGGCACTGGCAAAACGATGTTGGCTGAGCAACTCGCCTTAAGCTTAGATGCAAATTTAATTCAATGGCACATAAAATCAACCACTAAAGCACAACAGGGCCTGTATGAATATGACGCGGTATCGCGTTTACGAGATTCACAGTTAGGTGATAGTAAAGTACATGATATTGCCAATTACATAGTCAAAGGCAAATTGTGGCAGGCATTTGAAGCCAATAAACGGACTATTTTGTTAATAGACGAAATTGATAAAGCCGATATTGAGTTTCCCAATGATTTATTGCTTGAGTTGGACAAAATGGAGTTTTTTGTTTACGAAACTCAGCAGCTCGTAAAAGCCGAGCAAAGACCTATAGTGATTATTACCTCAAACAACGAAAAAGAGTTACCCGATGCTTTTTTACGTCGCTGCTTTTTTCACTATATTCAGTTCCCTGATGCAGAAGAAATGCGCCGTATTGTTGACGTGCATTATCCCAATATCAAAAAGGATTTGCTCAATCAGGCCTTAGAATCCTTTTTTGGTTTACGTGACATTCCAGGCTTGAAAAAGAAACCTTCGACATCTGAATTGATTGACTGGTTGAAATTATTAGTGGCTGAAGATATTCCAGTGGAAGCGCTGCAAAATAAAGACGGTAAAAAGTCGATTCCACCGTTGTATGGCGCTTTGCTTAAAAACGAACAAGATATTCATTTGTTCGAAAAACTGGTCTTTATGGCACGTCGCTAATGTTAGTCGATTTTTTCTTTAAGTTACGCGATTATCAATTACCCGTGAGTTTGCGAGAATTGCTCGATTTACTCGAAGCCTTAGACAAAGGCGTTATCTTTGCCAACATCGATGATTTTTATCACCTGTCAAAGTTGATTATGGTCAAAGACGAAAGCCAATATGATAAGTTCGACCGGGCCTTTGCCGACTATTTTAAAGGGGTACAGAGTCTTGACTTGTTTTCTAAAGATATCCCTGAAGATTGGTTAAACAATGCACTGAATCGTTATTTTAGTGAGGAAGAAAAAGCCAAGATCCAAGCGATGGGTGGCCTAGATGAGTTAATGAAAAAACTGCAAGAACGCTTGGCAGAGCAAGAAAAACGTCATCAAGGCGGCAATAAGTGGGTCGGAACCGGGGGGACATCACCTTTTGGTGCTAATGGATTTAATCCCTCTGGCGTGAGAATGGGGCAGGAAGGCAACCGTAATTTCTCGGCCGCAAAGGTCTGGGAAAAACGTGATTTTAAAAATCTTGCTGGAGACGTTGAACTGGGCACCCGTAACATTAAATTAGCCTTACGAAAATTGCGTAAGTTTGCGCGAACCGGTGCCACCGAAGAATTAGATATTCACACCACCATTGGTGCTACGGCAAAAAATGCCGGTTTACTCGATATTCATATGGTTAAAGAGCGCCACAATGCAGTTAAAGTTTTGATGTTTTTTGATGTGGGTGGTTCCATGGATGCCCACATTAAGGAATGTGAAGAGCTGTTTAGCGCTGTGCAAACTGAATTTAAACACTTGGAGTACTTCTATTTTCACAACTGTGTTTATGAAGGCGTGTGGAAAGATAATAAACGGCGAGACCGGGAAACCATGACTGTTTGGCAGGTGATCCACAAATATGGGCGTGACTACAAATTGATTTTTGTGGGTGATGCAACTATGGGGCCCTATGAAATAACCTATCCTGGCGGCAGTGTAGAACATTGGAATGAAGAGCCCGGTTCGGTGTGGATGCAACGCTTGTTAAACCACTTTGATCACGCGGTTTGGTTTAATCCACAATTACGGGACTATTGGAATTACTATCATTCGATTACAATCATGCGCGAGTTACTCGATGAACGCATGTTTCCACTGACACTTGACGGTCTTAGTGAGGGCATTAAAAGTTTAGTTAAGCGCCATTAAAATATTGAGCAAATGATGCAAGCAGAAAATGAAGTGGTAGAAGATCGTAAAGATTATAAACCACATCTTACTCACAAAGAAACACGCCAAATTGTTACGCCTTATGCGTTTCATGTTTCGGCCGACTTATTTGGTACCGCGCTGGCAAGGCCGCTAAAGCGGGGTATTGCCATTGGTATTGATGTCTTTTTGATTACCCTGTTATCTCAGTCAGCCAGCTTTTTGTTAGCGGGCGTGGCCGCAGTGACCTTCTTTCGCGCGGGTAAGCGTTTAAAGCTTAAAAAACGCTTTAATGCTGCTCGGCTTGCTCTGCGCTTTGTTGCAGCAACGTTATTGTTTGTATTTGCTCTAGGGATATTTGACTCTTTTAACTCCAATAAACCGAATGGGTTCCAACCTTCTGAAGAAGTAAGTCTGTCAGGGGCAAATGCCTTAGTTGTTGTGGCTGTCACCGCCAAATATATTTTAGCGGCCAATGAGCTGGTTGAGAAAGTAGATAATGGAGAATGTGCTAATAACTATTTATGCTGGCAATCCCTCGGCAATGAGTTAGTCGATGTTCTAAATGAGGCTGAACTGCCGTCAAACGAAGCAATGGATCTATTAGAAGGTATAGTCGATATTGCTAACCAACAGTTAAGCACAGAAGAAAAATCTGCCTTACTGGCTGACTGGCAAACCCAGCTTGAAATGAAAAGTAAAAACCGCAACGACACCAAGCAAGCAAGTTCATCGATAACAGATAGTCAAAATCCAGTAGAGCAAGATGAACAAGATGAGCAAAGTGATAGTGTTGATAAACAAAATGAAGATAAAGGTAAAGCGACTGTTATTTCTTGGTTAGAAGGCATAATGGAAGATTTGGGCATAGGCTTTGGCTGGGCAGCATTTTACTTCTCTATTTTTACCGCTTGGTGGAAAGGCCAAACGCCAGGCAAAAAATTATTAGGTATCAAAGTGATTAAATTAGATGGTAAAGAGCCTAATTTATGGGAAAGCTTCGGCCGTTATGGGGGCTACGGTGCGGGATTTGCGACTGGCTTACTTGGTTTTCTGCAAGTGTACTGGGATCCTAATCGTCAAGCTATTCAAGACAAAATATCTGAAACCCTAGTGATTGATTTGCGGGTGGCGAAAGTTGATTTTGTGGCTGAGTCGCAACCCTCTGTAGTAGTTGAATAAACCTTGGCTAATCAATTAGACAAGCTGCTGGCGCACTGGCAGCTATCCAAAGACAGCCAACAATGGGTTCTTGCAACCATTATCAATACGGCAGGCTCTTCCTATCGAAAGGCAGGTGCCATGATGATGATTAATGATCTTGGCCAGTATTTTGGTATGCTCAGTGGAGGTTGTTTAGAATCAGATATTATGCGCCAAGCCAGACGTTGCTGGGAGGATGGTCATAATCGGATTATAAAATATGACATGCGTGAAGAAGAAGATATTGCCTGGCAACTGGGTATTGGTTGTGGTGGTATGGTGGAGATTCTGTTACAGCCAGTGAGTGCAAAAAATAACTATTTGCAGCTAGAGTTGTTAGACCAATGTTTAATCTCTAATCAGAACTGTGGCTATGTTCAGGCCCTAGATACTGCAGAGCCAAATAATCAGGCATTGCCAGATAAAATGCAGTATGAGTTGTTACAAAGTGGTATTCAGCAAAGAGATGAACAGCGTTATTTTGAACAGTTGCTGCGACCTGCTTATTGTTTAGCCGTTTTTGGTGGTGGGCTAGACGCCCGTCCCGTAGTGGCCATGGCAGCAGAGCTAGGTTGGCAGGTCCTATTATTGGATCCACGCACTGGCTATGCTCGCACAGGCTATTTTAACGGTGCTCTGCATACTTACCGTGATACATTTGAGCAATATCAACACGCGGACTGGTTGCAACAGATAGATGCGGCCCTAGTGCTCACACACAATGTAAAATTGGATGCTCAGGCCTTAAAATTATTACAACATAGCCAGACAAAATATGTGGGGTTGTTAGGCCCAAAGCATAGAACTGAGCGGGTGTTAGAATTCCTTAAATTAAGTGTTGAAGAGCTTAATTATCCTTTAGCCAATCCAGTGGGTTTGCGCTTAGGTGGTGAATTACCTGAATCAATCGCCTTATCGATGATTGCCGAAGTCCATGCTTATCTTGAACACAGCGATGGCTTATCAATTAACCACATGCTGGTAAATTAATGATACAAGCGGTAATACTGGCCGCTGGCAATAGTCAGCGTTTTAACGGCATTAAACAGTTAGCCTTGTTGCATAAGCAGCCTATTTTGCAACATGCCATCTTAAGTTATTACGAAAATCAACGTTTGTTAGCGGGTATTAGTGGCTTAACTGTGGTTCTTGGAGCAAATGAGACCCTGATTAAGGCGCAAATTAAACCTATTGTCGATTATTTTTTTGCGTCTAATTGGCAACAAGGCATGGGCAGTAGCTTAGCTGATTTTGTTACACAATTGCATAAAGACACCAGCCATTTATTAATCGGCTTAGGCGATCAAGTTGCCTTGCAAGCCAAGGATATTAAATGCCTGCTAGAGATGCATCAGCATTATCCTAACGCAATTATTAGCGCTAAGTATAATGAAATACTGGGCGCACCGAGTATATTTCCGCGAAAATTCTTTCAAGAATTAGCCTGTTTGCAAGGTGATAAAGGGGCAAAAAGTCTGTTGCTGCAACATCATCAGCAAGTCATTTCTGTTGATCTACCCAGTGCCACCTTTGATATCGACACTCAGCAAGACCTAAGTTGGGCCGAAGAGCATTTGTTAAAGTAGAAGACTCAGCATAAATACAGATATTCTTGATCGCGGCAGGGATTATATTGCAGTCTTATGCTTTAAAAAGTTCAAATCTGCCTTATATACAATGCATGAAAGAAAATAATCGATTTCGCCGTATTTTATTAAACACCCTGTTGCTGGTGTCGCTACTATGGTGTTTAAAGTCAGCCGAACTGCTTTTTCACTGGTCCCTTACTTGGATGGGCATTCACCCTAATACACCGAGTGGCTTGGTGGGGATTTTTACCGCGCCCTTAGTGCACGGTTCACTGGAGCATTTATTTAATAACACCTTACCCTTAATTATTATGGGTACCATGTTGGCTGTGGGTTACCCCAAAGTCTGGTGGCGCGTATTATGTTTGATTTGGCTATTGTCAGGTCTTGGCGTTTGGTTTTTTGCTAGAGAAGCCAATCATATCGGCGCTAGTGGTATTGCTCATGGTTTGTTCTTTTTTATTCTGGTTGCCAGTATGTTTCGGCGCGACAAAAGCTCGGTAGCCATCATGATGATCGTTTTTCTATTATATGGTGGTATGACAATGACCATATTCCCACGGGAAGAGTATATTAGTTTCGAATATCATTTTTTTGGTGCATTAGCAGGCGTTATTGCCGCGTTTTTATGGCGTAGTGTTGATCCCTTACCCCCAGTAAAACAGTATCACTGGGAGCTGGTAAATGAAGATGACCCAGTCATTGGAAATGAATGGCAGCAAGGTCTGGAAGCGGAGCAACAAACTCCACAAAGCAATAACGAAACCGAAAAATCGTAACAAAGAACAATCATTTTAGGGAATACAAGTTTGCAAAATAAAAATGAGTTTAGCCTCTTAGTGCGAGTGCGTTATGGTGAGTGTGATGCCCAGCAAGTGGTATTTAATGCCCGTTATGCGGATTATGTTGACCTTGCATTAACTGAATATATGCGCCACAAGATAGGTGGGTTTCAAACTTTATTAGCCCAAGGATTAGATAATCAGGTGGTCAACCTGAATATGGATTTTCGCTCTTCAGCACGTTTTGACGATGTGCTTGAAATTGAGGTTCAGGTTCTGCATTTAGGTAATACATCCTATCGCTGTGGACTTACTATGCGCCAATATGGCACTAAACAGGTTGTGGTTGAAGCACAGATAACCTACGTTATGGTGGATTCAACACACTTTCAGAAAACTCCTCTTAGCCCTTGGTTTAAGGAGCAATTAAGCGTGCCAAGCGCGCCTGTTATAATCAATCAAGCTGCCATTGACCTGTATTAAAAAGTGTTTACTCGGAGTCTAAAAAGTTAGTGCCTGCTGATGATCTTTAAATAGCAAGCTGAGACTTTGTAAGGTGCCATCCATTCCTGTAAGTTGAGTATGATCAACCATTGCAGTAGGTCCTGCCTGAGAAAATCGTCCATACCCTGCCAATAGACAAAACCACGACACAATTGGGTAATAAGCGGCGATTTGTTGTTGATTAATTTCTTCGATTAAATTGCCGCCTTTATCCCAGCAGTCGAGCAGGGCACGCAGTGAAGCTGATATATCGTCATTTTCTCGATTGTCTTGCCAATATAAACTGTCGTTACGATTATTTATTTTGTAGTGTGCGACGATATAATCTTTTATGCCGTCGAATCGATTATTGATCCGCTGATTAAATTGAACTTGGTGTTGCGAACTAAAGTTGCCGGCTAAAAAAGCACCAACAAATGACTCCACTGTGTGTTGGACCAAATGCAAGGCGGTAGCTTCAAGCGGTTCAATAAAGCCTTGAGACAAACCTACAGCCAAACAGTTGTGTTTCCAATGTTGTGCCAGTCTACCCACTTTCATGCTGAGATGTTTTGCCTCATTTGCATGGTTTAGCATGCCTAAGTGACGCCTTAGTTCGGTTTCTGCCTTGTCAGCATTGCAATAATGACTCGCATAAACATAGCCATTGCCAGTACGATTTGTTAAGGGAATTTGCCATGCCCACCCATTATTGAGGGCCGTCGCTTGTGTTTGTGAAGCTAAGGGCTGCAGTTTTTCAGAGGGTAGGGCAATAGCTTTGTCATTAAATAGCTGATTGTTGTAATTAACAAAGGTGTTACCCAGCAACTTGTCGATCAATAAGCCTTGAAAACCACTGCAATCGATAAAAAGCTCTCCACCTACCTGTCGGCCATCTTCAAGTACCACCTCACTAATATCGTTGTTGGGGTGTTTATTAATCCCGACCACTTTACCTTGCAGATAATCAATACCCTGTTTTAACGCAATTTTTTGTAGATATTGGCCGAGCAAAGCAGAATCAAAGTGATAGGCATAATTTAAACCCAAGGCCGGTGGCTGTTTCACTTTGGGCGACAACCCTTGTTTGGCCAGTTGCGCTGCTAAAAAATAACGATCTGGGTGTGCTTCTGCCATTCGCCCTTGTTGTTTGGCTATACACTGCTGCAAGAAAACGCGTGCCGTATGTTTATCGACTATTGAAGGGAAGGGATGAAAATAATGAGAATTATTTGCCTGACTCGACCAATTATTAAATTGAATACCCACTTTGTAGGTTGCTTGACATGCTGGCATCCATTGCGATTCACTAAGACCCAAAGTAGTAAAGAAATTTTTAAGTTGTGGTGTTGAGCCTTCTCCCACACCAATAGTAGGAATATCAGGACTTTCAATTAACGTGCAATTGAATCCATGTTCAGCAAGGTGATGTTGTAATAAATTGGCTGCCATCCAACCGGCAGTCCCGCCACCCACTATGATAATGTTGCGAATTTCATTGTTATGTTGCAAAGCATTATTACTCAATTAAAGCTCCATCTAAATTTATTGATACATTGTATTAACATTAATTACTAGCAATATATTTGAGTGAATACGTATGCAAATAGTTGTTGATTTAAAGTGACTAAAGGTAGTCTAGCGGCTATTTATTGTTACCCTAAATTAACAAGCAATTTACATTGCTTCAGCTTGTCACTAGATCAGTGGGTGATATGGTTTTGTAAACGTACCTTTTGGTCGTTAGGCGTTAGATTTCAAACTAAGAGAAATATACATGAATAAGTCGCAACCAACGTTGAATTTTTGGCAAATTTGGAACATGTGTTTTGGATTTATGGGGATTCAATTTGGATTTGCTTTACAAAATGCCAATGTAAGTCGAATCTTTGAAACCCTTGGGGCTGATTACAATAATATGGCCGTTCTGTGGGTCGCTGCACCTATCACCGGACTCATTATTCAACCTATTATCGGTTATTTTAGTGACAAAACTTGGAACCGTCTCGGTCGTCGTCGGCCTTACTTCTTGTTTGGTGCTATCGCGGCCAGTTTAGCCTTATTTATAATGCCTAATTCACCTGCACTATGGGTTGCTGCGGGTATGTTGTGGATAATGGATGCGTCTATCAATGTTTCTATGGAACCTTTTCGAGCCTTTGTAGGCGATATGTTGCCTAAAAAACAACGTCCTCTTGGTTATGCAATGCAGAGCTTTTTTATTGGCGTAGGCGCCGTTGTTGCATCATCCTTACCTTGGATGATGACCAATTGGTTTGACGTAGCAAATACTGCCGAGGCCGGCATCATTCCTGAATCAGTTAAATATTCATTTTACGCCGGTGGAACGATATTTTTGTTATGTGTTTTGTGGACAGTTTATTCAACTAAAGAATATTCACCTGAAGAATTAGCTGAATTTGAACAAGCTGAAATCGACATAGGACTGGGCTCGCAAATCGTCAACAATATACGCAGTACCGCCAGTTACTTAAAAGGGGGGGCTTTATTTGCTGCTATCGGACTTGCGCTGGCCATTGTTATTGCGGCCAATATTGAGCGATTAGATAAAAATTTATATATTGCTGCGGGCATGTTGTTGGCCTTTGGTTTTTGTCAACTTATTGCAGCTATGCTGTCGAGCAAAAAATCGACTAATAATGGCTTTTCCGAAGTGATGAACGATTTATTTGCCATGCCCATGGCGATGCGTCAACTAGCGCTGGTACAATTTTTCTCGTGGTTTGCATTTTTTGCCATGTGGATATACATGACGTCCGGCGTCGCTTCCTTTCATTTTGGTAGTAAAGATCCTAGTTCGGTGGCCTACAACGAGGGAGCAGATTGGGTAGGTGTGCTCTACGCGGTTTATAATGGCACCTCTATTTTTGCAGCAATATTAATTCCCGTTATTGTCAAAATGACTAATTTACGCTTTGCCCATTTAATTAACTTAGGTTTGGGTGGACTAGGCTTTATCTCTTTTATCCTGATTAAAGATCCCAAGTGGCTTGTATTGTCCATGGTCGGGGTTGGTTTTGCATGGGCATCGGTATTGTCTGTACCTTATGCACTATTGTCTAATGCCTTGCCGATCAAAAAATTGGGAGTTTATATGGGTATATTTAACTTCTTTATTGTTATTCCACAGATACTTGCAGCGAGTATTCTGGGCTTTTTGGTTACCAAAGTGTTTGACAGTGAACCAATTTATGCCCTAGTAGTTGGCGGTGGTAGTATGCTAATTGCAGGTTTAATGACACTGCGTGTCAAAGTACCCACTGAGCTTTGAGGAAAAAATAATGCAGCAAAAAACAGTAAGCAAATTGGCTATCGCCTTATCCTTTGCACTAAGTGCCTGCGCAGCCACGACCGAGCCAGCAAAAAAACAAGAAATGCAGATGTTTTATGGCTCAGCTCAGCCTTTTACCAAAGAAGCGGTTTATTTTGTTATGACCGACCGCTTTGTTGACGGTGACCCATCTAACAACCAAGAGCAGCAAGGCGGTGACTATCCTACTTTCGGTTTACCCATCAAGGGCGAAAATGGAGAAGTCGCCTATGTGGGCTACATGGGGGGGGACTTTAAAGGTGTGCTAAAGAATGCCGCTTACATTAAGAATATGGGTTTTACTGCGGTTTGGTTAACGCCAATTTTGGATAATCCTGACGAAGCCTTTAGTGGTGGCGAACCGATCACCTTTGGCGGCGCCTTTAAAGATGGCGGTAAAACTGGGTATCATGGCTATTGGGCAAATAATTTCTATCAAATTGATGAACATTTGCCCTCTGAGGGCTTGTCTTACAAACAATATACTCAGCAAATGCGTGAAAATTTTGGCTTAAAGTCAGTGTTAGATATTGTGGCCAACCATGGCACACCTTCATTCTCTATGCCGGTTGATCAAGCCAAGTTTGGTGAGTTATATGATCAAGAAGGAAAACTGGTTGCTGATCACCAAAATTTAGCCACCGAGGATCTCGATCCTAATAATCCATTGCATGACTTTTTCCATAAGTTTCCTGACATAATGCAGTTGTCGAATTTAGATGAAACTAATCCACGTTTGCGTGAATATTTGATTAACTCGTATTTGTATTGGATAGAGCAGGGCGCAGATGCATTTCGTATCGATACCATAAAACATGTGCCCCATGCATTTTGGCGAGAAATGTCAGATAAAATAAGAGCTCAATATCCCAATTTTTTCATGTTCGGCGAGAGTTTTGATTACAATCCTAATTTTCTGGCTCAACATACTCTGCCTAAAAACGGTGGTATCAGTGTATTAGATTTTCCGCAACAAAAAGCCATCGTGTCGGTATTTGAAAATCAAGACAGTGATTTTGCTGAGTTGGAAAAAGTCTTGTTTTTAAGCCACGGACCTTATGAGAATCCTTACGAGTTAGCCACTTTTTATGACAACCATGATATGCCTCGCATGAATGCCACTGACGAGGGTTTTATTGACGCCAACAACTGGTTGTTTACAAGTCGCGGCATCCCAGTAGTTTATCAAGGCTCTGAATTAGGTTTTATGCGCGGAAAAGCCGAACATCAAGGTAATCGAAATTATTTAGGTCAGGAGAAGATTGAAGTAGCCAAACGTCATCCTATTCATGCCGCGTTAAGTCGCATCGCCAATGTGCGCAAGACAACACCGGCCTTGCAAAATGGTTTACAAGTTAATCTAGAACTAGCTGGCAATAAGGCCGCTTTTTATCGCGTCCTGGTTAAAGATGGAGTGTCACAAATAGCCTTAGTATTGCTTAATAAAGGTAATAATGTGGCCGAATTCGAGATTGAAAAATATTTGCAACAAGGACAATGGAAGAGCCAGTTAAGTGATAAAAGTATTAGGGTAAATGACACTACTTCATCATTAGTTAGCCAAGTTGCGCCACATGATGTGCAAGTTTGGCTTTATAATGGCGTCATTACCCAAACTCAGTTGCTAGAACAGCTAAGCGACTTAATGCGCAATAAGTAAATTGAGGCCTCAGAAATTAGCGATTCTGAGTCGCATGCCCACAAGATTGACGTATGACTAAGTCCACAGGCATGAGATATTGTTCTACCTTTTCACCGTTTATCAGCTTGATCAAACTGTGTACTAATATCTCACCTGCTAATTTTGTATTTTGTTGCACTGTGGTTAACGCCGGATTGGCAAAACTAGAAATAGGAATATTGTCATACCCTGCTATCGCTACTTGCTCAGGAATACTAATATGGTGATCTCGCAGTGCGCGCATCGCGCCCATCGCAATTAAATCACTGGCACACACCAAAGCGTCAAAGGACCTTCCGCTTGCCAATAAAGAGCACGTTGCTTGATAGCCAGAATCTTCGGTTGATATGGCATCAATTTGCATTAGCGGATCATGTTTTAAATCAACTTGCTTTAAGGCTTTACTAAATCCAATATAACGGTCAAAAAATTCTGGGCAGTGTTTATCTGCACCGCCAATAAAAGCAAACTGTTTACGACCTAAGTTAATCATGTGGTGGGTTATATCGTAGCCACCTTGGACATTGTCACTGCCAATTGACACACCAGGATGTTCTACATCGTGCGCCCCCCATCTTACAAAGTGGGTTTGTTGTTCCTCTAATTTCGCTAACTTGTCGCGGTAATCAACATAATCACCATAACCTAACAAGATTATGCCATCGGCCTTGTTTGAGTCTTCATATTCAGCGTGCCAATCATCGTTAAGATTTTGGAATGAAACCAAAAGATCATAGCCGGCTTTAGCGCTGGCTTTGGTGATACTGCCTAACATCGATAAGAAAAATGGATTGATCAAAGAATCGTCAGAAGTGGGATCTTCGAATAATAATAAAGCAAGGGTGCCACTTTGTTGCCGGCGCAAATTACTGGCGTTTTTATCCACTTTATAGTTGAGTTCTGCGGCGATGGCTTGGACTTTTTCTCTTGTTTCTTTATTTACCAAAGGACTGTTTCGTAGAGCTCTGGAAACAGTTGATTGTGATACCCCCGCTAAATGGGCGATATCAAAAGAAGTGGCTTTATCTCTCATAGCTATGTGTTTATTTCCTGAAATGCTAGTCGCAGTTACATTGTCATAATGATAACAGTACTTTTATACACCAGCTTAAAACTTACTTCCTTAACATTCGACAAAATGAGCTAAAGATTATGCATTTTTGAGTGAAAATTAAGCAAAAAAAGCCGTGTAAGCGCTTACCAAGATAGCAGCTAAGTTCAGGGTTGAAAAATCCTTATGCAGTCACTCTAACCTGTTATAATATGCGGCCTGTATTTTACTAATCATTGCTAAGAGGACATTCTTAATGGCCGAGACTGACAGTCGTCCGACCAACTTCATTCGTCAAATAATTGATAACGATCTTAAAAGTGGTTTACATACGGTAGTACAAACTCGATTTCCACCCGAACCTAATGGCTATTTGCATATCGGGCATGCTAAATCGATCTGTTTAAATTTTGGTATTGCTCAAGATTATGCCGGCTATTGTAACCTTCGCTTTGATGACACTAATCCTGAAAAAGAAGACATAGATTACGTCAATGCGATCCAACAAGACGTGAGTTGGTTAGGTTTCAATTGGCACGGTAAGGTGCGTTATTCCTCTGATTATTTTAGCCAGTTGCATGCTTATGCAGTTGAACTTATCAGCAAAGGTTTAGCCTATGTTGATTTTTCAACACCGGAAGAAGTCCGCCAACTGCGCGGTTCGTTAAAAGCACCTGGCCAAAATAGTCCTTATCGCGATACACCGATAGAAGAAAATTTAGCTTGTTTTGAAAAAATGAAAAACGGTGAATATCAAGAAGGCCAATGTTTATTACGTGCCAAAATAGATATGTCATCGCCGTTCATGTGTATGCGTGATCCTGCACTGTATCGGGTGAAATACGCCCATCATCATCAAACAGGTGATACATGGTGTATTTATCCTATGTACGACTTTACACATTGCATTTCTGACGCTATTGAAGGGATTACCCATTCACTCTGCACCCTAGAGTTTCAAGATAACCGTCGTTTGTATGATTGGGTTATTAGCAATATCACCATCGAGGCTACACCGCACCAATATGAGTTTTCGCGCTTAAACCTGGAGTACACGGTTTTAAGTAAACGTAAACTTATTCAGCTTGTCGAAGAATCTCATGTGGCAGGGTGGGACGATCCCAGAATGCCAACGATCGCTGGACTGCGTCGTCGTGGTTTTAGTGCAAGTTCAATTGTGGAGTTTTGTAAGCGCATTGGTGTTACTAAGATGGACAATTTAGTTGAAATGTCGATGTTAAATGCCTGCATTCGAGAAGAACTAAATGAGAGTGCTCCGCGAGCTATGGCGGTTCTTGATCCAGTTAAAGTGGTTATTGAAAACTATCCAACTGACAAAGTTGAGACCTTGTTTGCGCATAATCACCCTAATGATGAATCAATGGGTAGTCGAGATATTCCTTTTAGCCGCGAGATTTTTATTGAAGCTGAAGACTTCCGCGAAGAGGCAAATAAAAAATTCAAACGTTTAGTATTAGGTAAAGAAGTGCGTTTACGTAATGCCTACGTCATTAAGGCTGAACGTATTGAAAAAGATGTAGATGGAAATGTTATCTGCATCTATTGCTCTTTTGATGAGCAGACCTTAGGTAAAGATCCCGCTGATGGCCGCAAGGTAAAAGGGGTAATACATTGGGTTTCTGCCGCTCATGGCATAAAAGCCCAAGTCAATCTTTACGATAATTTGTTTTCGGTGGCAAACCCTGCAGCAGAAGACAACTTTCTAGCTACGTTAAATCCTGAATCATTGATAGTTAAACAAGCTGTGGTTGAGCCTAGTTTAAAATCTGCTCATATTGGTCAGTCTTTGCAATTTGAAAGAATGGGCTACTTTAGTCTAGATAAAAGCAGCAGTGCTGACAATTTGGTGTTTAATCGTACTGTTGGATTGCGTGATTCTTGGACTAATACCGATCAAAACTAGTTAATGATCTTAAGGCCTTAAATAGCAAAAAGCAGATCATTAGATCTGCTTTTTTTTATGGCTAAATATTCATTCCACACAAACTATAGATATTAAGCCTGCGCGCGCAAGGTCATGCCTTGTTCGGTTGATAGCTCTGAGTCCATTAAGTATAAGTAATAGGGCATAATATCAGACGGAGTTTTCAATAAACTAGCATCTTCTGCCGGAAACGCTGACGCTCGCATTGCTGTTCTGGTTCCGCCTGGGTTTAGGCAATTAAATCTCATTGAAGAATTTTCATACTCATCTGCCAATACCTCCATCATGCCTTGAGTGGCAAATTTTGAAATAGCATAGGCTCCCCAATAAGCGCGGCCTTTAAGGCCTACACTAGAGGTAGTAAAAATAACAGATGCTGATTGTGATTTTTTCAGAAGTGGCAGTAGTGCCTGAGTTATATAGAATTGACTATTAACATTGACTTGCATGACAGCTTGCCAATCTTCCACTGTGATTTGTGCAAAAGGGCGCAATTGACTGAGCATGGCCGCGTTGTGCAATAGGCCATCAAGTTGACCAAATTGATCTTCAATAGAACCTGCTAATCCAGCGTAATGATTAGGTGTTGCACCGAGTAAATCTAGAGGAACGATGGCTGGTTCACTGCCACCCTCTGCCAAGATTTGGTCGTAGACGCTTTCAAGATTTTTAACGGTCTTGCCTAACAAAATAACACTGGCACCATAACGCGCATATTGCAGCGCAGCTTCCTTACCAATGCCAGCACCAGCACCTGTCACTAGAATAACTTTACCGCGTAAAAAATTCGATTTTGGGATGTAATTAAGCATGAATTTACTTAGTAGATTTTGATAATTTAATAATATCATTGAAAAGCATTGTTTTGCACTTCTCGCTTTTTACAGTTTTTCTTACAGTCTAACTTACAAAGTATTAACAAAGCTTTGCAAAACTCAAATAAAGTCAATAAGATTGGATCATCTTTAACTGGTCTAACTTGTTTGCTGAGATGGTTGCTTCTACTTCCATTAGGTGAGAAGTTTATTTTCCATATTCGAATAATAATTAGGTTATATGCAAGGTTTACGGGGAAACACAATGAAAAAATTACTTTTGAGTTCAAGTATTGCGGCTGTCATCGGATTGACAAGTTGTGGAGGAGGGGATTCAGTTTACGAACTTAATGCCAACACACCTAAAGAAAAACCATTTGCTAGGGTTGTTTTCGATCCTGCAAATAGTGATATAAACGTGCCTAATGACCTGTTGATGATCCCTAACAGTGATTTATTTGACTTTACCTTAGCCACCGAAGGTGCTGCCACTTTCAACCCCGCTAATCCTCAGCATGCTTTAAGTATGTTAGATGGTTGGTCAACCAGTCATCCTTTTCAAATTCGTGTGACCTTACCTACTGGCGTAGATATCAGTGCTGCGTCTATTGGTCCTAACTCAATTCGTATGTTCCAAGCAACCCAAGCCTTAGAAGGGACTAGCGCACAATGTCAAGCGATTGTGGCGCAAGTTCAAGCCCCTGGTATTCCATGTGAACTTGGCGATGAATTGCAATATGGCGTCGATTTTGTTGCAGCCTATACCGCAGGGTCAGGAGCCATATCAGTTGTGCCGTTGAAACCAATGAAATCGGCTCAAGGTTACATGGTTGTGGTCACTTCCGACCTTCAAGACAATGATGGACGGGCCGTACATGGTTCGAGCTCTTGGGAATTGGCGCGCCAAGATATCAATACTTTACCCTTAAGCTCACCAGATCAGTTGCAACTACAAGGTTTGGTTAATTTTATTGTCGATGCTTTGGAGCCAGCCGGTCTTGAACCGAGTGAAGTCTCTTATGCGGCTTATTTTTCAACACAATCGACGACTTCAACCTTAGCAACAATCAAACAATTACAAATTGGTCCTTTCGCGCAAGCTTTACAAGGCGCTTTAGCGTCTGGAGCTAGCATGCCGGCAGCTCAGCAATTTGCTGCCCAATACTTACCAGCCATCGTTGCATCAGCTCCAACTAAAGGCGCAACGGCATTTGAATATTTAGCTCCATTATTATTGCCTGCTGCACAACTTGCGCAATTGCAAGCGGTTGGTTTGGATACTTGCGCCGGCCTAACGGCAACTTTAGCAACCCCAAGTTCGCCTTTATATGCAACGGCAGTGGCAACCTTTAACACTGCTGGCCCATTATGTGCGGCAAAACGGGTTGAAGGCACGATCAACTTACCTTATTACTTAAATCCAACTAACCCTCTAGGGGATTGGTGGAGAGCGGCTTGTACTAGTGGTGCAATGTTGCAAGCAATGGGTGCTGAACAAGTCGGCGCATTAATCGCAGCAGGCGCTGTTGGGCCAAATAATACTCTTTGTCAAGCCGCGTCAGGTGGACAGTTATTCGACTTGAATTTAGCTGTAATCGGTATTGATGACCCACGTAATATTACTAAAGTTAATCCAATCCCCATGGCGCGTGGTCGTAACGTTGACAATCCAGATACTGTTTATAATGAAGCAGGGACTGAAACGCTTGGTGTACAATTTACTATTCCTGATGAAGCGTTAATCGCAAGTTTGTCAGTAGCTACCGGTGGAGCCGTTGCAGCGATAACTAAACCAGAAGGTGGATGGCCGGTTGTTGTCTTTCAACATGGCATTACGGGCAGTAAAGAAAACGTGCTAGCTATGTCGACAGCTTTGTCCTTAGCTGGATTTGCATCTGTTGCCATTGACCACCCCTTGCATGGTGAACGAGAATTTACCTTAGAAAATGGTTCAGTGGTCGGTGCATCAAGTCATTCTCCTACTGATTTTATGAACTTACAAAGCCTACTGACAGCACGCGACAACTCTCGTCAGAGTATTGTCGATACTATGGCCTTACGTGTTGCTTTAAATGCCATTGTTGATACAACGGGCTCACTCGATCTTAATGTCAACGATGTTCATTTTATTGGTCAAAGCTTGGGTGCAATTACCGGTACGGCTGCCGTGGGCATATCCAACGCAAGCTTGCCTGAAAATTTGGCGGGTCTTAACAGTATGTATCACTTTAATTCAGCTGTATTTAACGTACCTGCCGGTGGGATATCCTCATTTTTGTTTGCTTCAGCTGATTTTGGTCCTTTAATTAAAGGTTCATTATTAGCCGCATCTTCTGACGCATTCGTACAATTTTTAACTCAATATGCGACTGAAAATCAAATCCCTGTAAATGATGCAATTCGTCCAGCGTTTACAGCTTTTGAAGCGAGTTTAGGCGCTAGTGATTTAGCTGCTATAAACGCCACATTTGCTGCCTTCGATTTTGCTGCACAAACTATTTTAGACAGTGGAGACCCCATTAATTTTGGTGGACTTACTGCTTCGAATACACCTACTTTGGTGCAATTAGTTGTGGGCGGTGGGACTAATGATGATGGTACGCCGGGGCTAACTGACCAAGTTAACCCTGTTTTTGTGCCAAGTGCTCCGATGTCAGGCGGCAATGCCTTAGCTTCTATCATTATGGGTCTACCTGCTGTTTCTTCTACCACTACTGGTAGCGGTGTTGTTGGGTTTACAGCGGGCGAACATCAATCTTTGTTATTCCCTCAACCGAGTATGGCGACGATGACTGAAATGCAAAAACAAGCGGTTACATTTTTTGCGACTGACGGTCAGAATATCGTCATCAGTGATCCGACGGTGGTTGCAAACTAAAAAGTTACATTGATAAAAAAAGCCAAGTCTACGACTTGGCTTTTTTTTTTAATATTCATCCCCATAAATTGGAAAACTATAATAGGAGATTAACAATTTGGAATTTTTATATGAGTATGGCTTATTTATCGCCAAGGCAATCACCATCGTTGTTGCGATACTAGTAGCCTTAGGTGGGGTCCTCAGTTTAGTGGTAAAACAAAAAACGAGTAAAGGCCATCTTGAAATTTCTTCTTTATCTGACAAGTTAGAAGATATTGCTGATTATTCACGCAGTATGTTGTTGAATAAAGAGCAATTAAAGAAGTTTAATAAAGAGCAGAAAAAGACTCAAAAACAACAAAAGAAAAGTGCCGAGGATAAGCTAGAAGACCGTTTGTTTGTAATTGATTTTAATGGCTCAATGGATGCTCATGAAGTTGATTATCTGCGTGAAGAAATTACCGCCATTATAAGTGTCGCAACACCCGAGGATGAAGTATTGATACGCTTAGAGAGTGGCGGCGGAGTGGTACATGGTTATGGGCTGGCAGCATCGCAATTGCAGCGTTTAAAAGATAAAAATATTAAATTGACTATAGCTGTTGATAAGGTAGCCGCCAGTGGCGGTTATATGATGGCGTGTGTGGCTGATAAGGTTCTGGCTGCTAAATTCGCCATCATAGGCTCGATTGGCGTAATTGCACAACTGCCCAATTTCAACAAGTTACTGAAAAAAAGTAATATTGAATTTGAGCAACATACTGCGGGTGAATTTAAGCGTACCCTGACCATGTTCGGTGAAAATAATGATCAAGGTCGTGAAAAGTTTAAAGAGGAACTTGAAGAAGTGCATGTTATGTTCAAAGGTTTTGTGCAAGAACACCGCCCCGAGCTGGACATTGCAAGAGTTGCGACGGGCGAATATTGGTACGGTAGTAAGGCCTTAGAGTTAGGTTTGGTGGATGAAATCCTAACCTCCGATGATTATCTGTTGCAGGCTAATGAACTGCGTAAAATATATTCGGTTAAATATTCGATGAAAAAGAATCTTGCTGAACGTTTCGGTTTTGCCGCCAGTACGATGCTTGAATCCTTGTTTATGAAACTATGGACCGCGCAAAATAAGTTATTTAAATAGACTTAGTAAAATACAAACGTAAAGACCATAGTAGGTAAGTCCAGCTATTTACATTTAAACTATTATTAATACCCAGTAAGGCAAGGCATCACTAGATGGCTTGCCTTTTTTGTATCTGCCGTCTTTTTTGTCACTAAAAGTGGTGAATGTTCAACTATATTAAGCCAAGTCAAGGTAAAAGAATTGTTATTTAGTTGGTTTGAATATATAAAAGGCACAGTTAGAATCAAACTAACTGAGCTGACACATCCACTTAGCCAGTACCTAAATTGCAATATAGGGAAATGACAAGTTAGAGGAACACTAAGTTAACACTATAAAATTAAAATTGGATACTATTCATGAAAACGTCAATTTCAATGATTGCCAAGCAAGTTCGTTTTGTCCTTGCAGCTTCTGCCGCTGTAGGTCTTGCTAGTATTAATCCCACTTTTGCCCAAGAAGTTAACGCTTCTGCTGCTGATGTAGAAAAAATAGCAGTAGTGGGTTCTCGTGGGGCACCTCGTTCAGTGCAAGACTCTCCAGTACCTATTGATATCATTGGTGGTGAAGAGTTAAATAAGGCTGGTTCAGCCGATATGTTAGATCTATTAGTAGGGGCAATTCCTTCTTTTAGTGCCCGCTTACAACCCATATCAGATGCTGCAACCTTAATACGCCCTGTTAATTTGCGCGGCCTTCCATCAGACAGTACTTTGGTACTAGTCAACGGCAAACGTCGTCATCGAGCCTCCGTTATTGCATTCCAAGGTGGTGGTGTGAATGATGGTGCTCAAGGACCAGATATTTCAGTTATACCCAGTATTGCAATTAAGCAAGTTGAAGTTTTACGTGATGGTGCTGCAGCACAATATGGTTCTGATGCCATAGCTGGAGTGATGAACTTTGTTTTAAAAGACGCCGCTGAAGGTGGCTCATTTGAAGTTAAGCACGGTGAGTATTACGAAGGTGATGGTGGTACAACGACTTATGCTGGCAATCTTGGCCTACCTCTAAGTAAAGATGGTTTTGCTAACCTAAGTTTTCAACTAAAAAATGCGGATGCAACTAGCCGCAGTGTGCAAAGACCGGATGCGGCGGGACTCATTACTGCAGGCAATACTGCGGTTGGAAATCCTGCACAGATTTGGGGTAATCCTGAAATTAAAGACGATATTACCTTGTTCGGTAATGTAGGCTTAGATTTAGGTGATGATAAAGAGTTTTATATGTTTGGTAACTATTCTGAACGTGATGTGGTCGGGGGGTTCTATTATCGTAACCCGCATAACCGTGGTTCAGTTTACTCAGCAGATGGTGGTGAAACACTATTAATTGGTGATGTGGGTCAGTCGCAAGGATTAGCCCGCACTTGTGCAGAGGTTCCTGCCAATGTTCCGAATGTTTTAGTAACCGATGAATATCAAGCGATGGTCGCTGATCCTAATTGTTTTGCTATGAACCAAATTTTTCCAGGGGGTTATACTCCTGCCTTTGGTGGCAATATAGTTGATACATCCTTGGCCATTGGTACAAAGGGTGAGATAAAAGAAGGTGTCCTAGCTGACGTTACTTACGACCTTAGTGGTTCAGTGGGCCGCAGTGAATCGTCTTTTAATTTAAAAAACACCCTTAATCCCTCACTTGGCTTAGCAACGCCCACTGAGTTTGATACAGGTAAATATATTCAATTAGAAAAGATGTTTAACTTAGATTTAGTTAAATCTGTCGAAGCTGGTTTAGCAGAACCCTTGACCGTTGCCGGTGGTTTAGAATGGCGCGAGGAGTCTTTTGAAATTATTGCTGGTGAAGAATCGTCTTGGAAAGCAGGGGCTTATGCTGATCAAGGTTTTAATATAGGCTCTCACGGCTTTAAAGGCTTTGGTCCAGAAAGCGCTGGCGTAGATACTCGTCGCAGTGTGGCGGCTTATGTTGATCTAGAGGCCTACTTCACTGATGATTTCTTAATGGGTGCTGCTTTACGTTATGAAAACTTTACCACTTTCGGTAACACGACTAACTACAAACTAACCTTTCAATACTCTTTGTCGGATGAAATTTCGTTACGTGGATCAACTAGCACAGGTTTCCGTGCACCAACGGTTGGTCAAGCTAATGTGGTTAATACACAAACCTCAATTGTAGGTGGTGACTTAATACAGAGTTTCTTGGCTCCGCCAACAGACCCCTTATCGGCGTTTTACGGTGGTAAAGAGTTAACACCAGAAGATTCAACTAGTTATGCTCTAGGCGGAGTCTATCAACTAGGTGACTTATTTGTCAGCGTTGATTATTACAATATTGAAGTAAAAGACCGTATTGCTCAGTCTAGCCAAATTAGTGTTGAAGCAGATGATTATGAGCAATTACGCGCATTGGGCGTTCGAAACCCTGAACTCATTTCTGCGGTGACTTATTTTGCCAATGACTTTGATACTACAACTCAGGGTGTGGATGTGGTCGTCAGTTATAAGGCTGAAATTTTTGACAGTAGTGATACTAACTTTAATTTGGCCTATAACTGGAATAAAACCGCAGTTGATAAATTTAACCCTGATACCACATCATTAGGTAAAGTGCGTCGATTGGAAGAGGGGCAGCCAGATCATAGAGCTACCTTCACTGTTGCCCAAAGCTGGGATAACGCCAGTGCATTTATTCGAGCTAATTACTTTGGTGAATATTTTGCAGTGCACGCAGATGATGCAGAAGCCGGTGGTTGGAATGAAATGGCCGATTCAGCGTTTACTATAGATGCTGAAGTGAGTTATTTTGTGACTGATCAAATTACGGTTTCAGCCGGAGCCACTAATTTATTTGATCAAAAGGCGCAAAAGTTATCACCTGACTCCTATGCGGTGGTCGGCGGTGAATACTACGAAAGTGGTCCTTTCGATTACAACGGTGGTTTCTACTATGTAAAAGCGAGTTATAGCTTTTAGTTTTTCCTAAATAAAATAAACGCCTCGTTGTCATGACCAGGCGTTTTTTTATGTCTGTAAATCAGTGTTTTAGCTTGTGTAGTATCTATATTTATACAGCTAATCACCACTTTCATTGATAAACAACAGAGACTTATTATCCACAAGATTGCAATGCGTAAAGCTAAGGTTATAATCCGCGGCTTTGTTTTCTGTCCTCATGGCTGAGGCCAAATTTTAGACGCTCAAAATGGTAAAATATGAAGTTTATTATCAAATTACACCCCGAAATAGTCATCAAAAGTAAATCGGTTAGAAAACGCTTTACCCGTTTACTAGAGGGGAATATTCGTTTGGTCTTTAAACGCAATCAACTGTCGGTAGAAGTTAGGCATTCATGGGATAAATTACTTTTGTTGGTGAACCCCAGTGCTAATGCTCAGATAGATGAAGTGATAGATTTACTCAAGCGTATACCAGGGATTAATCAAATACTCGAGGTGCAAGAAAGCGAGTTTGTCGACTTAGAAGATATCTACCTGCAAGTTAAACACGTTTGGCAGTATAAATTAGCCGGGCAAAGTTTTGCAGTGAAGGTGAAGCGCCGTGGTCAGCACGCTTTTACTTCCTTAGATGCCGCTGCTTATGTGGGTGGGCGGCTTTTTGAGCATTGTAATACCGGCCCAATAAAATTGAATAATCCTCAAGTGACGATTGATTTGGAAATACTCGAGCAAAAATTAGTGTTGAATCATCAACGTATCAAATGTTTGGGAGGCATGCCTCTGCCTAGCCAAGAAGATGTATTGTCACTGATGTCTGGTGGATTCGATTCAACTGTGGCCAGTTATCAGCTTATTCGTCGGGGAGCACGTACTCATTTCTGTTTTTTTAAACTAGGTGGGAGAGAGCATGAGATTGGCGTTAAACAAGTGAGTTATTATTTGTGGAAACGTTTTAGTGAGTCACACAAAGTAAAATTTGTGATGCTTGACTTTGAGTCTGTAGTTAATGAAATTGTTAATAAAATAGACAATAAGCAAATGGGAGTGGTATTAAAGCGCATGATGGTTCGTGCGGCCTCCTTAGTTGCAGATAAATTAGCTATTAATGCCTTGGTTACAGGAGAATGTATTGGGCAGGTAGCGAGCCAAACCATCAGTAATTTACAAATTATAGACCAAGCGAGTGACAAGTTAATTATTAGGCCATTGGTGAGCATGGATAAAAGTGACATTATTGACATCGCACGGCATATTGGCACTGAAGACTTTGCTAAAGTCATGCCTGAATATTGTGGCATTGTATCGCGTAAACCCACGGTAAAAGCAATATTGAGTAACATAATTAAAGAAGAAACTAAGTTTGATTTTACTCTTATTGAGCAAGCCGTTGATAAAGCAGAATTTAAAGATATCCGCAGTGTTGTGAACGAATACGCAGAAGAAACTGAAAGCGTGATGTCAGTGAGCGTTTTACCTCAGGACGGGATAGTGATTGATATTCGCGCCTATGAAGAACATGAACACATGCCCCTGATATTGACTAATATTGAGGTTTTAAACATTCCGTTTTTTAAATTAGCCAATCAACTGAGTCGCTTGGATAGAGATCAATTTTACTACCTTTATTGTGTCAAAGGAGTGATGAGTCAATTACAGGCTTTGTTATTACGTGAACAAGGTTATCAAAATGTACGTGTTTACCGACCATAATTAACATCGGTTTTAAGTGTGATCTTGGTCTCAAGGCTAAGGTAGACAAAGCACCCAATAAAATGAAAACTAACATTGAGTAATCATATTGAAAAACAGGAATCGTCGGCGTCAATCAAGCCCTAAGCCTCTGGGACCAATACAAGAGTACACGGTTGAAGGGTTGACACACGATGCTAAAGGTGTCGCGCGCATCGACGGTAAGGTCACCTTTATTGAAGGCGCGTTACCGGGCGAACTGGTTGAAGCTCAGGTAGTAAAGCCGGGTAAAAATTACGATGTCGCTACCCTTAAACGATTGCTAAGCCATAGCGAAGATAGAATAAGCGCTCCATGTAAACATTATGCTGTGTGCGGTGGATGTAGCTTTCAACATTTAGCGGCTGCCCCGCAAATAACTGCCAAACATCAATGGCTCAGTGGGCAGTTACGAAAAGTGATTGTCGATCAGGCTATTGAAGTTTTAAGTGACCGAGAGTTTGGCTATCGTCGGCGCGCAAGGATTGCGGTGATTGCCAAAGAGGGTAAAACTACTTTAGGTTTTCGTGGTAGGGGCTCAAATCGCATTGTGGCTATTGATAACTGCATTGTTTTGACCGAGCCTTTGCAACAATTATACGGGCAACTTAAAGTTAAAATCATAACCGATCCCTTGGCATCTAAACTCGGTCATATTGAGTTGTTAGAGGATAATCAAGGTATCAGCTTGTTATTTCGCCTAATTGAGACAATTAGTCCAGATTTAAAAAAACAATGGCAGAGGTGGGCGCAGACAGTTAACGCCGACTTATATTGGCAAGCCGCAAATAATTCACGGGCCGAGGTAGAAGAAGGGCAGCTTCGTCATTATCTACTTGATGACATGTCTTTGCGTTATCATCCGCAAGATTTTATTCAAGTTAATGCCAATATGAATAACAAAATGGTCGCACTCGCTATGGCGTGGTTGGCACCAAATAAACAAGATGTGGTTTTGGACTTATTTTGTGGAGTAGGTAATTTTTCATTACCATTAGCTAAACGAGCAAAACAGGTTATCGGCGTTGAGGTACAAGAGAGTATGGTGGCAGCAGGGCGATACAATGCCCGGCAAAACGGGCTTGTTAACTTGTCTTTTATTGCCGCTGATTTAAGCCAAGCTGTGGCAAATGAATTTAGTCAGTTTGGGGTCACTAAAATTTTGCTTGATCCTCCAAGAGCAGGTGCTAAAGAGTTTTTAGAGACCATCGTTGCAATTAATCCGCAACAAATACTGTATGTTTCTTGTGATGCGGCTACTTTAGCGCGAGATGCGGAATATCTTGTATCAAAAGGCTTCGAGGTGCTACGCGTAACTATGATGAACATGTTTCCGCAAACATCCCATGTAGAAACCATGATGCTATTGCAGCGCAAGTGATGTTGTGGCGAGTAAATAAATTGTGACTCAAATGAGTTTGATCACTTCATTAGGCAATCACGTAGTTAGCGCCATAATTGATAAAAAAGGGAAGAGAGTATGACCGCCTTAGTTTGGCTACGCAGTGACCTGCGTGCAGAATGGAATAGTCCATTAGATTATGCCATTGAGCACCATTCACAAGTTATAGCATTATTTTGCCTGACTCCTGAGCAGTGGCAAAACTATCACTACGCGCCGTGTAAGATTAATCTGATTATCAATCGTTTAGCGCTGCTAAAAGATGAGTTAGCCGAACGTAATGTGTCTTTGTGCATCATCAATACGGAAAATTTTGAGCTAGCTCCTCAACACATTGTCGATTTTTGTCAGCAACACCAGATTGCCTCGGTGTATTTTAATGCCGAATATGAATGGGATGAGCGAGTTCGAGATAAAAAATTTAAACAACTCTGTGACCAACATGAAATACAAGTCGCTAAGTTTCATGATACTTGCGTCATTAAGCCCGACCTTATTTTGAGTCAGCAGAACAGCCCTTATAAAATGTTTACGCCCTATTTTAAAGTCTGGTTGGCTGAATTATATCGAGCCTTTCCTTTTCCTACTGAGAGAACGCAGGCCCAATCACCTAAAATTAAGCCTCAAGTAATTGATTTAAAGCCTTTTATGCGAACATCAGAGGTGGAGGATTGGCCTGCAACGTTTGAGCATATGCACCAACGATTAGCAACATTTATTGCAGAGAAAGCCCCTGATTATGGGCATGCTAGAGACATTCCCTCTGTTGACGGAACTAGTCAAATTTCGCATTTATTGTCGATTGGTGGTTTAGGTGCTAAACAATGTGTGTTTGCTTTGCAGCAGGAATACGCCGAAAAACTAACAGAGCCACAACATGGTGTTCATGTGTGGTTAAAAGAATTAGCGTGGCGTGATTTTTATCGTTATGTGGCTTTTCATTTTACCCATATTAATAAAAATTATCCCTTTCAAAAACAGTATCACTATTTTAAGTGGGAAACAGATCAGGCGCTGTTCGACGCTTGGACCCAAGGTCAAACAGGCTATCCTATTGTTGATGCTGCAATGCGTGCCTTGAAAGCCACAGGATGGATGCACAACCGTTTACGCATGATAGTAGCGAGCTTCTATTGTAAACATCTGTTATTGCCATGGCGCTGGGCTGAGGACTATTTCATGAGCCAGTTAATTGACGGTGACTTTGCCTCTAACAACGGAGGATGGCAGTGGAGTGCATCAGTGGGCACGGATGCTGCGCCGTACTTTAGGATATTCAATCCCACCGCACAAAGTGAGCGGTTTGATCCTCAGGGTGAGTTTATTAAACGTTGGGTCCCTGAGTTAAGTAAACTGAGCGCCAAACAGATCCATCAACCGAGTAAATTTGTTGATGTGCAAAAAATGGGGTATCGATTACCCATCGTTGACCATGCCAGCTCAGTGAGTCGCACCAAACAACAATTTAAACAATTTATTGAGCTTAATCAGCAGTAAGGTAAAGTGCTTTGTTATGAATATTCTAAAAATAGCGATGATTAATTGATTATGCCTGTATCCAGAATGGCCTTACTTGATGCCCTAAACACACTTTTACAACCCCAATTGATTGCTGATGGCTGTCCAAATGGTTTGCAAATTGAAGGCAAAGCATTAATCACCAAAATGGTCACTGGGGTAACTGCGTCACAAGCTTTAATCGACCGAGCAGTTGAATGTAAGGCCGATGCAATTTTAGTGCATCATGGTTATTTTTGGAAAGGCGAAGACTCCTGCTTAACGGGCATGAAGAAAAAGCGCATCGCAACTTTGCTTAAACATGACATCAACTTATTTGCTTATCACCTTCCTCTAGATATACACCCAAGTTTGGGTAATAACGCTCAACTGGCCTTACGTTTGGGCATTAGCAATATTCAGAACTTAGAGGGCGGTAAGTACAGTATTGCATTAAAGGGGGCCTTTACACCACCTATTACGCCAAAAGCCCTTGCTGCAAGATTACAGCAAGTCTTAGGTAAAGTGCCGCTATTTGAGCAGGTTGAAAAGGAGTTAATCCATACCGTGGCTTGGTGTACTGGGGGAGGGCAGAAATATATTGATTTGGCCGCCAATGAGGGCATTGATGCCTTTATAACAGGCGAAGTATCCGAACAAACTATCCATACTGCTCGAGAGATGAATATTCATTTTTATGCCGCGGGTCACCATGCCACTGAGCGATTTGGTGTACAAGCTGTGGGTGATTATCTGGCCAGTCAATTTGAGCTTGAAGTTGACTTTATCGACATAGCTAACCCTGCCTGAGAGCAATCTATTTATGACTGCGGATCAAAATTTTGATGCCATTGCTGGAAAGTTTGAAGCCAATATATATGGTTCAACTAAGGGTAGATTGCGCCAAGAATTGTTTTTATATCATCTGCATAAGACCATTGATTTACACTCAAGGCCATTGCGTATATTAGATGCGGGGGGCGGGACTGGCGAGATGACGCGGGCGATGTTAGCGCTAGGTCATCACGTTACTCTGACAGATATATCTGCAGAAACCTTAGCCATAGCTAAAGCAAAACTGGCCAACTTTGATAAGGTGCTTTTCTGCCATCAAGATATTATAAGTTTGCCTGACGCTCAATATGATCTGGTTATTTGCCATGCGGTCCTTGAGTGGTTGCAACACCCCTTAGGTGCTATTGAAAAGTTAGTGTCATTAGTTAAACCAGCAGGTCATCTGTCTTTGAGTTTTTTCAATCAAGATGCCCAGCGTTTTAGCAATATATGTTACGGCAATTTTAATTATGTAGAGCAAGGGATGAAAGTTAAAAATCAGGTTAGACTCAGCCCAAATAATCCACAAAAGCCACAGGTGATTTTAGAATTTGTTGCTTCTTTAGCGATGCAAATTATGCATAAAGCTGGTATTCGTTGTTTTCACGATTATTTGAAAGATAAATCCCTGCAAACTACTCATTTTGAGCAACTCAAACGTTTGGAAATTCAATACGGTGAACAACATCCTTACCTATGGCTAGGTAAATATTTTATGTTAATCGGACAAAAGACCTAAACGGCAGAGTTCCACAAGGAAGAAACTCTGCTAGATTGGCTTCTCTTAATTATTTAGCGAGCTGGGCTTCGATATCAGAACGAATGTCTTCAGGTTTGGTAGTTGAGGCATAGCGTTTAACGACTTTGCCACTTTTACTTACTAAAAACTTAGTGAAATTCCATTTAATGCCTTTACTGCCTAATAAACCTGGTGCTTCATCCTTTAAAAAAGTGAACAGGGGGCTAGCTTGTGCACCGTTGACGTCAATTTTTTTAAATAAGGGAAAATCGACATTAAATTTTAAACTACAAAATTGTTCAATTTCACTATCACTACCGGGCTCTTGGTGGCCAAATTGATCACAGGGGAAGCCTAGTACAACTAAACCTTTGTCCTTCAAATCACTATAAAGGCTTTGTAAACCTTCATATTGGGGGGTGAAGCCACATTTACTGGCAGTATTGACGATTAATAGCACCTTACCTTGGTAGGGTTCTAATGTGGTATCTTGGCCGTTGTTAAGTGTAAGGTTAAAATCATAAAGCTTATTTGTCATAGTAGTTCCAGCATAAAGAGTATGCGTATATATTGTCAGTTTTAGAGATACATTCAAGTAATTAAGGACACAAAATGAAGCAAAATTTGGCCTTTGTTGGTTTAGGTGTCATGGGCTATCCCATGGCGGGTCATTTAGCCAAAGCCGGACACCACGTTACAGTCTACAATCGCACAACTATCAAAGCGCAGCAGTGGCTAGAAGAATATTCTGGGAAACTTGCAGTATCGCCTGCAGAAGCGGCACAAGGAGCAGACATTATTTTTCTTTGTGTTGGTAATGATGATGACTTGCGTGGCGTTATGAACGGTGATGCGGGCGTCCTAGCAGGGGTTAAATCAGGCTGTATGATCGTTGATCACACCACGACTTCTGCTAAAGTGGCCAGAGAAATGGCGCAACTTTGTGAAACTCAAGGAGTGTTATTTTATGATGCGCCAGTATCAGGTGGGCAAATTGGTGCTCAAAATGGCCAATTGACTATTATGCTCGGAGGCTGTGAATCTCGGTTTACCGAGCTTAGCGAGGTAACTAATGCCTATGCTAAATTTAGTCAGTTGCTGGGGCCAGTGGGCAGTGGTCAACTGGCCAAAATGATGAACCAAATCTGTATTGCTGGCATTGTTCAAGGCCTCGCTGAAGCCCTGCAATTTGGTCAAAATGCTGGGCTTGATTGCGCCGCAGTCATTGATGTTATTTCGAAAGGAGCGGCACAAAGTTGGCAAATGGAAAATCGCTCAGCCACTATGCTGCAACAAAAATACGATTTTGGTTTTGCCGTAGATTGGATGCGCAAAGACTTAGATATTGCTCTGCAAGAAGCAAAAAGTAATGGTAGCACACTACCGATGACTGCCTTAGTCGACCAGTTTTATGCGGATGTGCAAAGGTTAGGAGGCAGTCGTTGGGATACCTCCAGTTTATTGGCTAGACTTCAACAAAAATAAGTTTCAGCCATAATAAGGGCTTAAATCAATGGCTCATATAGCCATTGGTGGCCCTGAAACGAAACTTTGGCTTTGTCATATTCTCTTTCTGCACGCCATGTGCGGTTATTTAATTTAACAATAACCCCAGGATAAATGCGTTTGTGGGCTAACAATTTTATGTCAGTCTGGTATTTATCCTTAGAGTTTTTCATTTCTTCCGCTTTATTTTCTAACCACTTTAACAATTGCCATTCGTTTTGCACTAATTCATTAGCCTCATCTACCCGATGCTTCATATCTTCCGGAATATATTTGCCCTTTATTAACTTCATGCGTTGCTGATGGCGAGTATTATTTTGACGTATCTGGCGCAACAACTCGTCAAGTGTATCTTTTCTTTCGAGTAAACTATTGAAACCGTCACTGAAATCTACGCTTAAATTGCTACCTGAAATTGCACCAATTGTACCAGCCGTGAGTTTACTGTTGCACTTGATGATACAGCCAAAAATATTACCATTAGGTTTATCAATAGCGCCTACCGTTACTTCACCCTTGCAGGTTATGCGGCTATAGGCAAGTTGTCGTCCGATAGTAACACTGCCATTACAATTAATATCAAGGCCTTGTCCATGTTGAACATGCACACTACCTTTGGCAAATAACTGGGTACTATATTCTGTCACGTTATCATTGACTTTGCCCATTGCCCCCTCAGTGATAATAATGTCGCCACCGGCTTGAATATGAGCTGACTCAACAAAGCCGTTAATAGTCACATCACCAGAGGCGATGATTTTCATTTTTTCAGTCACATCACCATTGACTAATACCGCACCATCGTAATTAATATTACCGGTACCAACGTTAACGCCCTTACAGATGAAAGTGTCATCAACCCACATTTTCTGATCTTTAAATTTGGGCATACCAGATATATCAGCGAGAAGTAAATTTTCATCCTGCTCACTAATAACAGTGCCTTCACCCGGTCTAAAACTTAGCCAGTCTCCGGGCTTTGGTGTTATTATAGAACCGGTAATAGTGCGGCCAGAGCGTCCTTTACTAGGTGGAAGTCTGCGCAGTAACTCAGTCCCTTTTTTAACACAGATAACGTCCCCAAGGTTTCTCATATCAACTCGTGCTGTACCTACGGTCTGAGGTCGTAAAATACGTTCAAGGGCGTTTTGAACTAATGGTTGTAATTTTGAGGGACGACCATTGCGAGGAGGCATACCTTTAGCTATCAGGTTTTGGTAGACTTGACCGGGAACTCCGTCATTGCATTGTGACACTAGGGCATTAATTCGCTTTTTACTGATGCCCCTAATGATATTAAGATCTTTAAGTGTAGCTAACAGCATGTCATAACTAACAGGCTTACCACCATAACCTCTGGTTAATATTAAGGTGGCAGCTAGTTCATCTTCCTGAATTTTACATTTTATCTCGGTTTCTCTGCGCTCCCCTATGCGATGAGCAAAATCCTCAGTATTGCCGTTTTTTAAAGCGTTTTGATATTGATTTAAGGCATCAAGAATGTTTTGGTCAAATATAAACCATTGTTTGTATTCACTCTTTTGAATTAATCCCACAATTATTTTGGCATCAATAGGTTTTTGAATAAGTTTGGGTGAAATACCTAAATCCAAATACTGCTGTTTATCATCTACTTTTAGGGTAATACCTAACATTTAAACCACCTTTTTATGGGCAAAACTTTCTTTCCAGCAAAATTATAACGTTTTCATTAGTTACTAAAATATCGGCTTATTTACCGTTTACCTTACCTACATTGTTATAAATTTTGTGCGTATTTGTAAAGTGCAGTGATAATAGCCAATTTTTTAGGGTTATTAGCCTGTTCAGCACTCATCTGTTCTAATTGTTGAAAATACTCGGGTAATGTTATTGAGGTAGATGACTGTGGATCCATTAATCTCGTTTTTCTGTGCTCTTGCCAATTTTCTATTTCTTTTTGACTAAGTGTTTGCGGAAAATTCCTCGCACGATATCTAAATAATAGGGTGGTGAGTCTCGGATCTTGGAAAGGTAACACGAGATCAATCAATTGTTGCTCGTTGGCGTTATTTACTTGATTAATAAGTTCTTTATCACTCTGACTAAAAAAGCCGCCACTGTATAAGGCATGTTCAGCATCAAGGGGCACATCACTATATTGTTCGTTATAAACGGCTTGTAGTTTTTCCACTATCCCTAAATTTGCTTTAATCCACTGCAAATTTTCTAGACACTGTGCGCGATCAATGCCGAGACGCGCGGCATTATCCTCAGTCAAAGTTTTCGCTGGCGCAATAAAAGGGCTTTTATTCAAATGAATCAGCTTTAGAGGTAAACGCTGTTCATTTTCTAACAACATACTATTGGGCTGATATAGTTTTTGTTTTATCTGTTCAACACTGAGTAAGGCAAGTGGTCTAGGATCTAAGGCCAAATTCAGTACAATAACCGCGTTTTTATTGCTTGGATGATAGGCAACTGGACTTATCCAAGTACAACAACCTTGTGCCGCGGGTAACTTTGACGAAACATGCACTAAAGGCGTTAAATTTTCACAATCAATAAGTCCGCCTACCTTCGCCTTAGTGCGGTTTTCAAAGGCAAAGTGATAGAGTTTGCTTTGTTTTTGTTTTATTAATTTAGCTAGGGCTATGGTGGCATACACATCAGACATCGCATCATGGGCCGCCTTGTGCTCTAATTCATTGGCTGAGCTTAATTCTTGCAGTTTAAAACTGGGGATACCTTCGTCGTTTACTGGCCAGTTAATTCCCTCAGGACGCAAGGCATAACAGGCCCTAGCTAAATCAATAATGTCCCAGCGGCTATTGCCATTCTGCCATTCTCTAGCGTAGGGATCATAAAAGTTGCGATATAAGGTGTAGCGGGTCACTTCGTCGTCAAATCGAATACTGTTATAACCGGCTACACAGGTATTCGCTTGACTAAATTGAGCGTGGATCTTTTTAATGAAGGTGGCTTCATTAACCCCATCACGCAAGGTTAATTGGGGAGTGATACCTGTTATCAAACAAGCCTGAGGCTGAGGAATATAGTCATTAGGTATTTGACTGTATAACATCAAAGGTTTGTCGATGATGTTAAGCTCTAAGTCGGTTCTTACACCGGCAAATTGACAAGGGTAATCTTTCTGGGGATTCACTCCCCACGTTTCATAATCGTGCCAATAAATAGATGCTTGGTTCATTCCTAGGTCGTTTCTCTTAGTCACAGTTTATAATTTAGAATCACAGGGGAGGATAGTAAACTAAAGCCTTGATGGGGTAAACGTTCACGCATTTGAATAGGCTTTTATCGTAAGTAAATCAAAAGAAGAGATGATTACTCCACATAATCAAGAATTTAATTTTTTTGTAAATAAACCAACTCTTTTTCAAGTTTGATGCTAGGAAACAACTCGAACTGCTTAAGCAATATGACAATTTCTTGCTCTTTATTTTTATTTATATGATGGATATGACCCAATAAAATATACCAATTGACATTTTGTTGCTTGTTGTTTTGTTCTGCTTCATCAATCAGTTGGCCTAAGTAGCGTTCTGCCTCTGGTAATTGTCCCGTTTGATAATAGGCTCTCGCTTTTAGGTTTTCATAGCGTTGCGGTAAACGTAGCGTGAGCGAGTCTAACTCATTCTTAGTGAGTTCTCGTAGTTGTTCGATATAAACAATCAAGTCTAAGAAGTACCGATAGACATTCAGTAAATCAATGGTTTTAACGAGAATTTTAAAATGCTGGTAATAATTGATATCAGGGGAGAAGGATAGGGTGATGATTTTGAAATTCACTTTTTACTCCATTGTTAATCAAAACACAGATTAAATGCATCATTAATGCGATTAATAGACTAGACATTCTCACTCCTAAGCTATAGTTGATTATAACGCCAATATGTAATTTAATTGTTAATGAGCCTGCTAATTCGATGATTTAATAATATTTTTGAAAAAAACGGTAATGTAAGAGTAGTTAATTTATTCAAATAAAAAGGTGATAACAATGGAATCTTTAAATGTAAGTGATCATATGAATCAGCGACCTGTTACCTTTAAGCCAGATATGACAGTGGCTGAGGCGGTTGAGAGGTTATTACAAAGCCGACAAACGGGTGGACCAGTCATTGATGAGCAGAATAAAGTTATTGGTTTTTTATCAGAACAAGATTGCTTAGTGCGCATGATAGAGTCTAGTTATTATCGCGAGCAGGTCGCTCACGTTAAGGATGTGATGCGCACTGAAGTTATCGCAGTTAAGCCTTATTTATCCGTAATAGAATTAGCCCAGCGTATGATGACTGAAAAACCCAAGGTCTATCCTATTGTTGATGATGATGGTTATTTATTAGGCACCATTAATCGCTCTGCCTTACTTAACGCTATAGATTTACAACTGCGTGATGGCTACAAAAACGGCGCTTAATCACTGGTAATTTACAGGGACTTCTTTTAGGATCTACTTCGATTTCAACTAAGAGAAGTTCCATTGTCTGAGCGCGTATTTTCCCCCTCTGAACTCATACCTAAACAAATACATGCACAGATCAATACATGTTTGTCTAAGGATCGTTTTAAGTTTCGTCAACGCTTGCGAGCCGCAGAGCGTTTAGGCTCAGAACAAAACATCACTAAACTGCAAAATTTACTGGTTGATATAGAGCAATCAAGCAGTGTGGTGCAGTTAAAAAGATTAAGTCTGCCAAAAATTGAGTATCCCGATTTACCAGTAAGTGAAAAGAAACAAGATATAGCCGATGCCATAGCTGCCCATCAAGTGGTCATTATTGCAGGGGAGACTGGCTCCGGTAAAACTACACAAATTCCCAAAATTTGCATGGAATTAGGTCGGGGGATAGAAGGTCTTATTGGTCATACTCAACCAAGAAGGCTCGCTGCCCGCACGGTTGCACAACGCATCGCCCAAGAATTGAACAGTGAATTGGGTCAGCATGTCGGGTTTAAAATTCGTTTTTCAGACAACGTTAGCGAAGCCAGTTATATCAAACTGATGACTGACGGAATTTTATTGGCAGAAATTCAGCAGGATCGTTTTTTAACTCAATATGACACTATTATTATTGATGAAGCCCATGAGCGCAGTCTAAATATCGATTTTATTTTGGGCTATTTTAAGCAACTTCTGCCTAAACGGCCTGATTTGAAACTGATTATTACCTCAGCAACCATAGATCCGCTGCGCTTTTCTAAACATTTTGATGACGCGCCTGTTATTCAAGTAAGTGGCAGAACCTTTCCGGTTGAGATGCGATATCGCCCCTTAGATACCCAAGATAGTGACCAAACTCAAGGCATTATTGATGCCGTAAACGAGTTATTCCATGAGAAACCCGGTGATATCTTAGTTTTTCTCAGTGGCGAACGTGAAATACGTGACACCGCAGATGCATTAAACAAGGAGCAGTTTCGCCACACCGAAGTTGTACCTTTGTACGCCCGCCTAAGTGTTAGTGAACAAAACAAAGTATTTCAAAGTCATACTGGGCGTCGAATTGTATTGGCCACCAACGTTGCAGAAACCTCCTTAACTGTGCCCGGTATCAAGTATGTAATCGATCCTGGCAACGCCCGTATTTCGCGATACAGCGTGCGCAGTAAAGTTCAACGATTACCCATCGAAGCAATCTCACAAGCCTCAGCTAATCAGCGAGCCGGTCGTTGCGGTCGTGTTTCAGACGGAATTTGTATTCGTTTGTATGGTGAAGATGATTATCTCGCGCGGGGTGAATTTACTGATCCTGAAATTCTACGGACTAACTTAGCCTCGGTTATTTTGCAGATGATGGCCTTAGGCTTGGGTAAAATTGATGAGTTTCCTTTTGTCGAGGCACCCGAGTCACGCAATATCAATGATGGTTTTCGTCTATTAGAAGAGTTAGGAGCCGTAGCGGCGAATGAAAGCAGGCTGCAATTAACCGTAATTGGTAAGCAGCTCGCCAGATTACCGGTAGATCCTCGTTATGCCCGTATGGTAGTTGAGGCAGCACGACTTAATTGCGTATCAGAAGTACTCATTATTGCCGCTGGTCTGAGTATTCAAGATCCCCGCGAGCGGCCGCAGGACAAGCGCCAAGCTGCGGATGAAATGCACAGTGACTATCGCAGTAAAGAGTCAGATTTTTTAGGCTTTTTATTGCTGTGGCAAGACTTTAAGCAGCAACAAAAAGACCTCGGTGCTAATCAATTACGTACTTGGTGTAAAAAGCATTTCATTAACTTTTTACGTATGCGTGAATGGCAAGACATTGTTAGCCAGTTAAAGAAATCAGTGGCGGAATTAGGCTTTGGCATTAGTCATACCGAGGCCGATTATCAAGCCATTCACCAAGCAATGGCGGCAGGCCTGTTATCACATCTAGGATTCAAAGATAAAGATCGCGAATACTTAGGTGCGCGCAATAGCCGTTTTATGATTTTTCCAGGTTCCGGTTTATCCAAATCACAACCCAAGTGGACGATGGTGGCTGAACTGGTAGAAACATCAAATTTATTTGGCCGAGTTGCCGCTAAAATTGAACCAGAATGGATTGAAGATCTGGCCCGTCATTTAACCAAAACGGAATATTCAGAGCCTCACTGGTCTAAAAAACAGGGCGTAGTGCAAGCTTTTGAAAAAGTGACTTTGTACGGCTTGGTTTTGGTATCACAACGACGACGCACCTATAGCGCTATCGATCCTGTGGTAAGCCGAGAGATATTTATTCGAGAAGCTTTGGTGAACCTTGATACCAAGTTAAAATTTGCCTTTTTGACTCATAATCAAAAAGTAATTGCTGACATTGAAGCTTTAGAAGAAAAAAGCCGTCGTCGGGATTTATTGGTCGATGAAGAAACTCTGATTGAATTTTACTCAGCAAGACTACCTGAGCATGTTTGTAGCGAAGCCGGTTTTAAAAAATGGTGGCAAAAACAAACAAATCAACAAGCGGATTTTTTAGATTTTGATCCCCAAGCGCTGATAAAAAAAGACGCCTCACATATTGATGAACACTCGTTTCCAGAAACCTTTAGGCAAAATAATTTGCGTTTGGCGCTGAGTTATCATTTCGAACCCGTTGATGAAGATGATGGGGTCAGCTTACTTATTCCCTTAGCTTTATTGAATCAACTCGATGATGTGGGTTTTGACTGGCTTATTCCCGGCTTACGTCACGAATTAATCGTCGCCTTGATTAAAGGTTTGCCCAAACGCCTAAGACGAAATTTTGTGCCTGCCCCCAATTATGCTGATGCCTGTTTATCTGATTTAAGTCAGCTTGATAAAAAAGGGCAATTTGTGCCGTTTATTCAAGCTTTGACCCATAAACTAAAACGCATGACGGGTATTGAAGTCAGTGAAGACGAATGGCAGTTAGACTCTTTACCTAAACATCTGCGGTTTAATTTCAAAGTATTAGATGAAAATGGCAAGGTGATCCGCCAAGGTCGAGACTTAAATACCTTACAACACGGTTTGCAAGGTAAAGTAAAACAAAATTTACAAAAAGTGGCGACGCCAGAGTTAGAACAACAAGGCTTAAGTCAATGGTCTTTTGATGACTTGCCTAAAGAATACGTCAGCAAGAGCGCAGGCTATGAAATTAAAGCATTTCCAGCCCTGGTTAATGAAGGCAAGACTGTTGGCATAAAGTTGTATGAGCAGGCACACTTAGCCCAAACCGCGCATAAATTAGGTCTACGTCAGTTAGTGGTATTGGCCATACCTTCGCCCATTAAGTACTTGCAAGAAAAACTACCCAACAAAGCAAAATTGGGTTTGTACTTTAATCCGTTTGGCCAGATACAAACCTTAATTGATGACTGTATCAATGCAGGGGTGGATGCTTTAATTGCAGAATTTGCACAAAAGTTTTCGACTTCTATTCGCAGTAAAGTTGAATTTCAAGCTTGTTGTGAGTTTGTGCGTCAAGATATTAATCCCTTAGTGTTAGATATTGCGCAAAAAATTGAAGTAGGCTTGACCACCGCCCATGGTATTAATAAAAAAATGAAGGGAAATGTACCTCTCACCATGATCCATGCACACAGTGATATTAAGCAACACCTCGATTCTCTGGTATTTCCTAATTTTGTTAGTGCTATTGGCGTGAAAAGGCTAGTTGATTGGCAGCGATATATTGAGGGGATCAAACGACGTTTTGAAAAATTACCGATTGATCCTATAAAAGATAAACTTCATCAACTTAATATTGAAAAAATACAGGGAGAGTACCAAAAGAAATGCCAACAACTTCCTCTAGGTAAGGAAATCCCTAGTGAACTTGCTGAGGTTAGGTGGTTGATTGAAGAATTGCGTATTTCCTTTTTTGCCCAACAATTAGGCACAAATGTGCCAATTTCAGCAAAACGTATTGCTAATCAGCTGGCGAGTCTCTAAATTGATAGCTTAAGTCGTTGACTTTATTTTGTAGTCACCCTATAAACAATGTGTGCAAAAATAAAACAGGAAGAGGTATTTGATGTTAGGTTATGACGATAAACGCAATTTTTTTCGGATGATGATTAATTCCCCATGCGAAATAGTGGTAAATGACGATGAGTCAACTCGAACTCTGCAAACAGTTTGCAAAGACATCAGTGCGACTGGGATGTCGTTTGAATTAGATGAAAGCTCACTTGAAATTGGAACCTTGGTCAGTGTTCATATTGCTTCTACAAGCAGCCAAATCCCTTCTTTGTCAGCCAGCGCCAAAGTGGTGCGCTGTGAATCAAATGGTGAAAACTCCTGTGTCATTGGCGTTGAGATACTAGAAATGAAATGATACCCAACGCCAGCCTATGAGGTTTATGACCTCATAGGACGCGACAGACTAAGCCTTTTAAGTAAAATCCCTCAGGATAAGCAGAGCCTACTGGGTGATCAGCTGCTTGTCCTAAACGTTCAATAAATTGCACTTCTCGACCTGCATCTAGAGCTGCATCGGCCACAACCTTCTGAAACAACTCAAAAGACAACAAACCAGAGCAACTAAAGGTACAGAGTATCCCACCAGGACGCATTATTTGCATAGCCAACATGTTGATGTCTTTATAGCCACGACAACCTCTGACTAAAGAGTTTTTAGATTCGATGAATTTAGGCGGATCCAGAATTATTTGGTCAAACTGTCGGCCTTTCTCTCGGTAATCACGCAATGCTTCAAATACATCAGCATTAACAAAATCACTTTTCGACACATCTAAGGCGTTAATTTCAACATTACGTTTAGCTGTCTCTAGGGCTAAGTCAGAGACATCAATATTAGTGACATGTTTAGCGCCAGCGGCAAGTGCATAACTGCCAAAGGTACCGGTGTAACAAAAACAGTTTAATACGTCTTTGTCTTTGGCATACTTGGCCGCTATGGCGCGGTTATCTCGTTGGTCGAGGTAAAAACCTGTTTTATGTCCTTGTTTTACGTTAACAATTATTTTTATGCCGTTTTCTTCAATCACCACTTCATCAGGTACTTCGCCGTGCAGCACTTGCATCAACTCAGGCAAGCCCTCTTTTTTACGCACAGAAACATCACTACGCTCATAAATCACTGCGTCTGGAAATTCTTTTAACAGCGCCCAGACAATTTTTTCACGGTGTTTTTCTGCCCCTGCAGACAAAAGTTGGCACACAAAAATATGGTTATAACGGTCTATGGTTACGCCAGGTAAGCCATCTGATTCTGCGGCGATCAGGCGATAAGCAGTTAAACCATGGCGGTCGATAATATCTAAGCGGCCCTTTTGCGCACGGGCAATACGGCGTTGGAAAAAACCGTTGTCGATACTTTCATTTTGTTCAAAAGTCCAAATTCTTATTTGTATTTGGGATTCAGGCGACCACGCGCCACGACCTAACCAGTTTCCCTCTGAACTGAAGACATCAACCGTATCGCCAGAATTTAAACGACCAACTTGTTTGTCGATGGCGCGGCTAAAAATCCACGGATGACGGCGTAATAAAGATTTTTCTCTTTCGGGCTGCAAAATAACGCTAGAAGACATAAAGTAGTGCACTCTTAAATTTTGCCAAATTGTACCGAAGGTTTCGGTCAAGCTATACAAAATAAGGTAATTAAATGCGATTTATTGATTTTGAAGCAGGATGTGGTGCGCAAGGTTTGTTTATGAGTGAAACTGACCTTCCTAATATTAAAAAAGGGCAGGCATTGGTCAAGGTCGCTGCATTTGGTATTAACCGCGCTGATACACTGCAACGCCAAGGGCTATATCCACCGCCCAAAGGTGAAAGTCTCATCCTTGGATTAGAGATGGCCGGTGAAATAGTGCAGCTATCTAGCGAACTGACAGATTCCTGTTCGTTTAGCGTTGGTGATAAGGTTTTTGGGTTGGTTGCAGGTGGCGCTTATGCTGAATATGTCACTGTGGATATAAGACATTTATTGCCCAAACCCGAGCAGATGAGTTACGCCGAAGCCGCAGGTGTGGCTGAATGTTTTCTAACTGCTTATCAAGCAATGTTTGTTGAATATGAATTGCTTAAAGGCAGTCAGGTATTAATCCATGCTGGTGCCAGTGGAGTGGGGTTAGCCGCTATCCAATTGGCTAAACAGCAAAATTGTCACATTGCCGTTACTGCTTCGAACGCAGAAAAGCTAAAGGCTTGTAGCGATAATGGTGCAAATCTATTAATTAATTATCACGAGACTGATTTTGTTGAGGCTCTCAATGTGCATGCTAAGCGTGATTTAATCATTGATTTTATTGGCGCGGATTATGTAAATCGCAATCTTGCTGTCATTAATTTAGATGGCTGCATTATTCAGTTAGCCATGTTGGGCGGTCGTTATGCCGCCAATATTGATACGGCATTGTTACTCGGTAAACGCGTAAGCTGGATTGGTTCAACGCTACGCAGCCGCACTGCTGATTATAAGGCCAACTTAGTGGAAGGCTTTAAACAGCAATTTGCGGATAAACTAGAGAACAAAGACCTGAGTAGCAATATTGATGTCGTTTATTCGATTACTGACGTTAGCCTTGCGCACGAGCGCATGGAAAATAATCTCAACACCGGCAAATTAGTCTGTGTTTGGTAGTCAGTTAATATCCTGTTTTAGCCAAAAGGTTTGTTAAATACAGTTGTTTAACGTGAATAATCGTTTAAAAAATTTAACAAGACTTCCATGGTGATTTCAATATCCCGACTAAAAATGGCTTCGGCTGGATGGTGACTTATGCCTTTTTCACAACGCATGAAGAGCATGGCTACAGGACAAATATTGGCCATCGCCATGGTGTCGTGACCAGCACCAGAGCTTAGTGTATGAGATTTAATCCCATATTTATTGATAGCTTGGCTAAGTTGGGTTTGTAAGTCATTATTACATTGTACTGCATTGGCTGCATGGGTCTGTGTAATTTGGAGGTTGAGCTTTCTTTGCTTGGCTATCTGCTGGATCTTTTGTTCAATATCGGTAAAAGCGGTATTTCTTTGTTCATCGTTATCACTGCGTATATCGATAGAGAACTCAGTTTTACCTGAGATTACGTTGGTTGCCCCAGATAAACATGTCAGCTTGCCAACTGTTGCTACAACCTGATGGTTAAGGGCTAACGCTTCAATAGCTAATATCATTTCTGCTGCGCCGGCAAGCGCATCTTGGCGCATTGTCATTGGAACAGTGCCGGCATGGCCTGCCATCCCCGTGAGTACACATTTAAAACGTCGTGCACCCGCAATGGCGCTAACAATACCTACTGGCAGGTCTAAGGCTTCTAAAACTGGCCCCTGTTCTATGTGAACTTCTATAAAAGCGTCAATATCCTCTCGTTTGCTATGCTTTAGCTTATTGATATCAAGCCCAAATTCTTCCATTGCCTGCTCCAGCGCAATGCCTTCATTATCTTTTAGTTCTGCCCACTTTTCTTGCCAAGATCCAGCAACCGCATGACTACCCAGCAAAGTAGCGCCGAAACGCGTACCTTCTTCATCCCCAAAACCGACAATCTGTACATTAAAGGGTAGTGTTTGCATCGTATCATGGAGATATTGTAACAAGGCGATGGGGAGCAAAACGCCAAGAATTCCGTCATATTTACCGCCATTTGGTACAGTATCTAAATGACTGCCTATTACCAGAGTGGGAGCTCCTAATATTGTAGATTGCAATGCACCCCATTGATTACCAGCTTCATCTTGCCAGACACTCATACCAGCCTGTTGCATCCATTGAGCGACTTGAAGATTGGCACTTTTATGCTCTTTGGTTAAATACCGTCTGTCCATGCAACTTGGATTTTGACTCAATTGCGCAAGTTGATCGCAGCGTTGATAGGTTAAAGAAGCATAGGCTTGTAATTTATTCATAGATTACTCGCGGCATATACCGCTAGAGCATTATCAACACATTGGCCAGGAGACATGCTGTGACCTGCTCGGCGCAGTAGGGTTTCCAAAGACTGCAGTGTATGTAATACGGTATCTTTTCTAGCGTTGTAGCCCATTGTGCCTATGCGCCAAATTTTGCCATGTAATGGACCGAAGCTGGTGCCGATTTCAATATTAAAATCGTTTAAAAGTTGCATTCTCAGAGCATCACCATTGATCCCTGAGGGAATATACACACCCACCACATTATTCATTTTGTGTTTGAGATCGCCAAAGGGTAGTAAATTTAAGCCTTTTATTCCAGCTAGCATCGCATCACCATGTAATTTATGTCTGATGATTGATTTATCGATGCCTTCTTCAAGCAAGGTAAAGGCACACTCTCTGGCACAATAGAGCATGGAAGTGGCTTCGGTATGATGATTAAGACGCTCAGGACCCCAGTAATCGAGGATCATAGACAAATCAAAATAATTTGACGCAATTCGACGTCCTTGGCCTTCGGTGTGATGCGCAGCTTTAATTCCGGCTTCGATATGTTTGCGTTGGCGCACCAAGTCGACGAAACGCTCACTCAATGTAATCGGCGCACTGCCACTTGGTCCCCCCAGACACTTTTGCAAACCAACCGAAACCGCATCTAATTGCCATTTATCGGTTTCAAAAGGATTACCGCCGATGGATGCCGTTGCATCAGAATAAAACAATACATTATGTCGCCGACAGATCTCACCGAGATGATCTAGAGGCTGCAGCATAGTGGTGGATGTGTCACCTTGAACTATTGCTAAAACCTTAGGTTTTATTTTCTGAATAGCATCCTCTATTTGTTCTGGCAAAAAAACTTGACCCCAATCAACTTCAATGCAGTGCACATCAGCCCCAGCCCGTTCTGCGATTTCTTTCAGTAAGTGACCAAAACGACCAAAAATAGGCACTAAGACCTTGTCGCCTGGTTCAATACACGATACCAGTACCGCTTCTATACCTGCTCTAGATGTGCCATCGATTAATAAAGTGGCTTTATTTTCAGTTTTAAATACTTGACGATATAAACTCATAACTTCGTTCATATAACCCGTCATCACTGGATCATATTGGCCAATAAGCTGAGTCGACATAGCGCTTAGTACCCGTGGGTAGCAGTTAATCGGGCCGGGGCCCATAAGTAAACGGGGAGGGGGATTAAGTCGATTCATAACGATATTCCTAAATAAAAGACTGGATTAACATGCGTGCGCCGGTGATAAGTAATACCACTGCGAATACCTTTTTGAGTAAGTTGGCATCCATTACTGAAGCCAGTTTGGCACCTACAGGAGCAAACAAAACGGTGAGAGGAACAATACAGATAAAACCAACAAAATTGACTAAACCATAAGTGCCTAAGGGGGCGTCAGCGGGCGTTTGGCCCAGCATTAACATGGTAAGAGCCGCTGGAAACGAAATAATTAAGCCTATGGCGGCCGCTGTTCCCACCGCTTTATGGGCAGGGTAGTTGCAGGCAGTCAAAATGGGTACTGACAATGTGCCGCCACCAATACCTACCATTGAGCTAAAAAAACCAATACAACTGGCCATAATACTTTGCCCAACACGTCCTGGTAGTTGTTCAACAATAGCCGATTTCCCAGTGCGTAATAGCATATTTAAGGCGGATAAACTGGCTACAATGCCAAACAATGCACTTAACCACTGTCCGCCAATAAAGGTAACAACACTACTACCAATTAACACACCGATGAGAATAAAAAAGCCCCATGCTTTAAGTAAACTAAGATCAACATTGCCCTTGTTCATATGAGCTCGAATCGAACTAATTGAGGTAGGAATAATCGTTGCTAAAGAGGTGGCAGTTGCGATCATCATGGCGCTTTGAGGAGAAACGCCAAAGCGTTGAAACAAAAAATATAATACCGGCACGATGACGATACCACCGCCCACGCCTAAGAGACCAGCTAGTATTCCAGCGAAAACCCCAGTAGTGGCTAAGGCCAAAATAGTGGGGAGGTTTTCCAACAAAACGTTCATATTACTTCCTGGTTAATATTTATAAAAGAGTCGCTAATGCTTTGCCGTCACTACGTGGATCACTTGCTGCACTAAGGTCGTTATTCTTATCGAGTACAATGGCGCCAGCATGACCCATGAGTTCATTGCAGGCAGCAACGACTGCTACGTCATGGCCTCTAGCAATAAGTTGTCCTATAACGTCAGTGTGCATGTCTTCTTCTACTTTGAGATTATTACTGGTGTCGCCCCATGTCCGGCCCAATAGCCATCGAGCTTCTGCAATGGATTGATTCAGGGGTTTTTGTTGATACATATAACGAGAAAATAACGCCGCTTGTGTTTGTGGTTGACCTTCGCCCCCCATAGTGCCGTAAACCATGCGTCGCCCATCATGACAATCAGCAAAAGCAGGATTGAGGGTATGGAAGGGTTTTAATCCTGGAACTAAACTATTAATGTTTTCTGCTTTCAGGCTAAAAGAAGTGCCACGGTTGTTCCAGACTATGCCGGTTTTGGGCAAGACCACACCACTGCCAAATTCCCAATAAACACTTTGTATATAACTGACCATGCGGCCCTCTTGATCACATGCGCCCATCCAGACCGTGTCGCCTAATTTTGCTTCGTGCGGCCAAACTAAAGCGGTATCTAGAGAAATGGCCTCAAGTAACTTACTCAGTTCATCTGCAGTCAAAAATGTCTCAAGCGGACGAGATAAACGCGAGGGATCAGTTAAATATTGGTTTCTAACAATAAAGGCTTGTTTGGTACATTCAATCAATAAGTGAATGAAGTCAGCATCACTTTTAGCTTGATGTTTAACTTTGTCGAATAAAGCTAAAATTAATAAAGAGGCTATGCCTTGAGTAGGCGCAGGTAGATTATATAAGGTCGCTACTGAGGTTGTTACACTCAATGGCTCAACTTGCTTGGCAACATAGGCATTTAAATCGCTCAGGGTGATGGGGGACCCAGCCTCAGCTAAATCTGCGGCTAAGTCTTTTGCAATTTCGCCATGATAGAAATCCATTAAGCCACTTTCAGCTAAACGACTGAGAGTCTGTGCGATTTTCGGTAACTTAAGAATTTTGCCTTTTCTAAGGGTATGCCCTTTGATTAAAAATTGCTCAAAATTAGCCAAAGAAGAGAGGTCCTCAAAGGTTTTTTCACTGGCATCTTGTAAACTTTGCGTAACTTCAATCCCCCATTCTGCTTGACCAATAGCTGGTGACAGTAATTCAGCTAAGGGAATAGGACTTTGCCAGTGTTGGCTAAGTTCAAGTGCTTTGTGCCAACCAGCAACCGCGCCGGCCATCGTTAAAGCCGCTAAACCTCCACGGGCAGGAATGCTGTCATGGTGTTGGTAAAAATCTAAGGTCGCTCCTTTAGCCGCGGTGCCACTGGCATCAATTGCAATAGGCTGCTTACCGGGTTCGCTAATAAGCCAAAACCCATCGCCGCCCATGCTGTTCATATGTGGATAAACCACGGCAATAGAGGCCGCTGCGGCTACCATTGCTTCAACGGCTGTTCCGCCTTGCTCTAAGATCTTTTGACCGACTTGACTTGCAGCATAGTGAGGAGCCGTAAAGGCAACTGATTTATTTTTATTATTCATTACATTAGGTCCAGAAAAGTTTTTGCAAATTCGAGTAGTTGATGATCATGATATTTAGCGCCAATAATTGAAATACCCATGGGCTCATTTAATTCTTCTTGCAACGGCAGGTGTAACTGAGGCAATCCAGCCATTCCCGCGATACAAGTCATAGACAACAAGGTATTTCGGTAGCGAGCCAAATCAGCGTCATTAAGGTTTAAGGCTGGCGCTCTGCCTGGTGTAGTGGGAAGCACAACAAAGTCTACTAATGCAAATACCTTATCAATTTGTTGTTTAAATTGATGTTGTATTGTTAGTGCTTGATGCTGTTGTTTGGGTGTAATGCCGCGACACCACTCAAATCGCGCGGCAATATCCGCAGCAAACGTTGGTTGGTGCTTTTCAATCCATTGTCCATGGGTCGCCCAAATCTCAGCCCCTTGCAAAGTTCTGAATGCTCCAGCAACTTCTTCTAAGTTGCTGAAATTTAGCACTGAGGACAATTCTACCCAAGTCAAACTCGCCTTGGTTTTAGTTGTATCAAGTACCTTATTGATGCTTGATTGCTGAGCACAAGCCGAATTAATCTCACGACTGTAGCCCAAGCGCACAATTTGACCGATGGGCTTTTGCTCTAACGCAGTTAATAGTACGTTAGCAACCTTACTTAATGTCACTAGATCTCGGGTCATCCAGCCAACCGTATCAAAACTAGGTGCTAAACCAACCATATGTTCAGTAGACAAAACACCATGACTTGGACGTAAACCAAATAGGCCGTTATAACTAGCTGGAACCCGAATTGAGCCACCGGTATCTGTGCCAAGACCTATGTCAGCGCTGCCTTGCGCCACTGCAACTGCTGATCCACTACTCGAGCCCCCGGGTAAAAGTGCTGAGTTGCGGGGGTTAATGGGGGTGCCATAGTGTATATTTTGACCATTTAAACTATAGGCTAATTCATCTGTAATGGTTTTACCCACTATGCTAGCGCCATTATTTTGTAAAGCAGTCACGATAGGCGATGTTGTTTTTGGTATAGCATGAGTACTACACCAATCGGGATTACCTGCTGTGGTTGGATAACCTGCTATGTGAAATAGATCTTTGACTGCAACACTAAGTTGAGCTAAAGGTTGTCCTTCTCCGCGTAAGGGGGGAGTAAACTTCAGTATATAAGGACTGCTGACGCTTTTATGCTGCATTATGGAGTTAGTGTTTGTTAAAATATAGTCTAATGAAACAATTGTTTCATGCCATAGTCAAGTGAAACAAGTGGTTTCAGGCAATAAATATAACATCAAGCCCCTTATTCGAGTTCATCAAGCAAACTAAAGCGTGCAGAAATATTTGCAATTCTTTTTTGGCCCTGGCTGGTTTGAGTACTTAACACCTTATTACAGATGACTGAAATTAAACTCATCGGCGCCGCATAGCTATCTAATGCCTGTTCTTGGCCTAATTGACAAATAAATAAGTAATGTGTGTTGTCTTTATAGACCTGACCCGAAGGATCAGCAAAAAGAGCGACTTTGTGTTGGCTAAATTGTTTTAGCAAACTGGCAAAAATTCTTGGACGCCGCCTGAAACCTATAAAAATAATCAGTTCATCAGCAGCGATATCTTCTAGGTCTTCACTGATACTTTGACCTGGGTAGGGCAGTACCCTTACGCCAGTTTTTATTTGCAGCAGTTGTTGGCGAAAATGCAAAGCCACAGGATAGCTATTGCGAAAACCAACTAAGGTAATGCGCTTGGCCTGCACAATGTCGTCGATAAATTGTAACAATTGCTGATTATCAATATTATCAAAAGTCTGTTTTAGCCTATTAAGTTCTGCTTTATACCCTGTGATATCTGAACTGTAAGTACTGATAGGGTAACCGGACGCTCTTAATTCATTCATTTCACGTTTTACATCAAAATGAGAATCGTAACCAAGTTGCCTAAAAAAACGACTTACAGTGGCTTTTGATGTTTGCGTGATTGTTGCTAGTTCAGCTACCGTACAGGTAATAATATCTTGTGAATTATGTAACAAATGATCGGCTAACTTTCGACCATTAGGCGATAATTCCCCATAAAGTCGCTCGATTCTTTGAGTAAAGGGCAGAGTTGATGTAGACAAAATGTTGATAACCATAACGAAGAATACAGGCAGCATAAAATGCTTTTAACAGGACTACAATGCTTAAGGGGGCTTGGCTATTTTTTATAAACTCCAAGTGTTAACATTATCTAAAAAATAAAGCGTAATTAATTGATGAATTATCAACGCATAGTGGTGTTAACTGGGGCAGGTATTTCAGCGGAATCTGGTATAAAAACCTTTCGTGACAGTAATGGTTTGTGGAATGATCATACGATTGAGGATGTTGCCACGCCACAAGGTTTCGAGCGTTGTCCGCAGCTCGTTTATGACTTTTATAATGCCCGGCGCAAACAACTGTTGTCTGCTGATGTCAGTCCTAATTTAGCTCATTTCGCACTGGCCAATATTGAGAAAATGATCGGAAATGGTTTACTACTTGTGACGCAAAATGTTGATAATTTGCATGAGCGAGCAGGCAGTAAAAATGTGCGACATATGCACGGTGTTTTGCAGCGAGCTCGTTGTATTGTGAGTGGTAAAGCCATAAATATAACGGGAGATTTTGATCAAAAATTGGATTGTACGTGCTGTTATCCCAGCAATAGAATGCGGCCCGATATAGTTTGGTTTGGTGAAATTCCGCATTATATGGATGAAATAGCAGAGGCGATAAGCAACTGTGATCTATTTGTTTCCATCGGTACTTCGGGTAATGTTTATCCTGCAGCGGGTTTTGTGGCACTTGCCAATCGAGCTGGCGCACATAGCGTAGAACTAAATTTAGAACCTAGCTCAGGTACAAATCAGTTTGCCCAGCACCATTATGGTCTAGCAAGTGTTATAGTGCCGCGTTTCTTTAACACAATTACTAATTAGAGCAGCATTAATGTCGGATCTTTTTTCTCAATATTGGCTAGAATTTTTAACCATTGCCAGCGTGCATCTTTTGGCTGTAGCAAGTCCAGGTCCTGATTTTGCAGTGGTATTAAAGCATAGCATTAGCTACGGGCGCAGAGCCGCAATGTATACCAGTGTTGGTATTGGCCTTGGTATCTTAGTGCATGTTGCGTATTCATTGTTAGGCATAGGTTTATTAATAAAAAACACGCCAGGCGTATTTACCTTATTGAGTTATGCCGCGGCAGCTTACTTGTTATATATCGGTTGGGGGGCACTAAAAAGTGGCCCACAGACGAATTTAAAACACGACCCCCAGCAAACGAATCAGTTGATTATTTCAGATAAAAAAGCATTTTGGGTTGGTCTACTAACCAATGGCTTAAATCCCAAGGCGACTTTATTTTTCTTATCGGTATTTGCCGTTGCGGTTTCTCCAGACACGCCTAACCAGGTCAAAATGATTTATGGCTTGTATCTCTGCGTTGCAACAGGCTTGTGGTTTTGTTGTTTATCCTATTTTTTAAGCTCTAAAAAAGTGCGCAGCTTTTTGTCGGCCAAAGGTTACTGGTTTGATAGAGTAATGGGTACTGTACTAATACTATTAGCAGTTAAATTGGCAATGACAGCCTAATTGTCAATATTTTCAATGATTTAAATTTTTATAAAGGCGACAGCGTGGAACATAATAAATATGACAATGTAGGTGGTAGTATTGAAAACAGCCTACAGGGCAAGGCTAATCTTGATATGACGGCGCTTGCAAAAGAAGCTTGGAACATCAGTCAAACACGCAAGGGCAGCTTGCTGCAAGGGTCCCTACTTATTTTCGGCGTAGTACTATTGTGCATAGCAATTTTGGAACAGATTTTTGATGTTCAAGATTGGGCAGTCGCACCACCCAATGTTCAGCTTGCTTTACAGATTGTGGTGACCGTTATAACAGCACCATTAGTGGCTGCTATGTTTATGACTGGTATATCCCACAGTGTAGGTGAGCGCCCGGCATTTTCTAAGGTATTACGCCGGATTATAAATTCAGCACTGGTTATTTTTATAGCGGTATTGATATTAGTCATAGTTTACTTGGGTTTTGCATTATTTCTTTTGCCAGGCCTTTATCTTGGACTAGCCACAGGTTTTTCGATGATGTTATATGTAGAAAAACAGCTGCCACCGAGCCAAGCTATATTGCAATCTATTCGAGTATTTAATCGATACTGGTTGCATCTCAGTATATTTTATATGGCTGCTTTTATGATGTTTATCGCAGGGATGTTTACTTTTGGATTAGCTTATATTTGGATTATTCCATTTTATTTTAATTTGAAAGGGGTTCTATACCGTGAGTTGTTTGGCATTCAAGTAAAGCGGCAAGATACAGAGGTAATTAATGAAAAAGAAAGTGACTCAGTCTTTGATGCCTAAACATAAAAGCAAGCACAAAGCGAAAGTAAATTATCGACTGATTATTTTAATTAGTTTCTTAATCATTGGTCTCGCTGCTATTTTTTTTAAAACCAAGGTTGAACCCGAAGATGTTTCAAATGACATAGTCAGTATGGAACATATGGAAGTGCCACCTTTGGAGATTATCTATAAAAAAGTACCCAATTTTGCAGAAATTGAAGATATAACAGAGAAAAAGAAACAATTTTTTAGCTATTTATTACCTGAAATTAGACGCCAGAATACTATAGTACTTCGAGAACGTGAGATTGTATTGTCTCTGTCTAATCAATTTGCCCAATCGCCAACCCTGAGTGTTCGACATCGCCAAGTTTTAGATAAATTGGCGATTAAATATCAGTTAGAAGACGAAGAATCGACACCGGCTTTATTAAAAGAGCTAGTCAAGCGCGTTGATATTATTCCTCCAGCATTAATTTTGGTTCAAGCAGCAAACGAATCTGCTTGGGGAACTTCGCGGTTTGCACAAAATGGCTACAATTTTTTTGGCTTGTGGTGTTTTAAAAAAGGCTGTGGATTTGTGCCAACTCTAAGGGGAGATGATGAGGCTCACGAAGTGGCAAAGTTTCGCAATATGTCTCATGCTGTGATGACATATATTAGAAATTTGAATAGGCATTATGCCTACGCTGAGCTGCGCGATGTAAGAGCGAAGTTGAGAGCTAGAAATCGTCCTATAACTGCTGAAGCACTGGCCCAAGGGCTCCATAGTTATTCTATTAGAGGTCAAGACTACATTGACGAAATATTAAGCATGATAAGAGTGAATCGTAAATATATGAATTTATCCGCATGAAAAAGTTACTGCTAACCCTTATTTTACTGGCGCAAACGACTGTCGCAGAGCAGATTGACGTGGAGTATTCGCGTTTTTATACCCACTTAAAAAAAATTGATAAGGAAGAACTAAACGCCTTGCAGTTTTCTTTTGGTTTTAAAAAAGCGGGGGAAAGTTACTTGTGTGATATTAATCAAGCAACGATTGTGACCCAAAAAATGACTATTCCGCTGACCATTGATCAATATCATCGTTTTACCTTACCTACTGAAAAAGCCTTAAAACTAGCTAATGCATTTGTCACGATAGATTTACAACAGCCAGCAAACCAATGCGATATGTCGGTGCAGCTTGAAACCAAAGCTGAATATTTGAAATCTAGCTATAAGCAGCAAGAACTCATTTTATTGTCAGCTCAATATAAGCAATTTTTTAGTGATATGGGCAGTTTTTTGTCTTTTATGATGCCAAGTAGTGACGGGCTTAAATTTACCTTTGCTGAAACACCAACCTTACTTGAACACAATAAAGATGTGGTCATAAAAAAGCAGGAAGTTGATGTCTCAGATGAAGCGATTGAACAAGCAAAACAAGGGCTGAACTTTAGCCAAACACCTATCAGAATCAATGGACTCGTTAGGCAGTAAGCGGCTCGTTTTAGCTCGAGATTTGTAAGTGATTTGCTCAATATCTATGTATGTAAAGCCTTGGATGAAGACCAAGGCTTTATGCTTACTCACATTGGGGTTAAGTGCTTAATCTAAGTTGATACTTGATCTGATCGGCGATACGCGTAACGCTATTGCGGCCTTCTTCTATCAGTTCGTTTGCTCGGTAAAATTCCATCATGCCAAAATCACGCAATTGCGGCTCTATCAGTATATCGGGAGGATCGCCGGCTAGCCTCGACCGTGTTACTCGACCTTGCAATATGTCTAAGGAACCGGACATGGCATTGAGTATTGAGGGGGTAGGTAAGGCAACTGTAGTAGGATTATCTTCAGAGACAGGTTCTTCAGCATTGGCCTGATCTAATATGTTTATTTCACTTTCTGCTGTTAAATCTTGCGGTTCAGCATCCGGCGCATAATCCAAGTTTTCGTCATTTGACTTGCTGCCTTTTTTAAACCAATTTTGAATTTGATTTTGACTACGTTTAAAAAAGTCAGAGGTTTTTTGTTGATTTCTCTCGTGCTCCAACTGGTCTTGCAACAAAGACTGGGGACGAAAATCAGCACTTAAGTTAATCGCGAATACAATATCTGCACCCAGTAAACGGCATAAGTTGACGGGTACTGGATTAACAACACCACCGTCAACTAACCAGCGCTTGTTTATGCAAACTGGCGGAAATAAACCAGGGATAGCGCATGACGCTCTCACCGCCTCAATAACCGAACCTTGAGTGAAGTTAACTTCACGCCCACTGTATAAATCTGTGGCAACTGCCGCAAATGGTTTGTGTAGTTTATTAAAATCATCAAAGGCAAAATTATCTTCTAAGGCTTTGAATACTTTTAAACCACTGACTAAACCGCCTCGATAAAAGCCCACACCCATCAGTGCAAATACTTGCCATTCTGTTAAACTTTTTACCCAATCTGATAAGGGTTCTAATTTACCTGAAGCATACGCCGCCCCGACGTAGGCGCCGATGGAGCACCCTGCAACAATATCAATTTTAATGCCCAACTCTTCAAGTGCTTGAATCACCCCAATGTGAGCCCAACCTCTCGATGCTCCGCTGCCTAATGCTAACCCTATTTTCATTTGAATATTCCTTGCCTTCGCAACTTGTGCATTTTATAGATTAATGATTTGCACGCTTGTTGTGTCCAAATTATCCTCGAGATGTTCCATGGGAGAAATTAATGGGGGATCAAAGCCAATATCACCATCTTCAAATGGTGTTAATTGGGTTTTAAGCCCACTGAAATTAAACAGCTTATTATCCGCTAAATGTGAAGGCGTTATATTTTGCAGTGATCTGAACATTGACTCAATTCGGCCTGGAAATCGCTTGTCCCAATCATTTAACATCGCTTTTATGGCAACGCGTTGTAGATTATCTTGCGAGCCACATAAGTTGCACGGAATGATTGGAAATTCCATGACAGTTGAATAACGGGCTATATCTTTTTCACTACAGTAGGCTAGGGGACGGATCACTATTTGTTTGCCGTCATCACTAACCAGTTTAGGCGGCATTGATTTTAATTGACCACCGTAGAACATATTTAAAAATAGAGTTTCTAGTAGGTCATCACGATGGTGGCCTAAGGCAATTTTGGTCGCGCCTAACTCAGTTGCTGTTCGATACAAAATACCTCTTCTGAGCCGCGAACATAATGAGCAAGTGGTTTTACCTGCTGGAATTTTATCTAACACAATAGAGTAGGTGTCTTCTTCTACTATTTTAAAGTCGACCCCCAATTGAGTAAGATAATTTGGCAATATATGTTCAGGAAAGCCAGGTTGTTTTTGATCAAGGTTTACGGCAATGATACTAAATTTAATCGGCGCGACTCTTTGCATATACAGCAACACATCTAACATGGTGTAACTGTCTTTGCCGCCAGATAAACATACCATCACTTTGTCACCGTCTTCAATCATATTAAAGTCGGAGATTGCTTGACCGGTAGAACGACGTAGTCTTTTTTCTAATTTGTTGAAACTATATTTCTTTTTGCTGTCTAGGGCTGAAATCTGACTCATTTGCTCGTCTTAAAAATACTGTTATTGCATCTAGCGTTGTGCAATTATAACGGAAAATACGTTAATAAAAATCAGTGATTTAGACTTCCTTTTTAATAGTTATTGTTTAAATTTGATTAATCCACAAACACATCAACGTTGTAGCGGCCTGCCATGGAACTAGCGATAGACATCACAGAATTAAAATTTAATTGGGATAATCACAGTTCCTTTGCCTTGAATATACCTACTTGGCAAGTTAAAACGGGACAAAAACTATTTTTGTATGGGCAATCTGGCAGTGGAAAATCCACCTTATTAAATATTTTAAGTGGTGTTATAAGCGGGTATTCAGGCCAATTAAAGGTGCTAGGCCATGAATTAAATTTGTTGTCTGCTTCGAAGAGAGATCAATTTAGAGCAAACAACATCGGCATGATATTCCAACAGTTCAATTTATTGCCCTACCTCAGTGGAATACAAAATATTCAGTTAGGTAGTTATTTTTGTTCAAAAGATAAAGCCAAACAGGCAGATTTACTCACTCAGTTATGTGAAAAATTGCAGCTAAGTGCAGAGCTACTTGGTCAATCAGCCAGTCAAATGAGTGTCGGACAACAACAACGAATTGCACTGGTTAGAGCCTTACTTAACCAACCCAAGCTTATTATTGCCGATGAGCCGACATCAGCCTTAGATAGTGAGTTACGTGACCAATTTATCCAGTTATTGTTAGATTGCGCTCAAGACAGTACTGTGGTGTTTGTTAGTCATGATCGAGGTCTTGCACATCATTTTTCGCAGCAGCTTGATTTATCTAATCTGATTGTCTAACAGGAAAATTGATTAACATGATGTTATTTAAATTGATATTAGCCAGTTTATTTTCACGTAAATGGATGGTGCTTCTTACTTGTTTTTCTATCGCGATTAGTATGTTGGTACTCGTTAGTGTAAGTCACATCGAATTACAGGTCAGGCAAAGCTTTGAGCGTTCAGTGTCAGGCGTTGATCTCATCGTGGGTAGTCGTACCAGTCAGTTAAATTTACTACTTTTTTCAATATTCAGAATAGGATATCCCAGTAATAATGTCTCATGGCAAAGCTTTACAACTTTGGCATCTGATCCCAAAGTATCATGGGCTGTGCCCATTGTATTAGGCGATTCACATAGGGGTTATGCAGTAGTTGGCACTACTTCAGACTATTTTGAACACGTGAAGTTTGCAGAAAAAGAAGCATTAAGCCTTAATAAAGGCCAGTTGTTTGATCACGGTGATGAGTTGGTAATAGGTGCATCTGTCGCTCAAGAGTTTGGCTATCAACTCAATCAACAAATTATTCTTTCTCATGGGGCTGGCAAGGTAAGTTTTACTCAGCATAAAGACCACCCTTTTAAAGTAGTAGGCATTCTCAACACCACGGGAACACCAATCGATCGGGCGATATATATACCGCTTGGATCAGTAGATAAGCTGCATGATGTGGGGGCTCATCATTCTCATGAAGCAGAAGAACATGAGGCTGAGGCTGAACCACCCAGTGTTATTAGTGCCGCTTTATTTGGGGTTAGCAATAAGATTAGTCTTCTCAGTTTACAACGCAGCATAAGTCAAAGCTCCATGGAGCCATTAAGCGCTATATTGCCAGGCGTAGCCCTGCGTGAGCTATGGCAACTTATGTCTGCGGTAGAAATGAGTTTAAGAGTAATCGCTATTTTAGTGCTGGTTGCATCGTTAATCGGGATGATGACGATGTTGTTAGCCTCTATGCGTGAGCGTCAAAGAGAGCTCGCTATCCTCAGAGCACTAGGTGCTAGCCCTTGGGTCATCGTCTTTTTAGTTGAAAGTGAAGCCTTTTTGATCACTCTATTTGGCTGTATCACCGGTTATATTATGCTAATCATCGCTTTGGTTTTTGTGCAACCTTATTTAATACAGCACTATGCTTTTGTTATTAGTGCCGTACCTGATCCCATGGCTACAATGACTTATATGGGCTTGGCTGTAGGTTTTGCGTGTTTACTGGCCCTAGTGCCTGCCTTAAGTAGTTATAGAAAAAGCCTGTCAGGGGGACTGCGCTTAACTTAGTATTTGCTGACTAACAAAGTGTCACATCCGATCAATTAGTTTCATCGTTTACAAGAAACTACCTTTCTTTGAATTTCGTTTTTAAGCTGGTTGAGGGGGCCAAGGCAGTCGTTATAATTGTAGCGGGCAGCTAAGTAGCATTTGCATCAATTAATAGCTCAGTTGATTAAACAAAAAGGCATGCGCAACGTTAAGCTAATGTTTAATTTTTTAACCAAAACCTCTGTTCAGGAGTAAGACTACTACTCCGGCAAGCATCAATTACAGGCCGTCGGGCTTCATTTTACAGAACAATAGAAATCCAAATAGCGCATATTCGCCTAGCTACATCATTTGCGGTGTTCGAACACGTGATTTCTATATCTTGGACACAAGGTGTCGCACTAGGTTAACTCTGCCAACTCATTAAAGCTTGCGCTTCATAAGTTGTCTTGAGGATACTCCGAGTCTTCTTCACTACGCAGATTTATGAAATGCATTCATGCATTTGACCGAAGAATAAGCAGTGCGCCCACTACAACCACCAAAGGATTTTCTAATATTGGCACCTCTTGCGTAAAAAATACACAAAATTCACTAACATCACAACTTCCTTGTGCTAGGCTTGGCCCGCAATCTGTAGACAAGGTTTTGACCTCATGAATAAAGTTATTTTTCCAGTGAAGACAAGAGAGTTTCACAACCATCATTTTGATTCGACAATCTGGAATGACTTTGTATTTCGTGACGACGACATTGTCATTTCAACCTATGCCAAATCAGGGACGACTTGGATGCAGCAAATTGTGTCTCAGCTACTGTTCTCAGGAGAGAAGGGCTTAGAAGTTGCTCAGATGTCGCCCTGGATGGACTTGCGAGTGCCTCCGAAAGATGTCAAGTTGCCTGAGGTCGAAGCACAGACCCATCGTCGATTCGTAAAAACCCATTTGCCTGTGGATGCCCTGGTATTCTCACCAAAGGCTAAGTACATCTACATCGGTCGAGACGGGCGTGATGTTATTTGGAGCCTTCATAACCATCATCTTAATGCTAACGGAGCATGGTATGACGCCCTTAATAATACGCCAGGCAGAATTGGTTCAGGAATCGAACCACCATGCTCGTCGATCTCTCAGTATTTCGACAGTTGGTTGGAAAAAGACGGCTTTCCATTTTGGTCGTTCTGGGACAATGCCCGCACATGGTGGGCCGTTCGGAATTTGCCAAACGTGCACATGGTGCATTTTGCAAATTTAAAGACAGATATGCCGGGTGAAATTCGCCGCATTGCAAAATTCATTGGCACACCCATCGAAGAATCGAAGTGGGAAAATATATTAAAGCATTGTAGTTTCGACTATATGAAGGCCAATGCTTCAAAGAGTGTTCCTCTTGGAGGGGCGTTTTGGGAAGGGGGCGCAGAGACATTTATTCATAAAGGCACTAATGGTCGGTGGCGTGAAACGCTTTCTGCAAAACAGGTTACGAATTATGAGCAGTCTGCAGAATCAAAGCTCGGTCCCGAATGTGCACATTGGTTTGCCACGGGGGAGCTCAAATAGTTGCTTTCCTGTGTTTAGCCAGATTTCGCATAACAATCTAACTTCAGATGCTCTTGATATATTAAGAAGTTAGAAAGCGTATTAAAGCACTCAATACTTAGCTCTAAAGCACGGAGATTTAGCATAGTTTGACACTTAGCTAACGTTTATAAGCGAATAGGGCATACAAAACCATCGGGTTTAATGGCCAATACATCACAATTTAATTTATCAATAACATGTTCAGCTGTATTGCCAATTAATGCGGCTGAAATGCCTTGTCTCCCTACGGTACCTAGTACCACAAGTTCAGCGTCAAGTTGTTGTTCATACTTTGGAATAACGTCTTCGGGTAAACCTTCGTCAACATGGCAGTGTTGGAATGAAATATTGTGTTGTTGAGCTAGAGCTTGCATGGCATCAACATGATGTTGACGGATCGTTTGATTATAATGGGTCGGGTCAAATTCAGGGATTTCAATCACGATATTGCTAGGTGTGCCCGGATAAGCGTTGACTAAATGCAGTTCAGATTTCAATAGCGATGCAAATTGCAGGGCATGGTTGGTAATTTGCTGGTTAAGAGATTTATGTTCATCTATATCCGCACCCAAATTGAGAGCTGCGAGGATCTTGCCGCCGATTGGCCAATCATGTTCTTTGACCAACAATACTGGCACGGGAGCCTTGCGCATGATGTGCCAGTCAGTAGGCGTAAAAATAACCGACTGTAATATGCTATGTTGTTGCGTACCTTTAACAATAAGGTCATAGCCTTTGTCAATTACCTCATAAATAATGCTTTCATAGGGACGATTATGCCACACCACTTTTATGTCAATAGTGCACTGGCTAGTGGCAAAATCAGCATTGATTAAACTAGCAAGCCATTCGGTACGGTCATCGACTACCGCTTGCCGCATTGTTTCACGTTCATCCATAGACAACATTGTGGTCATTTCATAAGAGAAATCATAGATGGTCAAAAACGCGGTAATACTGGCACCTGTTTTTTGCGATATCTCTATGGCTCTTGCCAAGGATTTTTGTTGTTCAATATTACTATCAATCACCGCTAGAATTTTTTGAAAGTTCATACAATGTGTCCTATTGAAATATTTGAATTAACATTAAATTTAAGCTAAGTGTATGAAGATATCCTATTATTTGCCAATAACTTGGAGAAAACATTTTATGTTTAAAATGGCAATCCTAATGCCTTAACGATGGTAAATAAGCCGTAAAGCATCAAACTGAAAGCAATAGCTTGTTTAAACAATACATGGGTAACGACCTGCTGGATTTGCTTGAAGCCCAAAGCCATTAAAAACATGGCAGGTAGAGTGCCTAGACCAAAAGCAAACATGATAATCGCACCATCAAATGCGCTGCCGCTAGCTAATGACCAGGTTAAAGTAGAATAAACTAATCCACAGGGCAACCAGCCCCATAACATACCGTAAGGTAGGGCACTTAAAGGCGATTTAAACGGAATAAAGCGCTTGGAGTGTGGACTGATAAACTTCCAGAGATATTTCCCCATTTTCTCGACGACGAGTAAGCCGTGCCACCAACCGCCTATATAACTTGCCAATAAAATTAAAAATATTCCACTAATTAGCTGCAAAACAATGACGCCAGTGTGGCTGTTATGGCTAACTAATTGGCCAAGTAAGCCGACAAGGGCACCAGCTAGGGCATAACTCAATATTCGGCCAATATTATAAGACAATATATATAAATGGTTGGATTGTTGTTTAGGAATGGCAAAGCTTAACGCCCCAACAATACCACCACACATTCCCACACAATGAACGCTACCTGCTATGCCTATCAAAAAAGCTGAGATAAAACTAAGGTCGGTCATTATTTTCCGCGTTATCGACACTGTCTTTATTGTGCTTTGTTTGAGGCTCGGCCTTTTTTATATCATCGTCAAATAAAATACTGTGGCCATGACGCTCTAAGTCATCAAATTGATTTGTCTTAACTGCCCAAAAAAACACAGCAATTGCGATACACACCAAAATGATGGCTAAGGGGATCAGCACATAAATAACATTCATAACGATAGCCTAATTATTTTAATAAACGAGTGGCATTGGCTACCACTATGAGTGAGCTCACTGACATACCAATCACCGCGATTAAGGGGCTTAACGAACCACTAATTGCTAATGGTAACACTAATAAATTATACGCTGTTGCCCAAGCAATATTTTGCTTTATGTTACGCTGAGTTCTTATCGCTTGCCTGATAATAAGTGGTATTTTTTGTAAGGAATTTTCAAGCAAAATAATATCTGAGGATGATTTTGCCAAATCAGTGCCAATGCCTAAAGTAATAGATACATCGGCTTGGGCGAGCACTGGAGCATCATTGATTCCATCGCCAATCATCAGTACTTGATGACCTAAAGCTTGTGCCTGTTTGATGAAGTCTAATTTTTGTTGCGGATCAAGTTGGGCGTGCCAATCGTCTATATTCAATTCATTGGCGACTAATTCTACCGTTTGGCTATTATCACCACTGAGTAAACTAATATGTAAAGGAGCAAGTTGACTGACCACCGCAGCACTTTCAGGGCGAATGGCATCACTTAGTATAAATGCTGCCAAGAGCTGCTGCTCTTGCAATAGAAAGACATTAAATTGTGCCAGAGACGGGTCACTTGGGTTTGGCAGCAGGCGTGCTGAGCCGATGCTATAATTTACATCGTTAATAATACCGCTGATCCCTTTGGCAATATGTTCCTGAGCTTGTTCGACTTTTAGTATGTTACTGTATTGTTTAAATACAGCAGCGATAGGGTGCGACGAAAATTGCTCTAAACTCGCAGCTAAGCTTAGAATACGATCATCAGTTAACTCGCTATAATTAACCAATTTTTTTATAACAAATTGTCCCTCTGTTAGTGTGCCTGTTTTATCTAAGCCCACCCAATCAACCGTAGTCAACTGTTCTAGGACATCAGCTCGTTTTATTAATACGCCCCGTTTATTCAAATAACCTACCGTGCAAGTTAAACTGACAGGCGTGGCTAAACCGAGAGCACAAGGACAGGTTGCGATTAAGACTGAAATCATGACCCAAAAAGCGTTTTCAGGTTGAATAAATAACCAAGCTACATAGGTTAAAGCGGCAATAATCAGTACAAATAAGACAAAATGATGGGCTGTTCTATCAGCAAAATTTGCTACCTTTGGTTTTGCCAATAAAGCTCGGTTCTGCAACTGGTTTATCTGGCTGGCGACTGAGTCTTTTAATTCATTTTGTACCACTATTACCATCGTACCTACTTGATTAATAGTGCCGGCATACACAGGATCATCGGCGCGTTTGCTTATCAGCTGAAACTCACCGGTTAACATCGATTCATTCACCTGACCCATACCTTCAAGCACTAAACCATCAATAGGTACCACGTCGCCGACCTTGACCAAAACCCGTTGTCCTATTTTTAATTGTTTAGCCAGCACAGTCTTATGGCCCTCGTCACAGACTAATGTTGCGGTTGTTGGCATATGACTCAACAAATTTGCTGAAATTTGTGCCGCTTTGAAACGCGCGTTTTGTTCCAAAAAACGGCTGATTAACAACAGAAACACAAACATACACAAGGATTCAAAATAGGTTTGTCCATTGGCAGTTGATGTCGCATATAAACCGGAAACATAGATTGAAATCAGTGCAAAACTAATAGGCACGTCCATATTCACTGTTCGGGCTTTCAGCGCACGCCAGGCACTTAAGTAAAAACCCATGGCAGAATAGAATGCAACAGGCGTGCTTAGTATCAAACTAATCCAATTAAAGTACTGTTTGGTTGCTGCATCAATCTGGCCAAATACGTCAAAAAATACTCCCAAATTTAGCATCATGACTTGCATGGTCATTAAACCCGACAAACCTAAGCGTTTGAGTAATGTTTTGTTTTCTTGTTGGTGCAGAGCTTCGTGTTGTTCTTCTTGAAAAGGCTTGGCTATGTAACCAATCTGTTGAATTTTACGTAGTATTTGACTTAACTTTAGTTGCTTCTCGTCCCATTGTATTATTAGCCGTTTACTGGTGACATTAGCTCCAACCTTGTTAATTCCTTCAAGTTTAGATAATTGCTTTTCTAATAACCACCCACAGGCCGCGCAATTGATGCCGGCTATACTTAGCTGAACTTCTTTACTGTCGCCACTGTGATGAACAAATTCTTCAGTGATATTATCATCATCGAAAAGTTGCAGGGATTGGAAAATTTCGCTGTTATTGTCTGCCACTTTCTCAGCCATTTCACTGCGAAAACTGTAGTAATTTTCAAGTCCATTGCTGACGATGGCTTCGGCAACCGCTTGACATCCTGGACAACAAAAATACCGTAGTTCATTAAGTACAACTGCCTGATATTGAGTATTTGGATTTGGGGTACCACAATGATAACAAGGTTGCTGCATGTTTTACTCAGGGTTTAAAGTCCACGGCTTCACTTTGTGGTAGCGATACCAGCTGCTGTATTTTCCAAAGCTCATCATGTGGGTGCAAACTAATACGCCATTTTCCTGCTAGGTCTTGATCGAAAGAACCTGTATATTTTCCAGAAGCATCTTTGAATAATACCGTTTTAAAGTCTTTGGACTCCTGTGTTGAATGAAAAAAATCTAGAGTTAATGCAGAACCATCATCCAAGTTACCCTTAAGAAATACCAACTCTATCGTATTACTAGCAAATAATAGTTTGGCTTCAATATCACGTACTTTTGCTTCCTGGAACTTATGTAAATCCATATTTATTGACCGGCCCTCTTTGTAATAATCGTCTATGACTAAGCTATCTTTACCGGTAAATGCTAATTTCATCATAGTAAAACTCAGTACCATAGAAGAAAGAGGGAAGGCGATTAGAAACCAAGGCCAAAACTGTTTATACCAATGGCGCTTTTCAGCTTTATGTTGCATGTTTGATTTCCAGAATTAACTATAATTGTTGATTGATATTAATAAAAAAAGCCCCGGCTAAACCGAGGCTTGTTATCGTTTCTATTCACTATTTATCTTGTGACAAACTGTAAACGTAGGCTGCGACTAAATGGATCTTCTTTTCGCCTAGGGTGTTTTTGAAGGCAGGCATAACTCCGTTTCTACCATAGGTTAGGGTTTCCGTTACTTTTTCATGAGAATTACCATATAACCAAACATCATCTGTTAAGTTAGGAGCACCCACTAACTGATTCCCTTTGCCATCAGCACCGTGGCAGGCAGCACAAGCAACAAATCGATCCTTTCCTTTAGCAGCAAGGGATTCATCTACCTTACGACCACTCAGGCTCAAAGTGTATTGGACCACTTCTTCTATGCCATCAGCGCCCATGCTATCGAGCCAAGCAGGCATCATAGCATTGCGACCATTAATCAAAGTTTCAGTGATTTTTTCTGGAGAACCACCATATAACCAATCATTATCTGTCAGGTTAGGAAAGCCACGTTGACCGCGAGCATCAGAACCATGACATTGGGAGCAGTTTTGACTAAATAATCGCTGTCCGACTTTCAAAGCTTCAGGGTCGAGAGCCAATTCAGTTATCGGTCTAGCAAAATAGCCATCAAAGATAGGTTCAAACAAAGCATTAGCTTGATCGACTTCACGGTCATATTGACTGATGACACTATCGACCTTATTTTGTTCAACGGCTGCCTTAGATTCGGCCAAAGATAAGATTGTTTGGTTCGAACTTTGCCAATTCAATAAACCTTTAAAGTTACCTAAACCTGGGTAAAGTAATAAATACAACAAGGCCCAGACAATACAAATATAAAATAAGATCGTCCACCAACGGGGCAGTTGATTATTGATTTCGATAATACCATCAAATTCATGATGCATATCATCGCCTTCGTCTACACCAGTTTTATTGGAGAGACACCAACGTAACAATAAAAAACAACCTAATATACTACCCAGTGTAATCACTGAGATCCAAATGCTCCAAAAACTACTCATCTAGCTTTGACTCCTGCTTGTTAGTGGATGGCTCATCATCAAAAATCAAATTTTGTGCTTCATCAAAACGCTTTTTTGATTTCTTGCTAAATGCCCACACCACTATGCCGATAAAACAAACAAATACTAAAACTGTAAAAATACTACCGCTAACTGCGTAATCCATATTATTTCAACGCAGTGCCGCGAGACTGAAGATAAGCAATGATTGCCTCCATCTCAGTTTTTCCCACGACAGCTTCTTTGGCACCAGCTATATCCTCATCGGTATAAGGCACTCCAAAATCTCTGAATACTGAGAGCTTTTTAGCAGTCAAGTTACCGTCTAATTTGTTTTCGGCCAACCAAGGGAAGCCAGGCATATTAGACTCAGGAACTACATTGCGGGGATTGATTAAATGTACTCTATGCCATTCATCACTGTAACGTCCCCCGACACGGGCTAAGTCAGGCCCTGTTCGTTTTGAACCCCATAAGAAAGGATGCTCCCAAACAGATTCACCCGCCACTGAATAATGGCCATAACGTTCTGTTTCTGAACGAAACGGGCGGATCATTTGACTGTGACAACCTACGCAGCCTTCGCGAATGAAAATATCTCTTCCTTCCATTTGCAGGGCTGTGTAGGGCTCTAATCCATCTACCGGTGTCATAGTTTGTTGCTGAAACATCAGGGGCGTAATTTGAGCTGCGCCCCCTAAGCTAATGGCGACCAAAATCAAAATTGTTAACAAACCGACATTTTTTTCAACTAATTCATGTGCATTTTTCATCGATTAAATTCCTTATGCGGCCTGTAAAGCTTTGTCGTCAGCAGTTTCTTGCGTATCACCTTTAATAGTGCGGTAACAGTTATAGGCCATTATCAGCATACCAACCACTACAAAAACACCACCGATGAAACGAACCAGATAGAACGGTTTAGACGCTTCTAAAGACTCAACAAAACTATAAGTTAAAGTGCCATCAGCATTAATGGCGCGCCACATAAGACCTTGTAATACACCTGACATCCACATAGCTACGATGTAAAGAACAACCCCGATAGTGGCTAACCAGAAATGCACATTAATCAGGTAGGTGCTGTACATGCGTTCGCGATTAAACAACACCGGAATTAGATGATAGATGGAACCGATAGATACCATAGCCACCCAACCCAAGGCACCTGAGTGAACGTGGCCGATTGTCCAATCGGTATAATGCGATAAAGCATTAACCGTCTTAATTGCCATCATGGGGCCTTCGAAAGTCGACATACCGTAAAACGATAAGGAAACCACTAAGAAGCGTAAGATTGGATCGGTGCGTAGCTTATGCCATGCGCCTGATAAGGTCATAATACCGTTGATCATACCTCCCCATGAGGGAACAAATAAAATGACAGACATTGCCATGCCTAGGGACTGAGTCCAGTCAGGTAGAGCAGTGTAGTGCAGGTGGTGAGGGCCAGCCCAGATGTACAAAGAAATAAGGGCCCAAAAGTGAACAACAGAAAGGCGATACGAATAGACCGGACGACCTGCTTGTTTAGGCACAAAATAATACATCATACCTAAAAATCCAGCAGTTAAGAAAAAACCTACTGCGTTGTGTCCGTACCACCACTGCATCATCGCATCAACAGCACCAGCGTATATTGAATAAGACTTAGTAAGTGACACCGGCACAACCATGCTGTTACCGACATGTAATACCAACACCGTTAACATAAAGGCCCCAAAGAACCAGTTTGCTACATAAATGTGTGAAACCTTACGAATAACCATAGTACCAAAAAAGTTCACTACGTAAGCTGACCAAACTAAAGCAATCAGTATATCGATTGGCCATTCAAGTTCCGCGTATTCTTTAGAAGAGGTAAGACCCAGTGGCAAAGTAATGACGGCCAATACAATAACTGTCTGCCAACCCCAAAACGTGAAGGCAGCTAACTTATCACTGAACACTCGTACCTGTGATGTTCGTTGCACAACGTAATAAGAAGTAGCAAATAAGGCACAACCACCAAATGCAAAAATCACCGCATTAGTGTGAAGAGGACGAAGGCGTGAAAAGGTTAACCAGGGGGTATCGAAATTTAGGGCAGGCCAATACAGCTGAGCAGCGATTAAAACGCCTAGACTCATGCCAATGATCCCCCAAATAACGGTCATCACTGCAAACTGCCGAACAACCTTATAATTATATTCGGGGTGTACTTGAATTGCATCACTCATTTAATGAATCTTCCAATTTGTTAATGAAGCGCCATTTGATATTTACAAACTATTAACTTAGCTTTAATCATTTAGATTAATTTATAAGCAATTGAAATTTAAATATTATTAAGGCTAAAAACCTTACAAATAATAATGGTATAGAGCTTAAAAAGAAAGGAAAAACCGACTTGTTCCTATTCTTTATTTACCGCAAACTTGTTAAACAAGGAATAACATAAATGAATAAGCCAATTTGAACCAAACTATTCAATCCCTATCCATATTAAGCGCATTTATTTTAGTGCTAAGCCTTGCCGTTTATTTAACGGGTACAGAGCAGGGTGGATCAACTTTTAGTAAACAATGTCAATTGAACGACACGCTAATTTGTCAATTTAACCTGACTGAGTACAGCAACGAAATAGTCTTGGTTAACTTTAGTACAAAAGTGTTAGTAGAAGAGCAAAATACTGTGCAGCTTCTACTCCCTGAAACTTGGAATCTAAAGCAAATTTGGATTCAGGGTGTCAATATGTACATGGGTAAAATTGCCGTCCTTGAGCAGACTGAGCTTAGTCAGCCAACTAATAATACACATAGCTTATGGTTTTTTATTGGCTCTTGTAGTGAACCCCATATGCGGTGGCAGCTAATTATTGAGTTAGAAAACCGTGAAACCCTAAAAACTGAGCGATTTTTTGTTAATTTCGCTACTGATTTGTCATAGTATGGCGACACACCCAATCATTAGCCGCCATGCAAGAATCTTAATCACGGATAAAGTTAAGTTGAATTAACTTTGTGATTGCAAATAGTTAGGCAATCCGACAAATTTAATCATCCGTATTTGTTGCTCTAACCAACGCGCATGGTCCATCTCAGTATCGTCTAGTAGTACTAGCAACATGTCGCGACTGACGTAGTCTTGCTCTAGCTCACATAGTGCCATCGTTTGTTTTAATTTTGCTGCAACAGCATATTCAACTCGTAGGTCACTCTCTAACATCGATGGAACATCATGGCCAATAAGTAAACCATCACGCGTTACCATATCTGGCGTGCCTTCTAAAAACAAAATGCGCTCAATTAATTTTGTAGCATGTCCCTTTTCATCCTCAAACTCGTGGGCAATACGCTCATGTAATTTGTGAAATCCCCAATCTGCATACATTTGCGAGTGGACAAAGTATTGATCCATCGCAGCCAATTCATAAGCGAGGAGGGCATTCAACTGGGCGATAATGGTATTATTTCCTTTCATGCTTAATCCTCATCTTGTGTTTGGTTTTGCAAATAATTTTGCGCCCCTAGGCTGGCAATTTGCATTTCTTGTGTTTCAAGCCAATCAATGTGCTCTTCTTCGTCATGCAATATCTCACTCAAAAGATCTCGTGTGACATAGTCTTGTTTGTCTTCACTTAGTTTTATGGTTTTCTTAAGCAGGGGCAGTTGCTGAAGTTGGAAACGATGATCACATTGCAGCATTTCGACGGGTTCTTCGCCAATCATCAATTTGCCTAACATCTGCAAATTGGGCAATCCTTCAAGAAATAATATACGTTCAATTAATTTATCTGCTTGCTTCATGTCACAAATGGATTTTTTATAACATTTCTCGTTTAATTGCTCGAACCCCCAATTTTTAAACATGCGTGCGTGTAAAAAATATTGGTTTATTGACGTTAATTCAAAGGTTAGTACTTCATTTAAAGCACTAATGACCTGTCTGTCACCTAACATGAGGTATTTCCTGATTAATAATAATATTCCTGCAGTATAGCGAGAGTCATTTAACAAAACCAATAAAATAGAAAAAATCTTTATAAAACAACATGATAATCATTCTTATTTATAGTTAGCCTACAAGCTATTCGAGGGTTCTAACAGTTGCAGACTTTCTTCCGCAAAACCGGTACCTGCCTCAGTGAAAAAGTTAAATACCTTGTCAGACCCAGCGTCTAAAAGCGCTTGGATTTCATCTTCATATCTAGCAATGGACGCTATCTTGCCTTGATAATTAGCATGTTGTAGTTGTTCGGTAATATTACAAATATCTTCTATTGAAGGCAGGGCCAGTAAAATTAACCGGATATTCGCTAGGTCAATATTGTCCCACAGGTCAATATCTTCGCCATCGCCAACTAAGACCTGTAAGCCAGCTTTTTGCAGTTTTGCTATCCTAGCTGGGTCTGCATCCATGCCCCATACTTTGGCGCCCAAAATATTGTTTAAGGATGAATAAGCCCCTTTACCCACACGACCCATTCCAAGCACTAATACTTCAGCATCTTTGGGCTGTACATAGGTGTCTTCCGCCAATCTGTCAGGGCGTTCAAAGACTTTTAAATAGTGTTTGAATCTATTGTATTGATTGTGTGAACTGCGATAAAGCAAGCCCGTTACAAGGAAAGAAAATGAAAGAGCAAGGGCTAAGGTCACTAACCATTTGGCCTCCAGTACCCCGTTACTGACTAGCAGGGCAACCACAATCAAACCAAATTCGCTGTAATTTGATAGAACTAAACTGGCCAGATAAGAGGTTCTTGCGCGTAATTTAAGCCAAGTAAAGAGTCTAAAAAAGAGAATGAATTTGATAGGAATAAACAAGCATAAAAGCAATGCTGTGAGGACTAAATCTAGGGTAGGTAGGGCGGTAAAACCTATATTTAAGAAAAAACCAATGAGAAAAAGATCTTTAAAACTCATCAGTGATTTGGACAACTCAGCTGCTTTGTTATGAGGTGCCCAAAACATGCCTATCACTAAAGCGCCTAAATCGCCTTTAATACCCACTAATTCAAATAATTCATAACCGCCAATGGCTAAAAGAAAACCACATAGTGGTAAAAGCTCACCATGACCGACGATTTCTAAAGATTTTTTAAACAGCGGTTTAGCAAAATATAATAGAAGTAAAAGTGGGGCCCATACAGAAGGAATTTTCCCCGTTGCAACCACCATAAACAGCACCGCAAAAATATCCTGCATAACCAGAATACCAATAGCCACTTTGCCATGGCGGGTTTTTATTTCTCCACTGTCTTCGAGAATTTTGACAATACACACCGTACTGCTAAAACTTAAGGCAAACGCAAGCAGGGTGATATCAATATAATCTAGGTCGCTAAAAGCACTCAGACCAAACCAAGCTAAAGCGGTAACAATAATATTGACCACCGTTATCCACAGAAGGGAATGGGTTACACTGCCTAGCCAAACTTCTTTTTTATATAAATCCCGAATGTTGAGTTTTAGACCAATTGTAAACAGCATTAGAGTAATACCCAATTCAGCTAATACTTCTAAAGAGGGAGTCGCTTCATAACCTAAAAAATTTAGAGTAAAGCCTGCCATCAAAAAGCCGATCAGAGGAGGGAAGCCAGTTATTTTTAAGGCTAAACCAAAAACAAAAGCGACCAGTACAAAAGTTAATTCCAAGTTTGTCTCCTAAAAATGGGGGCGAGTGATGCTTTTTTGTTTTTTTGTAAATCAGGGGGAGTATAAATAATTTCAACTTAAAATGGGCGTTTCTAAACAATATTTCTAGAAATTGTTTAATTTGACTTGTCGCGGCTCAATCTTAGCAGGCAAGTGAATAAAAATTTTCTGTAGGGTGTCGACAGTCGAAAAAATATTATGTTATATTATAACATCTATGCAGAATCATTCCTTACATGACTACAGAAATCCACGCACGATGCTGAAATATGCAGTCGCTTTAGCGGTATTGTTGCTCATTATTATGGGCAATGTTTCAGCTCTTCATGACTCTTCACACATTGTTAAAACAGATCTGCATTGCGCTCTGTGTCTTTCATCTCATAACGTCGATCATGGGCTAACGACTAGTGCGTTAAAGTTCAGTATTCCTGCCCAGCGCGCAAATACAACAAGCTATACACTTGCTGTTTTGCCATCCTCGCTGAAGCCAAAAATTGGTAATCGCGACCCCCCTTTTGTTATCTGATTTTAGTTAATTTAGACCTACAATTTCGCTTATCTAAGGATATGCGTAACACTGTTATATTAAATAAGAGATGACAAAATGAAGACAAAATACTCGACTATCGTATTAGCCGTGGTTACTGCGCTTACAACTCAGGCAAACGCACAACAAAAAGAACTACAAAAAGATGAACATGACATTGAAACTTTGGTGATTAATGCGTCTCCTCTAAAGCGCACTGTATTAGAATCAAGTACACCGGTTACAATTATCAGTGGCGAAGAATTAGATCAAAATCAAGCAGCAACCTTAGGTGAAACGCTCAGAAACGTACCCGGCGTGCATGGTTCTTACTTTGGACCGGTGGCGAGTAGCCCTATTATCCGTGGATTAGACGGGCCACGTATAAAAGTAGTGCAAAATGGTTTAGATGCATCTGACGCCTCAAGGGTTGGGCCTGACCATCAAGTCGCAACCGAGACATCTACTGCGACCCAAATTGAAGTACTTCGTGGACCCGCAACTCTGATTTATGGCAGTGGCGCAATAGGAGGTGTAGTTAATGTTGTCGATAACCGTTTGCCTGTAACTCGTAAAGAAGGCGTTTCAGGGGAAGCTTTTGCAAAGTATGACAATGTTGCAAATGCTACTACCTTATCAACTGATCTTAATGGTGGGACGGGGAATTTTGCTTGGCACCTTGATGCTTATAATCGAGAAAACGCTGATTATAAGATACCCGTTCCCGCTAATATTGACGAAAAAGGCGGCAGCTCTAAATTAACAAATTCAGATATGAATGCCACGGGTTATAATCTTGGAGCAGGCTGGATAACAGACGAAACGAGAGTGGCTTTGGCTTATGGGCGCATGGATTCTGAATACGGTTTGCCCGGCGAAGATGGCGTGTTTGTAAAATTGCAGCAAGACCGTTATCAAGCTGTGGTTGATTGGGATAATTTAAGTGGCTTCCTAAAATCAGTGCATTGGCAAAATGCCTACACTGATTATCAGCATTCGGAAATAGATGGCGTAGACATTGGCACTACGTTTAAAAACCAAAGTACTGAATCAAGGTTATGGGCCGAACATCAACTAGTTGGTGGTTGGAAAGGGGTAATGGGCCTGCATTATAATAAATCTGATTTTGAGGCTATAGGTGAAGAAGCATTTACCCCGCCGACTGAAACAAATAGTGTAGCGGTGTTTTTAATGGAAGAACGCAAAATGGCCGCGCTTTTATGGCAATTTGGCGCTAGGGCAGAGCAAATAGCTCTTGATGTAAATAATGATTTTTTTGCCCAGAAACCACAACAAAATACTATTTTCTTTGATAAAAAAGATTACACCGCAATTTCTGGCTCAGGTGGTGCGGTCTGGACTCTTAATGAGCAAAGTTCATTAGCGTTTAATTATGCTTACTCAGAACGAGCACCTTCTGCATCTGAAATGGTTTCTTATGGCCCTCATATTGGTTCTGGTACCTTTGAAATAGGCGGTGGCTTCGCAATCGCTGAGCAAAATGGCGAAAATAATGTAGTACAAAGATCGCAAGATATGCACAAGGAAGTGTCTAACAATATCGATATTACTTATCGCTATAATGTCGAAACGTGGAATGCGACCTTCAGTCTGTTTAATAATCAAGTCAGCAATTATATTTTTGAACAACGTACCAATCTTGTTTTTAGTGGTGAATCACTCATTACTCAAGCTGATTTTGAAAAAAATATTGCTGAAAATGGTGAGTCAGGTGATGAATCCGATGGTTTGCCGGTTATTATATTTAGTCAGCAAGATGCTAGGTTATATGGATTTGAAGCTCAGGTTGATTGGCACTTAAATGATGAATGGCGGTGGGAAGTGTTTACAGATTATACGCGGGCTAAGCTAGATTCTGGCGGCAATGTGCCGCGCATCCCTCCTATGAGAGTGGGTAGCTCACTGCACTATGAATATGGCAACTGGCACGCCGAAGTAGAAGCTATCCGCAACAGCAAACAAGATAAAATAGCCATATTTGAGACTGATACTAAAGGCTATACCATGCTATCAGCTTCAGCTAACTACTATCTTGATCTTGATAATATCGATATGACGATTTATCTCAAAGGTGAAAACCTAAGCAATCAGGAAGGCCGTGTTCATTCATCATATTTAAAAGATGAAGCGCCATTACCTGCTCGTTCTTTTTCTCTTGGCGTAAGGGCAAGATTCTGAGGGCTTAATTAAGTTAAACGGATGTCAGATGACATCCGTTTTTGTTTAATGACATTAACTTTTGTTGCGTTTGTTTTAATTAAATTGTTTAAGATCCAGCATTTTTGACAGCCCGTTTAATTCTTCCAACAATTTATTTTCACGTATTTTCAGTTCACCTAATTCAAAGGTAATTTCCGTTTCACGTTGCTTTACTTGCATATAACTCATGGAATGCATGGCGGGTGGAGAGGTTTTTTTGTTTTGGTTGACTTGCTTGTTGCGCTCTGCGCGGTCAAGTAATTCAAGTTTTTCGGCGAAACGACTTAAGGAGTGGAGGTTTACGCTGACGCCCATATGCAAACATTGCTTGAAGGTCAGGTCTGTGTCTTTATAATTATTCTGGCGTATCAGCTGTTTAATAACATCAACTTGTTCTGTTTTAGACTTTCCACTTAGCATGGTTAAAACCTATCCTATTATTATTTTTATTGGATGCGGATAATTTAATATATGACTCACTATCCATAGTTGCTCTGATTCTACAACAAATATGCTATTTTGCTAAAAAAATACTGGAACCTTTATAAATTAGTAAATTTATACTGTGCTTTAGCTCAATAATCAGAGAAATTTAACAGTAACTACAAGGCAATCGTTGGATCAATTGTTACCGGCACTACAGGGCTTTTAACGTCTGCCAAACCTGCGTACAAGGTCGTTATGATTTTAACGCAGTGTCTAGCTCGGGTTTGCAATAAAAAATGCGGTCCATCAAGTTGCTGTTCTGCATGGTAACTAAACACTTTTTTTATTGAATTTTGGGCTTTTCTATTGAGCAATAAATCTTGTTTAGCGGTAACAATAAAACAAGGGACATCCAAGCGGATACTGGGTTGCTTTAGCCGGTTGAGTATAGACAGTCGATTATTGATACATGCATTTGGCAGCGTTGATAAGGCTTGAAAAAGCGCGTTTAACAAGGCTTTGGTATTGTTCAAACCAAATAAGCATTTAGCCATAAGCTGCATTATTAATTTACTTTTGACAATGCGAGTTATGGGCAGGAGTAAGGCAAACCTCAATAGATAAGATGGTCTATTCACAAAACTAGCAATAAAAACCACATAACTAAATTTATCAGGCGCCATTCGACACAATTCATAAGCGGTTCGTCCAGAAAACGATTCTGCTAAAATGACATATTTCCCATCAGGCAAGTTAGCTAGTATCTGTTTGGCAATTTGCTTATGACCGCTTAACAATATCGTGGGGATAACGGCAATTTTTGTTCTAATTGTTAGGGGTAACAGATCGATTAGTGGTTTAAAAAGAATTCCACTGCCATCTAAGCCGGGCAACATCAATAAAGTAGGGGAATGAGTATTATTTAAAGCATCCATGTACTAGCTATTGATTCCCTGATGTTATTCGCTGCAAGGATTTTATTACCTTTATACTCAACTTACAAAAGTTTTTTGCCTTAAAATTTAACCTGTAAAATTTGCTGTTAGCTAATTTTTTAGTTCAATATTGTCAGGCCTGTTGTGAAGTTGTTGATTTGGATCAACAACTTTTTACTTATAAGCTAACTAATATCATTGAGGTGTATTAATTAGGCTAAACTCAAATAGACAAATACAGGTCAAAATACCCAAGATAGAGAGGAATGAAATGAGTAATTACACAAAGATTTTAGTGGCTCTAGATATATATGCTGAAAGCCACCCCGTGCTAGAAAAAGCACTACAGATTGCCAGTTCAAGTAAACATATTAATATCGTCTATGTCACTGTGCCCATGGTTAACTACCAACCCTTTGGTATGGCTTACGAGGGTGACTTTTTTAATGATTTATGTTTACAAAGTAAGGCAAAACTTAAAGAGCTTGCTGATAAATTTAAAATTCCCGAAACACAGATTTTCAGCCCGGTAGGTAATCCTGCTGATGAAATTCACAACACGGCGAATGATATAAAGGCTGATTTAATTGTCATCGGTACCCATGGCCGCAGTGGATTAAAATTACTTTTAGGCTCTACCGCCAATGGTGTTTTGCACGGCGTGAAATGTGATGTGCTTGCCGTAAAAGTGTAATAACTCTTAATTATCCTATGAGAAACTAAAAAATAGACTCTCCATTCGAGGCTTAGTCGGTTGTAGTTGAATGAACAGAGTGCTTATGAAAGGTTACTAATTGATGATCATTAGGCAAGTTTTCTAAAGTCATCGGAGGGTTCATCATGATTACATCAAGCACACGTTATGTTAGTCAGCTCACACGCAATACGCTGGCGCTCATTTTGGCAGGAGGTAAGGGCAGTCGTTTGTTTGAGCTCACTCAGTCTCAAGCTAAACCCGCCCTGCATTTTGGCGGTAAATTCCGAGTAATCGATTTTCCACTGTCAAACTGTGTTAATTCAGGTATTAAACAAATTGGGGTAATGACCCAATACAAAGCCCATTCACTTATTAGACATTTGGCTCGAGGGTGGGGTCATATGAATCGAGATTTGGGTGAATTTGTCGAGTTATTACCGGCTTCTCAACAACATTCTGAATGTTGGTATGAGGGTACAGCCAATGCTTTATTTCAGAATATTGAATTTATACGAGAGCACGGTCCCAAGTACGTATTAGTGTTGTCTGGCGACCACGTTTACAAAATGGATTATGCTGACATGTTAGCGCAACACGCCGAAAGTGGTGCCGATATGACAGTTTCGTGTATTGAAGTTCCGGTCGAAGACGCTGCTGGGACATTTGGCGTCATGTGTGTTGATAAACAAAACCGCATCATCAACTTCCACGAAAAACCTTCAAACCCCTGCGTTTTAGATGACCGTCCAGGATACACCCTGGCATCAATGGGAAACTATGTATTTAATACCGAGTTTTTAATTCAGCAATTACTTAAAGACGCACAGAATCTAAAATCTGAACACGACTTTGGCAAAGATATCATTCCTGCTTCAATCGACCACAATAAAGTATTAGCCTTTCGCTTTCGAGATATTGAAAACCACCAGCAACCATATTGGCGCGATGTCGGTACTTTAGATTCATTTTACAAAGCCAATATGGATCTAATCAATATTACTCCTCAGCTGAATATTTATGATGAGCATTGGCCTATTTGGACCCATCAAAAACAGTCTCCGCCCGCTAAATTTATATTTAATGATCCTGACCGCAAAGGGTACGCAGTAGATTCTACTGTATCAGGGGGCTGTATTATTTCGGGGGCGTCTATTAACAAATCCCTGCTATTTTCTGACGTCCATGTGCATTCATATAGTCAGGTAGAAGAATCAGTTGTTTTACCAAAAGTGGATATTGGTCGGAATGTAAAAATAAAGCGTGCCATTATCGACAGCGCTTGCAAAATTCCTAGTGGAATGCAAATCGGTATAAACCAAGCCGATGACATCGCTAGAGGATTTCGCATTAGTCAAGACGGTATTGTATTAGTAACACCTTCTATGTTGCAGGCATTAGAAAGCAGATCGCAAGCAACAGAAACAAGCAAAGTTGAGGCTCTTTTACAAACATAAAAAACGGCTAATCTGTTTTGATTAGCCGTTTATCATAAACAGGTGATCAATGGTGGGGTTTTAAGCAGAGTACTTCACAATTCAGTTCGGCTAGTACCGCCTCAGCAGTATTACCCAAAAGAGCACCCGATAAACCTTTTCGACCTACACTTCCCATGATCACCAACTGACAATTAAATTGTTTAACCACCTGCGGGATTGCGACTTCTGGCACACCGGGTACAGCATGCAGTTGCTTAGGAGTGGTTTCAACGTGATTCTTTTCAAGTAATTCGCTGAGTTTTTCTCGATGATAGCTCTCGGTGTTTCGATTTAATTGCTCCATATCTAACATGGGAAAATCGATACCAGCGCTTACTGTATGGGTAATAAAGGCATTAACTACATATAGCGGCGCTAAATAAAGATGAGAAAATAATTTGGCAGATTCGAGAATGTCTTTATTCAAACTCATATGATCAGTGTCAGATGTCAAAATATCTACTGCTGCTAAAATAGGGGAGTCTGAGAACTCAGATTGATTAACCAATAATAGTGGGGCTTTGCAATACCGAATCAAGTGGCGGTCAATGGGCAGGGCAAATGGATTAATACTCATTGATTCAGCGCTAATACGTTTTATCACTAAATCAGGCTGCAAATCTTTAACAACCTTTTCAATAATTTCATGTAAATGAGGATGCCACTCAACTCTTACCGAACAAGCAATGCCTTGGCTCGAAATTTCTTCAGCTAAGGTATTCATATATAGCCTACGGTCAGCTAAGTGTTGCTCTTTCATTTGTTCACGATGTTCAGTGGACAACACATCAGTCAACTCTAAAACGGGTTCATATATAGCGTTAAATAAATGGATATGAATATCATTATATTCAGCAAACTTTAATGCACGCTCTAAGGCTTCATGTTTTTTTCGGTTTCCACTTATTACCACCAAAATGTGTTCAGGCATTTTCATTGTCAGGCCTCTGTCATGGTTAAGAATTTCCAGTAATTAGGCTAGCATCGCTTAGATAAACATCCTTTGATGTAGATCAACAAGCTATTAACAAAACCACAAGTGAAACGCAATGAAACAAGCTAGGCAAAGTAAAACGGGCATGAAACCATTTGAAACAACTGTGCATAACAAAATTATAATTAAATAAAATCAATGGCATGAAGCTTTTGAAGTCGATTTTCTCTGTGGGTAATAAAGTGTATTCGCTTAGCTGAACAACAGTTAAAATAGGCTTTTAAACGAAATTAAGTGGACTTCTAACTTAATACAAGAAGGGATTACATCCAGCCCCCATCTATATTAAGGCGCATTGAATTGTTAATGATCTTTAAGTATTTATGGTAAAAAGTCGTGTTAAAAACACATTAAAGGGAAATTAGTATGTTGAAGAAAGCGTTTATTCTAGTTGTTATTGTTGTTATTTTTAGTGCTGAGGCTAGAGCACAAGTACCCAAGTTTGAGACATTAACACTGCCTTCATTGATGGATATTGACTTAGATCCTTGGTATAAAATTCCCGCCAACAGCGGGCCTAATTTGCGTCAAGCTGAGGAAGTTGCACAAAATCAGCTAATTAGCATCTTTGTGTTATTTAGTGGCTATGCAATTGATAGTCGCAATGACATTAACCTGACTTATGATGTGCAGATTTTCGATCCTCAAGGTAAACCTACAGAAGATAAAGGCCAGGGTATCGTTGGTTATCAGGGACAAGCTGCAAATGCAGACGTCTTGTTACTAAATCAACAAATAATGCGCGTTATGTTTACTGACGACTATCCTTTCGGCACTTACCACATAAAAGTTAAGGCCTATGACAATGTCTCTGGTACAACCTTTACCTCAACCACGCCAATTAATCTATTACCCTTTAGCGTCGAGTTTCATTTTGCAGACGTAGATGCAGCGAATGTCTGGATGATGAATTATTACCAAGAACTGAGTCCCCAAAAAACCATAGCCGCTTTGCACAGCATGATACAGCCAGATCCAGATTGGATAACTAAGCATCTGAATATATTAAGTTTTTTTAGTCGTGTGTTTGCAGATAATCCTTATTTACTCAACAATATAGCTAAGAGGTTTGATAGTTTTTCTTTAGAGGAACAAAAGCGATTTATATTAATCGATCACTTTGTTGGCGAAAATCAGCTTTCTAGTTATGGGCAAAGTGATACTTTCTTTGACTTTAGCCAACAAGTGCAAAACATATCTTTTCCTGCATTAAGCGACGACATAAGTCATCCATTGCAACTTGATATGTTGTGGTCAGAATTTTTAGCTACAGGTAGATATGAGCCTATCAAAAAAATTGTTAGTGCTTTGGCATTAGTTAAGTACAAAGGGACGCTTGATAAAATTAAACAAGACAAACTCGAGTTAAATGATGAACTCAAGCGAGATGCCTACTTAGATGCGACATATCAATCTGCAGTTTGGTCCTTGCTGAGCAACAATAAACAGATGCCATTGGTGAATAAATACTGCCACTTTATTTATCAAAATGAAGACTTAACAGACAGTGTTAAACAACAGTTAGCAATGATATTGCGCCGGGTTCAATTGGATTCGACTAATAAAAAGCAGTAATACTCGATATTAGTAGCTCAAACTTAAATGTTTAGGATCAACAGATTGTAACTGGCTGACCAATACATGGTTTAGGTTTTTTAACTCTGCTAATACTAGTTGTGCGACTTCTCGTGCACCTAGTTCGTTAAAGTGAGTATCGTCGCGCACGCCATGGGGATAGTTAGGATGGATATCTGGCTTAATATGCATATAGCGAATAGCCGACCCCTCATCACCCAGGGCGCTAAAATACTCTCGGCTAATCTTATCCATATCGATATAGATAACTGCCATACTTTTTGCCACCTCAGCTACAATCTCCGCATAAGGATGGGTGGCTTTAATGCGGCCCTGTTTATCAAAATAGCGCCGCGTGACCGGTGACAGTAATATCGGCTGTGCATGCTTAGCACGAACATCAGCGACGTACTGTTTAAGATTGTACTCATATTGCTCTGGCGTGGTGTAGCGGTCGACTTTGCTCGGTGATTCGTCATTGTGGCCAAATTGAATAAATACGATGTCATTAGGCTGGCATATATTCATAAGTTGTTGCCACAAACCTTCTTCTCTAAAAGTGCGAGTACTGCGTCCATTTTTGGCAAAATTATAGATTTTGATGTCCGCGGCAAAAAAACTAGCAAAGGGCATTCCCCAGCCAGTTTCTGGGTAGTCCTTCGGATCTTTAATGGCCATAGTTGAATCACCTGCCATCAAAATTTGCGGGGCCGAATTTTCTTCGGCATTAGAGCTACAGATAAAAATACTCACAATAAGTAAAAATAAATTGATATTGCGACAATATGACATACATGAGTGTGGCATGGAACATCACCTATTAGCTGGAATAATAGGCGATACTAACGCAAAAAAGGCTAACAAAAGATAAATGTTATTTTTTGGTTCTTATTTGAATAATAAAATAGGAATAATCAATTTAATCATATAGATACGCAACAATTTACAAGAAAAGAAAGGTTACGCGGCACCTTAAAACATGACTTGGACTGGTTTTTTGGCAAAAGAACTGGGTGCTAATAATAAATTATTCTGATTGTCAGTCTGTACTGTTGTTGCCAGTGGTTTTTGCCAACTTAATTGATTAACCTCACTGACTGGCGAATAAGTGGAATCGCTAGCATCGTCGGTTTTCTGTTCGTCTAAAGGAAAAAGCTGATCACGAGGCAAGGCACGAAAATAAGCTTCTGCGCTGTCACCATTTAAATCCAAAGGCTGATTTGAGCCATTATGGTTCACAGAACCTCTAGACTTAGTTATTGTGCTTTGCAGGACAATAGCGGTCGTAACCGAAAATTGCTGGACAATATTTAACTCAGGATCATAACTCACTAGGGTTTTAACTTGGGTGACTAAGGTATTCGTTTGGTGTATTTTGCTAAAAATCGTTTGTGATTTTTGACTTATATCTGCGGGCGCTTGTTGATAATTGCTAGCAAATGAGGATGCGACAAAAATACTGAAAAATAAACACATTAATCGGTTCACGGTAAGTCCTTAGCGTTTTAAAAGGCAATGAATTGAATTAACAACATAGAATTTCCAGAAAGTTTGCCCCGTTTTAATAGCTAAGAATAGGAATCTTATGTTACTAAATTTTAATAATTATGCTGAAACACGCTAAGATGAGGACTAAGGTTTTTCCGTTAACAGTTTTCTGCATTAATTTGCTAAGCTAAGTGAGACGAACGTATGTTTACGACCTTAATTCTTATATCAGCATGGTTGAATGCTGCCTCTAGTGTGGTTACACCTGCAACGTGTCAGCCATTATTAGAAGCGGATGCGCACAAGGTCGCTTACCTCCATGGTAATTATCTGATAGTGGGGAGTAGTCAGAACAGTGGCCGCGCTTATACTGGGTGGGTAAAATTTATTGGTGATGAAAGAGCGATAAGCTTAGATGTGTCAGGCAAAAAAGAGGATTTGGCTTTTCAAGGTACTGCACAATATGTTGCCTGTGGTCCAGACAAAATAGAACAATTAGAAGTAAAGCTCAATTCTTCTGAGACGACTTATTATTGTAAAGTGCATGTTAATTACACTAATTTGCATAGGCTGAGCTGTTCAGATGACTTGTTTACCCATGGCAGTGACGTGTCGCTATGGTACCAACGGCTAAACTAATAGATAGTCATGAGTAAAAGCGGTTTTTTTCGTGTGTCATTGCTTCTTTTTTCAAAGAGGCAAAAATCATTTGTTACTTTTATGCCGCTTACAGTGGTAGGTCTTGGTTTTTTTCAAACTGCTCCAAGGCTTCTAATGCTTCGCAGCCATAGACCATTGCTGGGCCACCGCCCATTAAGATAGCCACACCGATGGTTTCAACTATTTCCTGACGACTTGCACCGGCTTTTAAAGCATCATGCACATGAAAAGCAATGCAACCATTGCAATGCACGGCAATAGCAATACTGAGAGCCATTAATTCTTTAGTTTTAGTATCCAGTGCGCCTTTGCTCACCGCATTAGCATGCAACTCCCCAAACCCTGCCATGGTATCGGGAATTTCTGCAATTAACTGCGCACTGAGAGTACGTAACTTTTGATAAGTACTAATGTGACTTGGATTTTGCATGTTTTATCCTTTTAATGTTTGGTCACCGTCGTTTTCAAACAGTCTTGGCGCCATAGACAATTCACTTGGTCGCACTCACCAGCGCTTGGCGTGGCATAACAGGGAAAGTTACCTTCTGCCTGCTGAATAAGATGAATCAACTGACTTTTATTGTGCTTCTTGGGGCTGATGCCTAAGTCTTTGGCTATGGCACTAATTTGTTTAATATTCATTATTCACTCCTTAAGCGGATCACTTAGAGTGCTTATTATTAATGAGTTGTAGGAGTTGCATTTTGATGCAGATCAAAAAAGTGACGCATTAAAGTCATTTATTCACTTTAAAGGTTGGTCAGCAAAGCAAGGCCCAGAAGAGGGCTTAACATAAATCAGCTTTAGTCGAAAGGGCTTCAAATCCACCGACTAAATCTGAAAGCTCTTCATCTATGCCACTTTGACGTTGGCGATGGTATTGACGCAGTAGTTGGCTTTGGATCTCTTCAATATTTTTTTCAGCTCGTTGCATGGCGATTAAACGGCTGGCGTTTTCACTGGCTAAAGACTCAATACAGGCTCTAAAAAGCGACGTAAAAAGGTATTCACCAATTAAAGCACTAAAGGTTTCTTGGTGTGTGGCCAACAATTGCGGTCGACTGGTTGTCGGCCAAGACTCTGACAAAAAACTCTGTTGCCAAACGTTATCGAGGGGTAATATCCGTTGAAAAGTAGGTTCATATTGGGATTTAGTTAGGGTTCGATTAAAAAATAAATAGACTTCTTGCAGATGATTATTTTGTTGTTGCTCGTGTATTTCTTGCAGCATTTCGGTCACTAGTGTGGTGATAGCATCAATCGAACTGGGCAGGATAAAAGACCGTTCCAGCGGTAAAGCAAGATCATCAAGCCGTGCGTTAATTCGCTCCCCTACAGGCCAAAAAAGTTGCTCTGCTGTCATGTTAATCAATTTGGTGTTTAAAAACGTGACTAAGGCTTCGTTAAACTGGCCAACCAAGCCCTGATCAGAGCCAATCACGATAATACCAATTTTGCCATTTATGATGGTTTGATTGCCTGCTGTTTTAATCGACGAACTACCCACTTTGCTGTGTCTAAAATAAGCGAGCAATCCTAATTGTACAGTGTGGTAATAGTCATCAAGTGAGTGCACTGCATCTTCATATTGACTAATATTCGCGCCAGCCATGGCTTTCATAGTACGTACAACTGATTTTAAGTCTGTGGCACTGTTTAGTTTGTGCTGTAAACCGCTACTGGATTCACTCATATTAAACTGTACCGTTTGCGACAGTCTTGAGTTTTGTGGCTTTATCAGACTCACTAAAGCTGACTAAGGTTGTTTTAAACAGGCTTATAAGCTGATGTTTATCTGCTTCATTTAAACTCTCAGCAAGTTGTAAACGCGCGAGTAAGTCTTGTTCCAGCGTATTTAAGCTTGCAACGATCGCTTGTTGGGCATTTTTTAGTGAATCCACAGGTATGTTATCAAATAGCCTGTTGGTGAGAGCCAATAATATACAAATTTGTGCTGCAACCGGTAAAGGTGACGATTCAGCTTGTTTAAGACAACTACGAATACGCTGGCCATGTTCAATCGTTTTTAAACTGTCGTCATCTAAACGGGCACCAAAACGGGCAAAGTTTTCTAATTCTTCAAACTGAGCATAAGCCAATTTTAACGCACCCGATACGGATCTGAATGCTGGCCTTTGTGCTTTGCCTCCCACCCGCGAAACTGATTTTCCCACATCGACGGCTGGTAGGACCCCAAGCTCAAATAAGCTGGGGGAAAGATAGATTTGTCCGTCGGTAATAGAGATAAGATTGGTTGGAATATACGCCGACATGTTTTGTTCTTCTGTTTCGATAATGGGCAAGGCAGTTAGAGAGCCGCCACCGAGTTCTTGGTTTAAATGAGTAGAACGTTCGAGCAAACGAGAGTGAAGATAAAATATATCGCCTGGAAAAGCTTCTCTGCCCGGTGGCCTGCGCAATAACAACGATAATTCACGGTAGGAGCGGGCATGTTGAGTCAGATCATCATAAACAATCAAAACGTCTTTGCCAGCTTCCATAAAGAATTCACCAATACTGGTGGCCGCATAGGGTGCAATATAATCAAGACCAGGCGCGTCGTTACCTTCGGTCACCATAACCACAGTATAATCTAGGGCTTGGTTGTTTTTTAAAATAGCTAAGGTTTTTGCCACTGATGCTGATTTTTGCCCAATAGCACAGTAAATGCAGAGCACATTTTTACCTGCTTGGTTTAAGATAGTATCGATAGCAATGGAGGTTTTACCTGTTTGCCGGTCACCCATGATTAACTCACGTTGGCCTCGGCCAATGGGTAACAGGGCATCTAATACTTTTAGGCCAGTTTGTAATGGTTCAGTAACTGGTGAACGCGACATAATAGCCGGAGCAGGGCGTTCAATAGGCAGACGCTGAGTACCTGAGACTTTTCCTTTGCCATCTAATGCACGGCCTAGGGGGTCAATAACTCGACCTATAAGTTCATTGCCTACGACTATATCCATCACCCGTCCGGTACGTTTAACTTCATCACCGGCATTTAACAAACAGTAGTCACCCAGTAAAACCACACCTATTTGGTGCTCATCAATATTAAAAGCAATACCGTAAATATGTCGCGGAAACAGCAATAGTTCTTCAAAGCCTACACCAGGCAATCCCTCTACTATAGCAATGCCGGCTGACACACTTAATATGGTACCAACTTCTTGCAATATGCTATTTGGCTTGAGGGTTTCACGACTTTGACGCATTTGCTTAAATACCCGTTCAAAGCTATGTTTCATTGTATGGCTTTCTTATCTTGTTGCACGGGCGCAAGTTCAAGAATGGTGTCTAAGTGTTGTTGTAATTCGTTTAAGTAGTTATGCACACTCCAAGGTAGTTTCCAACCACTGAGGGTGAGCTCCAGACCACTAATTAACTCTGGCACTTTACTCTGAGTGAACACAATCTGGCGTTGCTCGTCTGTTGCCAGTTTAGTTTGAATACCATCTTGTAAACGCGCTAATTGCTCAGTATTAAGTTCAAAAGCACCGCGAATAAGCACCTTGTTATCACAGGCATCGAGTGCATTTATTAATTGTTCAGTATGTTCAGTGTCTAGTCTATCAAGCCGCTGTAAGAGCTTATCGAACATTAAATGATCAAGCTCAACCCCGGCTAAGTCACCAAGGATTTTGCGACACTGGGCATAAATTTCATGTACGCTTTTTTGCAGAACATCATGTTTCAACTGATTGACTTCTAATTGCAGGGCGACTAAACGTTTTTTTACCAAAGACTCTGCATTAAGGTGGGCTTCATCAAACAAGTCTTTAGCTGCGGCTTCGGCTGCTCTTGTCGCTAAATTGCGGCTCTTAACTCGCTCTTTTTCTATGTCACTTAGTTTTTGTTCATAGTCGTTTTGTAATGTTTTAGCTTGGGTTTTGTTATTGTCAGCGTCAGCCAAAATATCGGCGATCTTTTTCTCTCGTGCATCTAATCCATCAATGATCGGACGATATAAAAAACGTTTTAATAACCACAACAAAATAAGAAAGTTAATGGTTTGCGCAATGATCGTGAACCAATCTATCGGCATAACTTAGCCTCCACTTTGCGCGATAAAATAATTCCAAAAGGGGTTACTGAACAGCACAATCATCGACACCACAAAACAATAAATTGCGGTGGACTCTATCATCGCCAAACCCACAAATAAGGTACGGGTGATCGTAGCGGATGCATCAGGTTGTTGAGCTAATGCATTAAGTGCGCTTGCCACCGCTGAGCCCTCGGCCAAAGATGGGCCTAATACACCAATGCCGATGGTTAATCCTGCTGTTATGATTGAACAAATTGCTATTAGGGTTAGGCTGTCCATTAAGTTTCCTCGGTTTTGTCTGGTTTAGGTGTTTTGAGTGAAAGAGATGAAGGTTTGGTGACGCTACTAGCGGCTGCGATATAGACGGACGCCAGTACAAAAAATATATAAGCTTGTACCATGCCCGTTAATAGTCCGAGAATTGACATGATCACTGGAAATATAAGCGGCGAGATCACCAATAAAATGGCGATGATCATGGTGCCACTCATCATGTTACCAAACAGGCGCACCGCCAAGGCTAAGGTGCGAGATAATTCACCAATGATGTTAAAAGGCAGCATGAAAAAAGTCGGTTCAGCGTAAGCCAATAAATACAGTTTAAGACCTCTGTTTTTAATTCCGTAATAGGGCACCGATATAAATACACATAAGGCTAGGGCAATGGTGGTTGATAACGAGCCCGTAGGTGCCTCGAAATGAGGAAATATAGTCAGTAAATTAGCCATGGCAATGAACAAAAATAAACTGCCTAGAAAGCCCATATATTGTTTGGGTTTACGTAAACCTGCGGCGGTAATTTGCTGCATGATCGTGATAACCACAATTTCTAGCCCATTTTGCCAACGTGAACGATGTAAGTTTTTGTTTAATTTACGTGTAATTAAGTAAGCGCTGAGCACTAAAATAAGCATCACTGCCCAAGTGAATACAATCGTGGCATTTAATTTTAGAAAACCATATTGCCAATAAATGATTTCATCGGGACTAAGGTGCATTGTTAGGCTCTCCGTCGACCACGGAACTGTTATCTTTTTTGGCTAAATACCTAGTAATTAATAATCGGCCAAGTATAAAGCCAATTAAACAAACAATGAGTCGCCACATATTGTTATTCGACATCCAATAAAAAACCAGTAAGGCACTACTCATTCGTAGCAATACGCCCCCCAGAAACCAAAAGGCTGGATTGTTTGATTGCAAACCTTTTTGCACGGTAAACCATAAGCTATAAAAAAAAGCACAACCCAATATCACTCCTGCGAGTAAGGCTAAAAACAAAGCGAATATATCCGTATTAATACTAGTCATCATGTTTGTCACTGTTCCTATTATCGTTTTGCATAGCCGCGTACTCTTTACTAACCCAAGTCCAAGCGGTAAAACAGCCAATAGCTAAGCCGGCTAATAATAATGCTAGGGTCCAAGAACGCTCATGAGCGTAGTGATTGTCTATCCAAATACCCAAGCCCACACCCAATAGGGTAGGGACGGCAATAGACCAACCAATAACACCCATCATGCCAAGCCCAAACCATACTCCTGAATCTTTTTGTTGTTTGGCACTCAGTTTTAAAGCCATCTTTGCCCCCACTTGTTTAATGAGTTGCTGTTGTTTGTGAATCGGTACGTTTTTGCCACGAGACTTATTTTCACTCATCAGCTCACCTTTTCGCCAAGGCGGAAAACTGCTTTAAAAAACCGCTTTCTAATTTTGCCAAAACACTGCGTAATTCTTGTTGTGCTTGATCTAAATTTAAAAATTCAAGCTCTACGGTTTTTTTTAATTCATCTAGTGTGTTGCCTTTAATCGCCCTGCGAACGGAAATCATTACCTGTTTACCCGTTTTAACAAATATTCCTTCATCAATAGCGATATAGTGACTGTCTTGATTGCCCGTTTGATAAGTTAAAATTCCTGGCACTAGGGGCGTGATGCAATCGAGTCGATTAGGAAGAATCCCAAAGCTGCCTTTGGGAGTGTCTATGACCAAGCTGCTCACATCAGTAAGTTCGGCAAAAACCTGATGAGGCAACAAAATCTTAACTTGCATGACTTGTCACGTCTGGCAAGGATGATGACTTAGTTTCTGCTGATTTAGTGACTTCATCTATTTCCCCAATCATGTATAAGGCGCTTTCTGGATAACTATCAAATTCACCGGCTAAGATGCGCTCACAACCCGACAAGGTTTGCTCTAAACTAACAAATTTACCGTCCATATTAGTGAACTGTTCGGTGGTAAAAAACGGTTGGGTGAAAAAGCGTTCTAGGCGACGCGCTCGGGTAACCACATCACGATCGCGGCTAGACAATTGCTCTAAACCTAACATTGCAATGATGTCTTTTAATTCGTCGTATTGAGCCAGAATTTGTCTCACTTGTTGGGCTACCCCATAGTGACGTTCACCTATGACATTAGGGGTTGCCAGTTTAGAACTGGATTGCAAAGGATCAATGGATGGGTAAAGCCCTTCACTCGCGCGTTTGCGTGACAATACCAAGGTAGCTGAAAGATGAGAAAAGGTATGCACTGCTGCAGGATCAGTAAAGTCATCGGCCGGCACATATACCGCCTGTATTGAGGTTATAGCGCCATTGGGTGTATTAGCAATTCGTTCCTCTAAGGCAGATAACTCTGTTCCCAAGGTAGGTTGGTAACCCATACGCGACGGCATTTGCCCCATTAGGCCGGATACTTCTGAACCTGCTTGGATAAAACGAAAAATATTGTCGATCAGCAACAATACATCTTTATGTTCATCATCTCGGAAATATTCAGCCATGGTTAATGCCGCATGACCAACCCGAAAACGACTGCCTGGCGGTTCATTCATTTGGCCAAAAAGCATGACCATATTATCCAATACGCCGGCCTCTTTCATTTCTCGATAGAGCTCTTCACCTTCACGGCAGCGTTCGCCAATACCACAAAAAATACTTACCCCTTGCTGATGGCTGACCATATTGTGGATCATTTCAGTTAGTAGCACTGTCTTACCCACGCCAGCACCACCAAATAAACCTGCTTTACCACCGCGTTCTAAGGGGCATAGGGCATCGACAATTTTTATGCCTGTTTCAAATATTTCACGTTGGGTCGATATATTAATCAAGGGAGGGGGCGAATGGTGTACGCTTCGCCACGGTATATCTGTGGCAAAATCTTTACCATCAATGGCTTGGCCAAAAACGTTAAACATACGTGATAATGTCGCCTTACCGACAGGTACCCTCAGCGGCTGCCCCATATCCTCAGCAGGCATACCTCGCGCTAAACCTTGGGTAGGTGTTAAGGCAATAGTACGTACTTTTTTACTGGATAATTGCGACACTACCTCAAGGGTAATAGTACGGTTTTGCGCATATATTACATTGTGAATCGCTGGAATGGATACATCAAAAGTCACGTCCACTATACTGCCGCGCACAGCAGTAACCACGCCCATGTTCACACTCGTCTCAGTATAAGCTTGTTCAACTGCAATAGGCATCATTGTACTCGACATTAAACTGTCATTTGGCTTGCGTGAGTAAAAATCTAGTGTGGGCTAGTCCCTTAAAAAAACTTTGACCTTGATCAAATTTGTACTGATTGATTTTACTATGCGCCTTTTCTGACGCCTGCTAGCTTTATTTCAAGGGATGTACTGATTCACTAACCCTAAATCATCGCGACCAAAACTTACGCCGAGCGACCTCGCAGTCATCATGGTGTGATCGGCTAAGGATACGGTTCTGGTTTGATTTGCGACCTGTTCCAGAGGTACGCTACTTAGTCGGTTATTTTGCTGGACTACCACGTGAGCAAATTGCCTTTGCGCGACTAAGTCTGCAGCGTAACGTCCAACATCAGTGGCAAAGATACGATCACTCGCAGTCGGCGTGCCACCCCGTTGAATATGGCCTAAGGAAGTAGCACGGATCTCTGCCTGCAGATGCTGCTCTAGCTGTTGTTTTAAACTTTCTCCAATGCCACCTAAACGCACAGGATCTGGGCTATTTGCGACCGTTTGTTGGACACTCAGTTGACCACCACGTGGTTTGGCGCCCTCGGCAACAACAATAATAGAATACTGCTGATCACTAGCACGTAATTTACACGCTCGCACAACTTCATCAATATCGTAGGGAAATTCAGGCAGTAAAATCACATCCGCGCCACCGGCTACTCCAGCGTGCAAGGCTATCCAACCAGCATAGCGCCCCATGGTCTCAAGGATCATTACACGTTTATGTGAGTGACCTGTGGTGCGGAGCCGATCAAGGGCGTCGGTAACAATAGAGACGGCGGTATCAAAACCAAAAGTACGTTCAGTACACATAAGATCGTTATCAATAGTTTTTGGCACACCTACGATATTCATGCCCAGCTTTGATAACTCATATGCAATTGACATCGAACCATCACCACCAATAACTACCACTGCATCTAACGCTAATTCGTGGTAATAATCGACTACAGCTGCAGCACAATCTTGACCTTGATAATTAAAAGGACTGGCTTTATTACTGGTACCCAAAATGGTACCGCCTTGGGATAAAATGCCACTACAATCGGCATAACTAAGTGGCCGTACGCGACGCTCAATTAAGCCGGCAAAGCCATCTTCAATGCCAATAATTTCAGCCTGATGATTAAGCATTAAAGACTTAGCCACTGCCCGAATTGCGGCGTTTAAACCTTGGCAATCGCCGCCACCTGTTAGAATACCGACCCGCATTGTTTGATCCTTTACTGGCAGTTAATTAAAGAGAGACTTGGTTTTGAATAAGTCCAGAGTTGGCAAATTCAGTAATATTACTTAAGGTCACGCCCGCAATTTTCTGCATGGCTTCTTCTGTGAAAAAGGCCTGATGACTTGTCACAATAACGTTAGGAAAGGTTAACAAACGCGAAAGTTGGTCATCCTGGATTACACTAGAAGAAAAATCTTCGAAAAATATAGCTTCTTCTTCTTCATAGACATCTAATCCAAGCAAGCCAACTTTTCCACGTTTTAGAGCCTGAATAACCGCTTTAGTATCAATTAACTTACCGCGACTAGTGTTAATAATGGTCACACCATCTTGCATAAGATTGAGTGAGTCTTGGTTTATAAGATGATGGGTCGCTTCGTTTAAGGGGCAATGCAAAGAGATAATATTGGCTTGCGCAAATAGGCTGTCTAGACTGACATATTCAACTCCTTTTTCCTGACACTCTTCGTCTACGCAAATGTCATAGGCAATGATCTTGCAACCAAAACCTAACATAATGTTGATAAAGGTTTGGCCAATTTTACCTGTTCCTACAACACCTATTGTTTTGCCATGTAAATCAAAGCCCATCAAATTATGCAGGGAAAAATCCCCTTCGCGTACTCGGTTAAACGCACGATGAATTTTACGGTTTAAACACAATAATAAACCTACAGCATGCTCTGCCACAGCATATGGTGAGTAGGTAGGTACTCTGACTACTGGCAAGTCTAGACTTTTTGCCGCAACTAAATCTACATGATTAAAACCGGCCGAGCGTAAGGCAATTAGTTTCACTCCCTTATTTTTTAAGGTCGTCAATACTTCAGCATTTAAACTGTCATTAATAAAGGCACATACCACTTCTTCATCTTGAATTAAATGTGCGGTTTCACTGTTTAAATGTGAAGGGATATAGTGAAGCTCATGACCATGCTCCTTGTTAATAGAGTCAAAATATTTTTGATCGTAAGTTTTGGTATTAAAAAATGCAATTTTCACGCTGGCTTCCCTCTGGTGGATTACATGGACTGGACTGAATAATCTTATACTAATTAAATTACGAAAACTTGACTTGGAACAAGTCTTTTATAATCACCGGCTACTTCTGAAGGTTGGATAGGACTATAGTAGTAAACGACAAAAGAATGCCAAGGTGTTTAAATTTGAGCGTTTGCTAAAATACAGGGGTAAATCTAGGTATAAAACTTATACTCTGTGATTAATTAAGGAGGTACTTGTGCATAAATTACATCAATACTTAGTGATCGCTTTGTCGATTCTAGCTGCTATTTTTATTTTACAAAATATGCAAACTGTTGCGGTCGATATCTTATTTTGGCAAATCAATATGCCTCGCGCTTTGCTGATTGCCTTTGTTTTAGTCATTGGCATATTGATTGGTTTACTGGTCCGTTTTGGTAGAAATAAGCATAAAAATAAAGCGTTTGGATCCGACTCAGAATAAAACATCAAATAGCGAGATTGGCTTGTTATCTCGCCATTCTCGCTAAATCCATTTACGTTTTTTAAAAAACACTAACATGCCGCCAATCATACTTAAGATCACTAGCCACACACCTATATAACCATAAGGTGAAGCCAGTTCCGGCATGTTTAAGGGGCCTGCACTTTGACTGAAATTCATGCCGTAAATACCCACCACAAATGTGGGTGGGATAAACAAGGTGGCGATAATGGTTAGTACGCGCATGACTTCATTGAGTTTCAAGCTCACAACACTCATATAGAGCTCCATCAAGCCATTAGTCATTTCATGATAGGTTTCAATAAGTTCTAAAATGGAAATACTGTGGTCGTAGCAATCCCTTAGAAAAAGCTTGGTTTCAGACTCGATCAAATCAGAGGTATCGTCACGTACCAAGGAATTAATCAACTCGCGCTGTGGCCAAATTTGCCGTCTGAGCAGCAAAACCTCACGGCGTAGGCGATGTATCTTTTGTAAAATAAGTTTGTCGTGATTTTCCAGTAGTAAGTCTTCAGTGGCATCAATGCGATCAGCATAACGTTCAAGTACAGGAAAACCCCAATCGATGACAGTATCAATCAAACTGTAAAATAAATAATCGGCCTTACGTTTACGGATGCGGGCAGTTGCTAAATTTAAGCGACTCTTAACCCCTGCAAAAGGATTAAACTGGCCATTACAAAATGATATCACCGTGTTTTCCATCAAAAATAAACTAATCTGTTGCAAGCTGACACTGTCTTCAATTAGCAGGGGCAGGGTGAGTATGACAAAAATTTGGTCTTCTTGAATTTCAATTTTCGGCCTTTGCCCCATATTGGCGACATCTTCAATAAACAGTTCGTGAATACCGAAATCGTGGGCCAATTGCGTCAAGGTGATTTTGTCAGGATCGCCTTGAACATGGATCCAAGTCATATTGTTATTATTGAGGTAATCGGCAAATTGATCGGTAGTGAAATCATGTTTTTCAATCAGCTGATTTTCATTGTAATCAAATAGCGAGATAGCCAACTCGCCTGTTGGCATTTCGTTGATGACGCCAGGTTGGGTGCCAGGTTGGTTATATTGTTTACGAAATAGCTTCATGATTTTCCTAGGCGCTTGTATTAACTAAGCCAATTTAGTGGGTCAAGCATATAACACTGTTTGAATTGTTCATATAAAGCAGGATGTAATCTGTGCAACTGCTGAGGTTTTTCAAAAAAGGTTTCGGTTACCACTGCAAAAAATTCTGCTGGCGAGGTCGCTCCATAGCTATCAATGATATCTTCTATGCCATCAGCAAATTTTTGTTGTTGCACAGTAAACTCAGCGCTCAATACTTCTGACCATTGTTTATATTGTTCAAGGGTTGGTAATAAGGGGAGGCCATCCATTGCGGCGTTTTCTTCATCTAACTTGTGAGCAAATTCATGCATAACCACGTTATGACCATCTCGACTATCACGTGCGCCTTGTATTACATGATCCCAGGCAAGAATAACCGGTCCCCTGCGCCAAGATTCACCCGCTCTAGCACTGGTACTGGTGATATGTAACATACCTTCGGTGCGCGTACTATTTGCCACGTAGGTCTCAGGGTAAACCAATATAGTACGAAAACCAGGATAGTAGTCACCTGGGCGATTGATAATAAGTAAACAAGCTTGAGCAGCAATTAATATTTTAACCCTGTCATCAACCGCAAAACCATTGCGCCCAACAATATCTTTTTCATCTAAGAAAACCTGCATATGGCTTGTTAGGCTAAGTTGTAAGTTTTGTGGTAGCTTGTTGTACAAAGCAAACTCTTTACTCAGCAACGTTTGCCATTCGACTGGAATACCTTGAGATCTCAGTTTTTCACGTCTTACACCACGGGCAACTTTGCTTCGTGCCTCGAAGTAGTACCATAGAAACATACCGATAAGTGGCAGGCTCAATAAACAGTAAATCATGGTTTGACGCATAGGTATTTGATAGCAGTATTAAATATATTGTTAGCTTAACAAGGTAACATAAGTTGGCTTTAATAAAGTAATTAGCTTCGTAGGCCTTTATCCATATTATGAAGTTAATATTGTTTACTGTTCGCTGCACATGCGCTGAGCGCTATGTGGCAACAATTACTGCTGCATTTAAAACAGAAATGCTTTGCGTCTTTTGTGCGTGCTATCAATCTCAGGGCAAAAGGCAAAGAAAATAATTTTATGGTTTGCAATAATTAAGTCGATGCCGAGCATCTATGGTATTCGTTAGAGTTTATGCGTGCTTATAAGCACTAAAATAGGAATAGATATGAAAATGAAACTTTGGCACTGTCATGGCGCACGCTCTTTGCGACCTCTGTGGGCATTGGAAGAAATGCAACTTCCTTATGAGGTGGAGATGCTGCCATTTCCACCTCGTTTTTACCAAAAGGAATTTTTAGCGATAAATCCGCTTGGGACTGTGCCTTTTTTTAAAGATGACAAAACCACGATGACGGAATCAAGTGGTATCTGCCATTATCTGGTTGATAAATATCATCAGCATGATTTTGGCCTAAAGCCAGAACATGCTGAATACGGTGACTATCTTAATTGGCTTTATCATAGTGATGCTACGCTGACCTTCCCGCAAACTATTGTCCTGCGCTATAGCCGTTTAGAGCAGGAAGACAGGCGTTTGCCTCAGGCTGTAGAGGATTATGCAGCTTGGTTTATTGCTCGTTTACGCCGCCTAGATGCACACATTGAGTCACGTGATTTTTTATGTGATGGCCGCTTTACTATTGCCGATATCGCAGTTGGTTATGCCTTACATTTGGGACAATCTTTGGGACTCGATAATCGATACACCCCACAAGTAAAAGACTACCTCACCAGGCTACAAGCTCGTCCAGCTTTCAAAAAAGCCTCAGCCATAGGCGCTGACCAGAGCGTATTCAAGGAGAACTAATTAAGTTTTCATCAACACATAATGAAAGCAGATTGACTCAGGCACTGCGTAATCGGGCTATTTCTCGTTTTGTATAGAAATAAGCAACCACCGCGCTAATCATCACGACAATAACAATAGTGTAGAACATCGATACCATTGGATAGTCCCATAAAATTATGAGCACGTAATTGATGGCTGTCGGGATAACGAGTTGTCTAGCTATACCAAGGTACATGGGAAACATGGGTTTTTGCATGGCTTGTAAAACCGCCACACTTTGGAATAGTACTACATAAGCGTAGAAGGCTAGGGTGTCAATTCTAAGATACGTCACGCCAGTATGCTTGATGCTTTGGCTGTCGGTGAACAGGCCCACCATAAGCGGCGATAAAAAGTACATGATGGGTATACAAACCACAGCCATAGCCAGTCCTATCAACAAGCTTTTTTGATAGGCTTCGGCCACTCGAGCGCTTTTACCGGCGCCCATATTCTGACCTGCTATCGCCATCACTGCGCTGTTTAAGCCTAGTGCAGGCAGTAAAAACACTTGTTCTAGTCTCAAGCCGATGGTGTAGCCCGCCACATGGTTGCTGCCAAATTGACCAATGAGGGCAACAGTAATGAAACCGCCCAATACAATGGTAAGCATGTTAAAACTAGCTGGCAGGACTTGCTTGAGTAGGACTTGCCAGCGAGACCAATCAAAGGCGGGTTTGATGTTTATGTTTAAGCGCTTAGCAAGTACCCGTAATAAATATGCCGCTGTCCCGAGCTTAATAACCACGGTAGCCAAAGCAATACCGCTTACTCCAAGCCCAAAGCCAAAGGTAAAAAGCGGGTTGAGCGCAAAGTTTGCAACAAAACCGATTGCCAGCGCGTTGCGGTTAGATTTTGTATCACCTAAGGCAATCAATGCGCCCGCCGCACCAAAGGAGAGGGTGAAGCCGATAGAACCGGCTAAAGTGACCCACAGATACTCCAATGCTAAGGGGGCAATATGGGCTTCTGCGCCTAATAAAACGACCAATGGACGCGCGGCGACTATGCCGAGCAAAATCGAAATAATACTGAATCCAATCGCCATGCCACTCACATTGTTGAGCCAGCCTTTGATCTCGTGGGTTTCACCGCGTCCAGCACCTGGCGCTATCATGGCTGAGGTACCAGCTTGTAATCCGATACCGATGCAAAGCAACAAAAAAAATACGCTAGACGCTATAGACAAGCCTGCGAGCGCATCGCTGCCGAGATAGCCCGCAAACCAGATGTCAGTTAAGTTGTACAAGGTGTTGAAGATCATGCCGATGGAGGCAGGGATCGACAATCGGATCATATGTCCCACAATAGAGCCACTGGTCAAGACAGGATTAGTCTGTTGAGGTTTCAAACTGTCAGCTTGATAAAGGCGGTTTTTAAGCACAACACACTCGCCGATGGCTCTGAACACAGCTTAGTCATTTTAATATGTTGCTCTAAAATTTTGCTGCACTCTTGTAACCTTATATTGCTTAATCCGCAAATGCTAAACACTTAATCTGTGCAATACAATACGCACAATTATCACTGGTTACATAAATCTGCGTTTCTAGCTCTACTTTGTGGTTCTGAGGCGATTGGACTACTATATGAATTGAAAAATAATATTCGTTAGCTTTATGGTTTTATGAAAAATTTGGATTTCTTCGGCTCTGCGTTTAATATTCTCCCAGAGCATATTTGCGTTATCAATCAAGTTGGCGATATTCAATTTGTGAATCAGTCATGGATTGATTTTGAAATCAATAATTCTTCTTCATCTCCTACCGATTGGCTAAACATCAATTATTTTAATGTGTGTCAAAATTCAATAAGTCATTCTGATGATGAAATTTCACATCTTCTATCAGCTATAAAATCCGTTGCTAATGGCGAGCTGATAAATTACACATTTGAATACCCTTGTCATAGTCCAGACACTCAACGCTGGTTCTTACTTAATTGTTTTCCGTTTAAATATAAACAGAATACTTACACCTTATTGCAACATGTAAATATTACTCAGAAAAAAAAAGCAGAGATAGATTGTAATCTTGATGAATTAACCGGTGTTGGTAACCGCCGAGCATTTAATGAGTTTTTTGAAAATGAGTGGCTTCGATGTGCCCGTTCTGGATTGCCTATAAGTGTAATAATGCTCGATATTGATGACTTCAAAACATTCAATGACACCTACGGTCATGTCGAAGGAGACGCCTGTTTGAAAGTTATCAGTAATGAATTACAGAAACTGGTAAATAGACCAACTGATATGTTTTGTCGATTTGGTGGTGAAGAGTTCATCTATATTTTAGGTAATACCACATCAAAACAAGCAGTAGATATTTGTCATAAAGTGCATCAAGTCTTAAAGGACCTGCACATCAAGCATGAAGCGCTAAAAAAGAGTTCATATGTAACTGTAAGTATTGGCTTAGCGTGCACCTACCCGCAGAGTCTAACTAATAGAAATAATGTAATCGAGTTAGCCGACAAGTATCTTTATAATGCCAAGACTCAGGGGAAAAACACAACAAGATACCACGTGTGTCAAAGTGACACGTGCTCGCCAGAAACCTGCCGGTATTTATTCGATAAAATATAACAACTTCAAAACCACTTTTTTAAAAATAGAATAGCCACTAAAAGTAGATTTAAAATGGCCATAAATGGCTATCTTTTAAAATTCACTGCCATGGGCTAAACCCAATTTAAAATCATCCCATGGGGCTCTTAATTCCCAGCCAGCTAATTCTTAGGTATCAAACAACATCTTTATTTTTGCTTCTTTGAAGCCTAGCAGTGCTGCATCAATCATCGGAGTGATAACCATATAATCAGCATGGCTTAGGGTGCCAACCGCTTTTAGCGACACAAAAAAGTCACTATCAAAGCGCTTTATGCCAATGCTCAAACCATGCTTTTTATATTTCATACTGATGCTCTCCACTTTTTAATTTTCATTACCAAATAGGGCAGTGTCTAAGCTGAATAATTACCTTTAAATTTTTAGTATGTACTTACGCAATCTCGCATCGTCAGGCACTTGTTCACTACTCATGCCTAAATCATTAGCTAAGTGATGCATACCAGTGTTACTCACTAGGTCGATTGAATAGAGCGCTGTAATGCCATTATTTTTGGCATACTCAATCAAAGGCTGCATTAATAACTTTGCAATGCCATGATGTTGCCATTCATCAGCCACAGTGACAGCCATTTCACTTTCGTTGGTGTCAGGATCGGTGGCATAGCGGCTCACGCCAATTTGCTGTTCTTTATCCTCATGTTGAATAGTGGCGACAAAAGCCATGGCAGTCTTTCCGTCGAAATCACATAAACGTTTTAACATGGTCGGGGATAATTCATTAATGCCCTCTAAAAAGCGGTTATGTTTGCTTTCAAAGGACAAGTGTTGCACAAAACTCGATTCTATCTCTTTATCTTCAGAGGTCATTGGACGTATCGTAATTTCAACATCACCAATTTTGTGATGTATCTGGGCTACAGTGTTAATACTTAACATGGTCATTCCTTGTTCAACAATCTAATAGGTATTGGATGAGCTGGGGTATTGAACACTACGCTTAGTTTAAAAGGTGTTGTTGAGCTGGATCAATAAACTGCAGAAAAACCATAAAGTGAAGAAGCTACTAAATAGTCTGTTCAGGCTTTAACGAAAACAAATAAGACCCCAAATCATAAGGGCCAGCACAATACTGATTGATACAGCAGCAGAGCCTAAATCTTTTGCCAATCCTGACAAAGGATGCATTTCTAAACTAATGCGATCAACGATGGCTTCTATTGCGGTATTAACTATCTCGCACAACATTACAAATAAGATTGCGCCAATCAGGATGAACTGTTGGCTTAAAGTGACATTCAACATAAGAGAGATAGGAATCGCCAGCAGTAAAGCGGCGCATTCCTGTCGAAATGCAGATTCATTTTTAAATAGCCAAGTGAGCGCTCTGGCCGAATTTTTAGCGGCTAAGACAATGCGTTTAAATGTGCACTCAGAATACTGCATTCATATTTAACTAAACATTAGTTTTATTTTTGCCTATGCCGACATCAAAGCGCAAATGACAGATTGTGTCAGTATTAACTCAATTCTGACTGAATAAAAACTTAAAGTCTGTTGATGATTACACTTAAAAGTTAAGGCTTGCTAGTTTGTGACTATTGAAAATAGTTTTGTTAATTAGGCGCTCTCAAATTTACTTAGAGCGCTTATTTGTAATTCGAATAAACTGATGTTGGAGTAGGTAAAATGCCAATAAATATCTTATTTAATTAGTTCATATTGCTTGCCTGCAGTGTCACTTTGTAAACCAAAATGACCTAAAGCATAGTTGTAAGTGGCGTTCTCATTCCAAATACTACTGCTATGTATTCCGCCTACAGTGCAGGTACCTGTTGAGCAAACTATCTGATCAATATAGCTTTTTATTGAATAGACTTTGCTAGCAAGGGGCTCGCCATAAAGACTATCCAGAAACGGACTTTGCACCGACAAACCGGCAGAACCACAAGTTGAACTCCAAACATTAAAGGGGTAAACACCGCAGCTCCACAATCCTCTGAACGCACCAGCAATGCCGACAAAGGTATCAACATAGCTCGCAACGGCCAACTTGCTAATTTGTTGTGCGGCAAGCGTGGCTCCCATGGAATGTCCGATCACGTCAATTCGACCCGTACAGGAATTTGCTAGGGCATCTAAAATAGCTTGGCGCACCGGAGCTTCTTCGCTGCCACTATGATTGTTGCAAGAGGCACATGTTTTCGAACCCCAGTTAGGCCGGTATATGTCTGAGTTTGAATATCCTTCACTGATAAGTTTGTTGTAGGTATTATCCCAACTCGCTGGTGTTGCTGTATTACCGTGAACTAACACCACTGCATCGACACAGGCAAAGGCGGTTCTCGACAATAATAAGCCTGATACGAAGACTAGTTTAGAAAACTTGCTCAATAGTTGGTTAATTTTCATTGTTGTTTATCTTTTAAGTGATGGAAATGAACACAATAAAGAATTTACAAATTTTTAACATAGTACTTTTGTACAGGGAACACGTTTAGTTGCTGCTCAAGTCAACAACTTAAAGTTTTCTAGACACTCCTTTCTTGATCCGGTCTCTGTGCGCTGGCGCAACATACACTTCTACTGTGGTCTTTACGCTGGCGTGACCCAGTTCAACGGCCAACATAGTTTCATTAATTTCGGCTAAAGCTTGGGTGGCGCCGGTATGGCGCAACCAATGGGATGAGGCACCTGATATCGCGTGGGCTTGCTGAGTTTTACCTAAGGCCTTGAGTGATTTAATCACTAAATCAAAGGCTTCTTCCACCATATTATTCAAACTGTCTTGATGTAATGCGTGGCCAGTTTTATTTGATGGCATGATGGGCATATTTTCATCGATATGGGGCAGGGGGCTTAGCCCTAGTGATTCTCTGTAACGTACTAATACTCCGTCGATAAAAGCATCAGGCACCGTCACTAAACGCTGCTTTTTGCCTTTACCAATGACGTTTAATACCCAGCCTTCACCACTGGCGTCTTGTCTAAAATGACCAAATATAGGAATACAATAATCTCGGTTAGACAGCTCTGAAATACGCAAAAATAGTACTTTTAAGGATAAAACCAAAAAACGGTGTTTTTCGAACAGCGGATTTTCATCAGCTGCCGTCGTTAATGTATCAACAAATAACTGCCAAGTTTCATCATCTAGGGTATGTGGTGGTTGATAGATTTTACCTTTAACTAAATATTTGCAGCTTTTTTTAACCAAACTCACTGGATTGCGACTGATCAGTTCAGTTTCCCATAATTCTTTAAAAAACACGTTTAACGAGGCATAAGAGTTTTGCAAGGAGGTTTGGTTTAAGCTGTAAGCCTGTTTAGGTTTAGCCAGTTTAGCGCGCTCTGGGGAAATAAACTCATTGGTTTTGCGATTGGCTTTAGCACCACGTAATACAAATGGTCGCCAAGCTTCATTCACTAATCTGACATCTGAATCGCCTTTAGCTTTATAACGGCTAGCGATGGTGTTATCAGCAATTAAGGCCTTGGGCGGTGACCATAACCAATCAATATAATCTCGCACATCCTCAACATTAGATTTGAGGACTGACTTATGTTTATCTGTCCAGCAAAACAACATGTACCGTTCAGCTTCATTTCTAAAACGGGTTTGGGTGCCTTTGGCATTACCAATGACATTGATTAAATAGCTCAATAATATATCCAAATCACGATAAGCAGGTACACCTTGGTTTTCCATTGTTGTTAAATAACTATCGAGTGATGGATAGATATATTTAAACTCTGGCTGTTTCAGTAACTCACGTTGTAGAGTGATTAACTTAAATGAATCGGTAATAGGATGATATTGCATAAGCCTGCAGAAACTCAGAGAGACAAGGTTAAGGTAATAGTTAGGATAATAGGTGTGTAGTATTATATTGTCAATTCGTAATAACAGTTATTATTACGAATATACATATATTGTATTTATAGTGCTTGTGCTCTCCGAATCTTATCCTGTTTTACCCGTTTCTTTCTTAGCTGCGTTCTATGAAACACGCTTTAGCTTGAAATCTGTGACATTTACTCTTCTATAGTTTGTTTAAATCAAATATAAGGCTCTTATATTAATCACACTTTGCCTGATTTACTCAGTGCCTTTAAGTAAACTCTCATTTTATCCTATAAATTACGTTAAGCATTTCTGTTGATTTTGGTTTTAGAAACCTATTTTGAGTTTAATTTTTGCATCCATTTGTTTGGCCTCATACCTTTATTTTATGACTAGTTCGTACGTGTCATTGATAGATTGAATTTTGATTTTGAGGTAATGTAAAATTTGGCTCTTTACTAAATTAATTTAACAAGCTCCAAAGGAGTCTGCTATGACGGCACGATTTACAGGAAAGACAATTGTTATCACGGGTGCCTCTGCTGGTGTCGGCGCTGCCTGTGCAAGAGCTTTTGCTGCGCAAAAGGCTAATCTAGTATTGGTGGCTAGAGGTCAGCAAGGGTTGGACTTAATCAAAGATGAACTAGCGGCGCAGACCAAAGTGCTAACTGTGGCAATGGATGTAGCAGATACCGAGCAATGTTTAGCTCTGTTTGCTAAAGCTGAGGCGGAATTTGGCAATGTAGATGTATTGGTAAATAATGCTGGGATGCACAAGCGAGGTAACCTTGAGACGGTTTCTCCAGCTGACGTAGGTGCCATGGTTGATATCAATCTTCGCGCCCCCCTAATGCTGTCTTGCGCAGCTATTCCATACTTGCGCCGTGCTAGCGGTGGTGCAATTGTTATGGTTGGTTCACTTGCAGGCATGGCTCCTTTGCAAGGCGCGGCTACCTATTCAGGCACTAAAGCTGGGTTGCGCGCATTTGCCTATGCCCTAGCCGACGAAATGCGTGGTACTGGCATATATGTTGGCGTGGTATCTCCTGGGCCAATTGATACTGGTTTTATTATGGATGAGATTGATAAGGTTGAAGACATCGTCTTTTCTCAACCAATGAGCAGTGCCAGCGAAGTAGCCGATGCAGTGTTAAGCATAGCTGCAGGAAATAAATTAGAAATTGCCATGCCAGCTGCCAGTGGCAGGATGGTTAACCTCGGTTATCTTTTTCCTTGGCTACGTCGCTATCTTCGTCCAAAGTTATACGCTATGGGACGCAAGAATAAAGACAAGTACCGTCATCGACAGATTAATGAATAATAAATGCTCGATACCAAAAAAGGTTAATAACTACGTACTATATTAAACCGCTAAGTGCGGGTTTTATGTATATTCGGCCAAGACACAATGAAAAGATAAAATTGTCCCGTATCAATAAATTTGTGTTCATCACTACCTCCAAAAAAAGCGCTCGATAGAAGGTATCTATCAATTTTTGGTGTTAAATAATCACTGCTTGATAGTCAATTCACTATGAACAGCGAGAGTCCCCTCTGCTTGTTTGGCGAGCGTTATCGCAGAATCAATTTGGTCCTGGCTGTCAAGTAAGCCAATTAAGCGCACATCACCATTACTTGTGATAACTTCGATTTCGAATGTGTTAAGAATTGGATCGTTCATTAGTGCCATCTTTACATTAAGCGAGACATCAAGATCCAAAACATTGGCTGCAGTTGTGGTGCTGGGCTGGATGGTACTGCCAACTTCGGGAGGTTTGTTACAAGCTGACAATAGTAAAAGAGCGACACCTAAGGTGCCCCATGCTAATTTTGGAAAACTTTTATTCATAGAAATGACCTCAATATTGCCTAGGCAAGCCGCCATTTGTGGAAAGCTTTTTACCTCAACAAGGTCTTTTTAGCATACATTTTTACCGCCTATGGTTCTGTGCGGTAACGCACTTAAGCGATTCTGCTAGTGGAGTAAATAAGCAGGTATAATCCAGACAATAATGAGCTTTTTTAACACCTTCAGCGTTGCAAAAGACGAGACTCGGTCAATTCAATCGAGGGAGCTGGCGATATTATGATTATTGCAAGAATTAGTTGTCGCTTCAGTCAAAAATAAAGACTTCTTTGTTGGCTTTTATTCGGATCCAGTTTAGTGAAGACCGGATTGACTTGCGCGCGAGAAGGTTCTGTTCGATCTTATGTTTTCCGGGAAACGGTAACATGCTCAGACCTATTAACATGGTGAGCAAACCTTGGCCAGGTAAAACTAACATCGCAATACCACAGACCAATAAAAATATGCCAATAATGATTTTTACGATCTTTACTAAGTAACTCCCTCCCCTGTTCAACCACCTGGAAGAAACGTTTTTAGTGTCCTCATCTGTAGCGTTTTTTATGCATCGCCTGTTTATAGATAGAAAATATTCTTTATCCATCTGTGTAATGATGTAACTTATCGCAATGAAATAAATAATAGATGCGCTTGTTGTTAACAGTATGATTAAGAAAATAAAGTTGGCGCCAAAAGTTTCAGTTAGATAATTTTCTATTTGATGATAATAATCTGTTAGCACTTTTGTGTTCCGTAAATGATTTAACTGTGTTTTTTCTGGTTGGGTTTTATGCAAATATTTGAAGCAATGGTTAATTGGATTTACATCCATTGGGTAACCATCATAGTAATTGTGCATATTAGCTTATCTGCTGTGACATCGTTACATGTACTATTGTTCAAAGAAAACGAACGTACCTCATTAGCTTGGATAGGCTTAGTTATACTCTCGCCCGTTATTGGTAGCCTCTTTTATTGGTTGTTTGGTATAAATCGCATCAAGCGTTTAGCGCAAAAAGAGCATCCTCAAACACTCAAGCAAGATTTTCGCCAGCAAGAAAATACCATTAAATTTCATCATCTTCCCAAAAATTGGCATTGCGCAATCATTGCTGGATATACCATTCACCCGGTTAATTTTGTTGCTAGCAATCGAGTCGACCCTTTGATTAATGGCGATACCGCCTACCCCGCTATGCTCCAATCAATTAATAACGCTGAGCGTTACATCGTTTTATCCAGTTATATATTTGATTACGATTCACTTGGTCACCAATTTGTTGATGCTCTGGCCAAAGCCCATCAACGTGGTGTCATTGTAAATGTATTATTAGACGGAATAGGCATTGGCTACAGCTGGCACAAATCAGATCGGGTACTAAAAAAACTGGGAATAAAGACAGCCCGTTTTTTGCCCGCAATTTCTTTTACCAGTATTCGTTTTATTAATCTAAGAAACCACAGAAAAATACTCTGCGTAGATGGTGACGTAGCTTACATCGGCGGTATGAACTTGAGTCAGAACAATGTGGTTAGCACCGCAGTTCACCCGATTGATGATATTCATTTTAAGGTAACAGGACCCGTAATTGACCAGATCAGTCAGGTATTTATCGAGGATTGGTTTTTTGCCACAGGTGAGTTAATTCAATTTCCCTGTTTTGTGCCCAAACCAGCACAGCAAACTAAAGAACAATCTGTTGTTGCCCGAGTCATTCAGGATGGTCCAGATGAAGATCATAATAAAATACGCTGGACTTTAATTAATGCATTAAGCTGCGCGCAAACCAGCGTAAAAATCATGACACCCTATTTTATCCCCGACCAAGTATTAATGAACTCTCTTCACGCTGCTGCATTACGCGGCGTTGCAATCGAAATTATTGTGCCCCAGCACAGTAACATTGCGTTTGTTGACTGGGTGATGGAAGCCAATTTTTCTAGAATAATGCAACACGGTATCCAGATTTACAAAAATAGTCGGCCGTTTGACCACAGTAAGATCGTCATTATTGATGATCTTTGGTCATTTATAGGCTCCACTAACTGGGACGCCAGAAGTCTGGAATTTAATTTTGAAATCAACCTAGAATGTTTTGATAAGGATCTTAATGCAAAACTAAGTGTATTTTTTGCCTTAAAAAAACACAATGCTATCCCCGTTATTGAGGCCCAGATCAATGGTTTGCCTAATTACAAAAAAATCCGCAACAACTTGTTTCGTTTGTTCTCGCCCTATTTGTAATGCAGGTATTACAATTAGGGATATAAATATAAGCTGTTTAATTTAAGGTCATTATTTTCATGTTTAAAAGTCGCTTTAGCCCAATTGAGTCATTAAAAACCATGGGCAGTGCATCAAAACAGTTGATGGGACCAGACATCGAAGTATTACTGTGGAATGTATTCAAATGCAAAAAAAAGGGTTGGCAAGAAGATTTTAAAACACTCACCCGTGACAAAGATTTAATCCTCCTGCAGGAGGCTATTTTAAACACTCCTTTCGATAGTCATTTTAACAAATCATTGCAGCACCAATGGATGATGGCACGTAGCTTTAAAAACCTAAAAACGAATATTGAAACAGGTGTAAAGACCGGTTCAACTGTTGCTGCAGAAAAACACTATTTTTCAGTATCAAAATACAGTGAGCCCATTTCTAACACTAAAAAAATGTTGCTAGCAACTGTCTATCCATTATTTGCCCCTGAACAGTCTTTGTTGGTGGTAAATTCTCACCTTATTAATTTTGTATCTTTTGCAAAATTCAAATCCCACTTAGATCAAGTTTTTCAAACCTTGGAAGAGCATGATGGACCGATAGTATTGGCGGGTGATTTTAATACTTGGAATGGCAGAAGGTTAAAATATTTTAATCAACTTGCCACGATGTTTGCTTTACAAGAAGTTGAAATGTTGCGTAAGCCAAAACTAAGCCATTTATTCCGGCATCTTGATCATATTTATTGTCGCGGACTGGAGGTGGTCGATGCACACGTACATACCCATATTCACTCTTCAGATCATTACCCCATCAGCTTGTCTTTACGCACAGTAAGTAAAGCTATAAAAGTATAATCACGGTGATTTAAGTTCAAATCAATAGCTCTTCATTCTTAGCGGTAAGTAGCAAATTAGGGCTTTTGTTGTTTGGTAATGAGCACTTTGATACAAAGTAAATTAAAAGTTATTGTCGATATAGTTGCTAAATACTGGCCGTGTTTTCCCCCCACAAGGTTATCAAACTCTATTGGCTTGAAGCCAGTTTAGCAACTGACTTCTAGGTTAAAAGGCGAAAGCGTCTATGCGGTGATAAACACTCTTTTTTTCTGCCAAGTAATCTGAGCAAATTAAAATTGTTCAGTCAGCACAGTGTGCTAGGCAAACTTGCGTCGCAACCAAAATACTAAGCCACCTAAAGCCAACAAACCATTTGGCGCTGGCACACTACTGGTGTTTACTGGCAGTGTGTCGTAAGTAAATCCGAAAGACGAGTTAACCCGCGCATCGGGCAGTAGGTTACCGTTTTCATCGAACACACTCGCGTAGATCCGGATCGTGTTTGACAAATCGTTCTCCATAAACATCGACCAAGCGCCAGTATCAGGGTTATTCATCTCAAACGACATGATGTCGCTGAAATCGAAATAGAATAGTTGAGGCGTTGTAGATGGGTACAATATATCTAAGAAGGTGAGAGTAAGATCTACGTCTTTTGTATCTTCCTGAATATCGATAGGCTGCAGGCCCGGTAAGTTATTGAAGCTCGCTGAGTCACTTGTGAGCGAGTCATTGGTAAGCAAACCTGACAAACTAAGGCTGTGATCGAACCTAGCGGCAGGATCACCGTTTTGCGGATAAAGACCACCATAACCATCTGAGAAGTTCCTCAAAGTGCGAAACTGTCCTGTCACCTCTGCCTGAAAGCGAAAAATTTTGCCATTAGGGTTGTCGGTAGATACCAAGTCTTCAAATTGTATTAAAGTACTCGCTGAAGCATTAAAAGCGGTAACGTAATCAAAATTAACTCCATCGTCACTGTAATTACTGTTAGCACGCACAGAAGACTTTGATTTGACAACACCGCCATTATTGACGTCGATATCAAATTCAGCGTAGGTTTCGTCTGTTCCTTTAACCTCAATGGCGGGCTCAAGGCGAGTATGAGCTTGCAACAAAGAGTTTGTTTGAGTAACTGAATCGACGACTATGGGGTCTGTGTTGCTTATGCATGCTCCAAAGATGTCGAAGGCTGTACACTTGGGAAGATAGGTGTAGCCGTAAGTGAATTTCTGAGTAACCGTTATTGGCGTTGCTGCTACTAATGGCACAAAAGAACTGCTTATCAGCATAGCAGCAAGGATACTACACCGGCTTACTAGGACTGTTTTCTTCTGTGTCGGGGCTAAATCAACAACATCGAGGTAGATGCTTTTTGTGGTCATAATCATCGCTATTATTCCTTTTTTTATTAACGAATAAAGTTAAGGTTTTACCATAGACGCTGGGACCCAATTTTAGCCAAGATGCACACACGTCCTTCTGCACAACCTTTGCACTGCGACTAAAACCAGCTCGTACTTTCGATAACATATTTTGGGAGTCTATGAAGTAATGAAGCAGGTCGTCATAATACAGCAGTTAATTTATTCACGATGTGCCGAAATCCCCCAATCACTCGCAATGAAAATCAAGCATTAAAAATGCCAAATTTGATGCTCTTGTTTTTATGAAACTTTTTTAATTTGCAATGGAAAAACGTAAAATTCTCTGACACTTTTAGCTCCAAAAGTGTAAATTATTCTCTAAAACTGATAGCAAATAATCTATTTGCTTTGATCCTTCACTGGTTAAAAAACATGGTCCGGCACTACTGATTTTGAGACATTCTGCTAGATTATATAGGCAACTTAGTTTGTCTGTTACTGGAGAAATACAATGCTTAAGCAATCTAAATCAATAATGATTTTCACCGTCGCACTTTGGGGCTTTGTAGGAGCCTTTCACAATATGATTGATTGGAGCGGAACAATCGGCGCTGTGGGGGCGGCTACTTCCATGGCTACCATACCCGGAGGCTCAGAAAGTTGGCAGGCTACTTCCAATCTACTGGTCATTTGGTTGGGCGCGCTGTTTATTGTTGGGTGTAAGTTATTAACTGGGACACTATGTGCCATTGGAGCTGTAAGAATGTGGCGAGCACAGCGAACAGAAGTAACAACATATAATTCAGGTAAAGAGTTGGCTCTGACTGGTTGTGCAATTGCAATAATTATGTTGTTTGGTGGATTTATTGTGATTGGTGAAAGTTGGTTTGAACTTTGGCGCTCGGAATCAATGCTCGGACCGGTACTTCAATCAGCTTTTCGATATGCTGGCATGATTTCCCTTATAGCAATATTTGTGGCAAGCAATGATTAAACTCGAGTTTGCGCGGCTAAGTCTTGATACGCAGCGTAAGTGTAATAATTGAATAGCGAGCAACAGAGTAATACCGTGTGTCATATATACTGATGCTATGGACCTAGCGAATAAACGCGCGGAATGTCAGTACCTATCTGTGTGTTTACAAAAATAAAACTCAGGTTTTAAATATTAAATAGCAATAGTTGACTGAGTTAATCGAGCAACATGTGTAATAGGCAATTTAAACTCCCTTTTCGACACTTCTGGGTACAAAAAATAAATACTTGAGACAAGATGAATATCAGCAAATTTGACTATAAGCTAGCACTCCTCCCGAAGATTTTATTCGTTCGTTGAGCAAACAACTTTTACCTACTTTTGTCAAAGGATCAGAATATGGACTTAAAGAGCGGTTACCCGTTTTGGGCAATAAAAAATGGCCTGATGTGCGTATTCCCCCAACTTAAGGCAAATATTTGCTGTGATGTAGTGGTAATCGGTGGGGGTATTACAGGTGCCTTAATCGCTGACGAGCTAGGCACTAATGGTTTTGATGTAGTGGTGGTTGAGCAACGAGATATAGGCTGGGGTAGCTCCGCAGCAAGCACAGCTTTACTGCAGTACGAGATAGATACGCACTTGGTTGATCTGACTAAGCTGTATGGTGAATCACAGGCGGTATTAGCTTACAGGGCTTGCGCGGATGCGATAATAAATTTACGTGACATCGCCAATGAGTTGGGTGATGTGGATTTCAGCATGCAAGAAAGTCTTTACTATGCCAGTAAGCGCTCCCATAAGCTCGCAATGCGAGAAGAATATGAACTGCGCATCAAGCATGGTTTTGATGCGCAGTGGCTAGACTCGACCAATTTGAAGCAACGCTTTGGAATCAATGCATCCTGCGCAATTTTAACTAAACTTGCTGCGCGAATCGACCCTTACAACATGGCTTCCAAATTGTTACTCCGGCTGGCAGAACGCGGCGGGAGAGTTTTCGATCGAACTGTTATCGGTGCTATTGAACCTTCCTCTGACGGAGTAATTCTTCGCACTCCAGAAGGTTTGCAGATTCAAGCCAAGTTTGTGGTAATGGCAGCGGGATTCGCTTCGCAAACATGGCTTAAACAAACCGTAGCGACTAATCGCAGTAGTTATGCTTTTATTACTGATCCGATCGACCAGTCTGACCTCGGCGTGTTGGCCTCAACAATGGTATGGGAATCTGCCAGACCATACTTATATATGCGCTCCACAGGCGATGGCAGATTATTAGTCGGTGGTGATGACGACGATATCGATATTCCAGCACGGCGTGATAAGCGAGTAGAGAGTAAGGCAAAAGGATTGTGCAAAAAAGTTAAAACGCTTTTCCCTAAGCTGTCGATCCCACCAGCGTTTAGTTGGGGCGGCACCTTTGCTGAAACTATAGACGGCCTACCATTTTTTGGTGAAAACACCCAATATGGACCAAGGGTACAGTTTGCCATGGCTTTTGGTGGTAACGGTATTACTTACAGCATGATCGGTGCGGGTTTGTTGCGCGCTAATATTGAAGGTCGGCAACATCCACTATCGAAATTATTTGGTTTCACGCGAATAGCTTAATTTATGTTTTCGACACTAATAGTTACGATCATAAGGTCTTGACCTCCTGGGAGCAACGATTAAGACCTGAAACGTGCAAATTTCAATTAATTTAAGAAGCAGAGCTCAGCGGATTCAAATCATAATTGCATCATGATTTTTTGACATAACGACCACTTTTAGTGCTGAGCATAATCGTTCAATAAACATTAACATTTTGCTTTAAGTGGCTAAGGCGGTTTCAAATGCATCCAGTAAATCAACAATACGCTCACAACCTACACTTAATCTGACTAAGCCCTCTGGCACATTGTCTGTCCCCCATCGTGCTCGACGTTCGGCTATGGTATGCACTCCGCCAAAACTAGTTGCCTCGAAAACTAATGATGCCGCTTGTAAAAATCGATCTGCCGCTTGTATAGAACCGAGATCGAAACTGATAATAAATCCGAAATGATCCATTTGTTCTTTTGCTATAGCGTATGAAGCATCACTGGGTAAGCCTGGGTAACGCACTGATTTTACCGCAGGATGATTAGCCAGCATCTCAGCCACTTTTTGGGCATTGCTGACCATACGTTCAAGGCGTACATCTAAAGTCGCCAAACCACGATGCACTAACCAAGTTTCCATTGGGCCAGGAATATTACCCGCTAGTTTACGCCATAAGCGAACCCGTTCAATTAGCATTGAAGTGGCTGCAGATACATGGCCAAATACCACATCGCTATGTCCATTTAGTGCTTTGGTATCTGCTGACATGGATAAATCTGCGCCCAATTCAAGTGGACGTTGGCCTAATACCGTTAGTGTAGTGTTATCAATAGCAATTAAACCTCCCGCAGAGTGAACCTTAGCAGAAAGAGCTTTGATATCCACCACATCAAGCAAGGGATTACTCGGTGATTCGACCAATACCAAACGCACGTTAGTATAATCAAATGCAAGCAAATCTTTGGTGCGTACTAGTTTTAGGTTTATTCCGTTGGGCTCTAAAAATTCATGAGCGTAAGCGCGGATTGCAAAATAACCATCGCTGGGTAATACAATGGTTTCACCAGCTACCACTAGACTACTCATAATCGCAGCCGCAGCGGCCATGCCTGATGGAAAAATCACAGTTTCACCACCTTCAAGTTCGCTTAAACCTTGTTCAAGTGCCTGCCAAGTAGGATTAGAAAATCGACCATACTGATGTTCTGCACTGTCTGCTGGGCCAGATAGATGATAGGTGCTGGCGAATGCAGGTCCGTTGTTAAACGGTTTGCCCTGCTCTGCTTTGGGCAAACCCGCATGAATGACTTGGGTGCCTCGGTGTCGCTTTATGCTCATAATAGACAACAATGAAAATAATAATTGCCCTCATATTAGGTATTTAAATGACACTTGTAAACCAAAGGAATAAAGCCAAATTAACGGTGAATTTTAGCCCGTTTTGGCTATTGCTCAAAGTAACTGCAATTAATTTCTGATCGCAAATCAATTAGCACGAAAGTTTATTGAAAGCAGTCCAAATACTAAATATCTTTACCGTCAACCTATCAATTACTTGCTCCAAGTCCCCTTCTAAGTGCTGGCGACTGTTAATATGACAGCCATCATTATTATCATGACAGCCAAAATAAAAACACATCATCTGTTTACTCCAAGATTTTCCCAAAAATAAAAAGAATTGGCCGGAATGCCCAGTTTGCGTTTTAGAAAAGGCTGATTTGAATTGAGAAATCGCAGGTTAGGCTAGATTTCGGGCTTTTGGGTAAATGTCGGACAGCCTTGTTGAACAACTGGGTGTTGTTACGTATTTTTTATAGGAGGTTATTCAGCTTAGGCGCGTTTTAATAAAGCTTTAGCCTGACTCATGCCTCGTATGCGTTTATGGTGAGTATTATTTTTGTATTGTTGCAGCATCTGCTCGCTACCCACTGCCCTGCTGAAGTGTTGCTCAAACTCTGTGGTTAAGGTTAACCATTGCTCATCGTTAATCCCTAAGCGTTGCAGTATCGG